>JAFWTA010000024.1 GCA_017519145.1 Ruminococcus sp.
GACGCCGCCCTCGGCGTTCCGAAAAAGCATACTGTAGGGGAGGATATCATCCGCCCATTAAGGGACGCCCTCACTTGCAGGGCGTCCCCTCTCAAAAAACAGTCCACCGGACTGTTTTTTGATTCACCCCTTGCGGAGCGCGTTGTGTTATTTCGTCGCCTTAAAAGCTGAAAGCGACGACCAGTGGCGCTGCCTCTGGACTCCGCCAAAGGAACACAGTCCCTTTGGAATCCCTTACAGGCGTTCAGCAAAGTTATTATGATAAATTATGATTTACCATATCAGTTCACTATTCTCTCAACTACCCATATGATGAAGTAATGCAGCGGATAGAAGATATAGAAGAACCATTTTGCAAATGTGGGATGCTTACCCTTTCTGCCGTTATAGAACACCGTCATGCAAAGATAAGCCGCTGTGAACATAAGCAGCATGGTAGCTATCTCCACAAGGAGAGGCACAGTTGGCACCGTACCAAGACTGAACAGATTTGCTCCGAAATAGACAACGGACAATCCGAAGAAAGCGACAGCGCGAGCCTTCGGATTTTCACGGAAGCAGTGGAGAAACAGTATATACAGTATACCGAACAGGAACCAGTCCGACTGTATCGCCGCAGTTGCGCCGATACACAGCAGAACGAGACCTATCCTCTGCCAAAGCCTGAATCTGCTCTCCCACGCCATAACCGCAAGGAGACCGAAGAACAGGGTGAATATCACATTTGTATGCCACCAGCCGAAAGCCTTGTGACAGCACAGCCAGTCAAAGGGCTGAGCTATGCAGGCAAAGATAAACAGCCTTTGGGCGTATTTTTTCCTGTCGTGTGTGTATTTGTAGCCGTCCGCGATAAAGAAGAACATAACAGGCGGGCAGAACAGAGATGTATAGATAAGTATCAGCTCCCACAGCGGAAGCTCATAATACTTTGAGACATCTCCGTCGTATCTGTCCATAAGCACCCAGCCCACCAGATGTCCCCAGAACATGATGAAGATGGCAAGGCATTTCATCATATCGCGGTTGAATATCTTGTATTTTTTAGTCTGATCCATTATTATTGCTGCCTTTTAGAGTATTATTCATACAGAGTGAGACTTTCTGACATCAGTAGTTCTCTTTTCTGACCTCGAAGTAGCTCTGCGGATGGAAGCATACAGGGCAAACCTCTGGAGCCTCTGTACCGATGACGATATGACCGCAGTTGCGGCACTCCCACATAGTCACGCCGCTTTTTCTGAACACCTCCATAGCCTCCACATTATGGAGAAGAGCACGATAACGCTCCTCATGGTGCTTTTCGATGGCGCCGACGCCGCGGAACTGCTCTGCAAGGTCGTGGAAGCCTTCCTCATCGGCTTCTCTTGCCATTCTATCATACATATCTGTCCACTCGAAGTTCTCGCCCTCAGCTGCATGGAGGAGGTTCTCGGCAGTAGTGCCGATACCGCCCAGAGCCTTGAACCACAGCTTTGCGTGTTCCTTTTCATTTTCCGCAGTCTGGAGGAACAGGGCAGCTATCTGCTCATAGCCGTTCTTCTTGGCAACAGAAGCGTAATATGTGTACTTGTTTCTTGCCTGCGACTCACCTGCGAAAGCTTCAAGGAGATTTTTCTCGGTCTTTGTGCCTGCGTACTTATTGGCGGAAGCGCCCTCGGCAGGAGCCTCGCTTATCCTCTCGAACATATCCGCGCCGACGCCGCAGAGAGGGCACTCAAAGCCCTCGGGAAGCTCATCGCCGATATACTCATAGCCGCAGACAGTACATCTCCATATAGTCTGACCGCCCTCGGTCTTTCCAACGGGGACCATATCCGTATCGGGAGCCTTTGTCACCTTTTCAAAGTCGGAAGCGCCGTGCTTGCAGACAGGACAGACAAAGTTCTCGGGAAGCTCCTCTCCCACATACTCATAGCCGCAGATAACGCATCTCCAGACAGTCTGACCATCGGCAGTAGTACCGACAGCCTCGGGCTTGGGCTTGATATTGCTCTGATAGTACTCATAGGTAGCGGACTGTACCTCCGAGAGGATCTCCATATCCGTTACATCCGCGATGAACATGGTATGTGTTCCAAGGTCGAGGGTCTGACAGACCTTACCCGAGATATAGGCATTCGTGCCCTTTGTTATGATGAAGCTGCCGTTCTCGGCTCTTTTGCAGTCGTTGAAGTCCGCAAACTTGTCCACATCTCTGCCCGACCGGAAGCCGAAGTACCTGAACAGCTCAAAATCCGCGTCAGTGCTTATTACGGAAGCAGTGAATGAACCCGCATCCATTATCATATCGTGGGTGAAGTTGGTCTTGGCAACAGTAAGACTTACTCTGTTGGGAGCCGAAGTCACCTGAGCAAGGGTATTGGTTATACATCCGTTATCTTTTCCGTTTCTGTTAGCTGTCACGACGAAAAGTCCGTAGCTTATTTTATACATAGCCTTTTTGTCCATAGTTGATACCTCCGTTTTAACGATAATATAGCCGAAGCCGGCCCATATACTGATTTTACCAAAAAGTCTCTGCCAAATCAAGTATATTTTATTAATATTCTTCAATCGGCATAAAAAAGGACGGTATCTCTCACCGAGAGCACCGTCCATATCCGATATTGTCACAAGATCTGTTATCAGCCGCCAAAGGTAGAAAGCAGACCGAGCACAAATCCGACGACTGCAAATAACAAGATCAGGATCCCCGGAAGTAAGACCTTCTTGATCGAATATCTGACTCCCAGAGCCTTTGTAGGGTCATTGGGGTCTATCCTGAGCTCAACGACATCACCTATCTGAAAATGCCTGATTGGAAGATCGGATATCTCCACCGCATTGTAAATATGATCATTCAGATCAAACTGATAAACAGGCACCAGCACCCTGTTAGGCACACCGTTTGCGGTCACTATATTCTTTTCAATATAATCCTTTACCTGAGCCCTGATGACAGCACTGCACTGCCTGTACATTCCGTTAAGTCTTATCTGCATGATCCCCAGACGCGCCATATAAGCTCCGATAGCAGCAAAAAGCGCACAAATTATGATCATGATACATTCCCCCTTAAAGTAGATTTTCCCTTATGCCATCAAGATAAGTGCTATTATCAGCAACACTGCCCCGCAGGCAATACAAGCGCCCCCCAAAGACATCATAGGTTTTTTCTGGCTGTAGGGCACCATTATATCATGAGGATCATGAGGATTTACGCGGATCCTTATCCTCTGTCCCACAGAACAGGGCTGAGTGCAATACGAAACATTCCTGTTATCCTCGGCATAATGTTCTATCCCCCTGATCCTGAAGCGGTAAACAGGAGTATAGATAAAGCTGGGACGATTGTGTTTGCGCGGCTGTCCCTTAGTGACAATTATATCAACAACTTCCGCCTCCACCTCTTCACAGCATCTGGCATAAGAATTTTTGTACCTGAAGATAATAAGAAGTCCGGTAAGAATACTGATCACACAAAAAAATATCAACATTCCCATCCTGCTCACCAAACTAATCGGCCATCAATGCCATCACAACAACAGCTAATGAAAAATCCCATTATCATTCCCCCTTATTTTATTGGATTATACCACATCCCCCCCAAAAAGTCAATATTCTGAACTATACGGAACGAATGCTTTTTTTGAGATAAACTCTTGCAATTTGTGCGGGATGGTGCTATAATGTAAAAAAAGGGAGCTTGTGAACAGGCTGAGAGGGAGTTGTAAACTCCGACCTTACCTGATTTGGATAATGCCAACGGAGGGAAATACTTTTGCATTAAAGGTGTGTCTCTTTGCGGGCACGCCCTTTTTTATTTTCAGCAGCATCATGCTGCGCGGGACACCGGGGGCACCACCTTGTCTCGCTATACAAAATTAATGCTGGGGAGAGATCCCGAAATTACCGAAAAGGAGAAATGTACATGAAAACAGCATTAACGATCGCAGGAAGCGACTCCTGCGGAGGCGCCGGCATTCAGGCGGACATTAAAACAATGACCATGAATGGTGTTTATGCTATGAGCGCGATAACCGCTCTCACAGCCCAGAACACGACCGGCGTAACAGGTATTATGGAGGTAACGCCTGAATTTCTATCCATGCAGCTCGACGCTGTGTTTACGGACATACGTCCCGACGCAGTAAAGACAGGCATGGTATCCTCCGAAAAGCTCATCCGCACCATAGCTGCAAAGCTCCGCGAATACAAGGCGGAGAACATAGTTGTAGACCCCGTAATGGTGGCTACCAGCGGCTCAAGGCTCATTGCCGAGGAGGCAGTGGAAACTCTGAGATCGGAGCTTCTTCCCATTGCCGCTGTGGTAACGCCCAACATTCCAGAGGCGGAGATCCTTGCGGACATGAAAATATCCTCACAGGAGGATATGGTAAAAGCCGCCGAGGTCATCGGCAGCAGATACGGCTGTGCGGTACTCTGCAAGGGCGGTCACAGTCTCAGTGACGCCAACGACCTGCTCTATAACGGCGGAAAGGCCACATGGTTCAACGGAAAAAGAATAGACAATCCCAACACCCACGGCACAGGCTGCACTCTTTCCAGCGCCATAGCCTCAAATCTGGCTAAGGGCTTCGGTCTTGAGGAGTCTGTGGAGAGGGCAAAGGAATACATATCGGGAGCTCTGGCTGCGATGCTGGATCTCGGTAAGGGCAGCGGTCCCATGGCTCACGCTTTTGCTCTTTCGGGCAGATTTGCTCAGGAGGCTGAGTAATGGAGAAAAAGCGCACCTCGATCTACGAAAACGGACTCATCTGGTTCGGCGCGGGAGTCTCCATTGCCGAGATAATCACGGGAACATATTTTGCTCCCCTCGGCTTCGGAAAGGGACTTCTTGCCGTCATCATCGGTCATATCATCGGCTGCACCATGCTGTTCCTTGCGGGACTGATTGGCGGCAGAACGCGCAAAAGCGCTATGGAGACCGTAAAGATGAGCTTCGGAAGCAAGGGCGGCATCTTCTTCTCTGCCCTTAACGTGCTCCAGCTTGTGGGCTGGACAGCCATAATGATATATGACGGCGCTCTTGCTGCAAACGGCATTTTCAGCGCAGGACGCTGGGTATGGTGTCTGGTCATAGGCGGACTTATCATACTCTGGATACTCATAGGCATAAAAAATCTGGGGAAGGTAAATACAGTCGCCATGGCTGCACTTTTCGTGCTCACGCTCATACTCTGCAAGATAATATTCTTCGACGGCAGCGAGCTCCCCATCTCAGAGGAGAGCATGAGCTTCGGCGCAGCTGTGGAGCTCTCCGTGGCTATGCCCCTTTCATGGCTGCCCCTTATCAGCGACTACACCAGAGAGGCTGAAAAGCCTGTGGCTGCCACAGCTGTCAGTGCTGTGGTCTACGGCATCATAAGCTGCTGGATGTACGCTATCGGCATGGGAGCCGCTATCTTCACAGGCGAATATGATATCGCTCAGATAATGGTGAAGGCAAGCCTCGGCATTGCAGGTCTGCTCATCGTGGTATTCTCAACAGTTACAACTACATTCCTTGATGCCTATTCCGCAGGTATCTCGGGAGAGTCCATCTTCGCAAAGCTCAGGGGCAAGTGGATAGCTGTTGCTGCTGCGGTTATCGGTACCGCAGGGGCTATTATCTTCCCTATGGACGATATCACGGACTTTCTCTATCTTATCGGCTCGGTCTTCGCACCTATGATAGCCGTTCAGATAGCAGACCATTTCATACTGAAAAAGGACAGCTCGGACAAGAGCTTCGACATAATAAGCTGTATCGTGTGGGTGCTGGGATTTGCGCTTTACAGGGTACTTATGAGGGTGGATATCCCCGTGGGAAACACTCTGCCCGATATGGCGGCAACTGTTATAATGTGCGTTGCCGCAAAGAAGATATTTGCTGAAAAACAATAACGGGAAGCCGGGAGACAGGAGCATGACCTGCTCCCCTGACGGCTCCCGGCTCCATAATATATGGAGGAAATAAAAATGAGAAATTACAGCACACAGATGGAAGCGGCTAAGAAGGGCATTATAACTCCCGAAATGGAAACAGTCGCAAAGAAGGAATACATCAGCGCAGAGGAGCTCCGTGAGCTTGTGGCAAAGGGCGAGGTCTGCATCCCGTGTAATATCAACCACAAGTCCATCTCTCCCGAGGGCATCGGTACAAGGATGCGCACCAAGATAAACGTAAACCTCGGTATCTCAGGCGATGCCAAGGACTACGATGTGGAGATGGAAAAGGTGGATATGGCTCTGAAATTCGGAGCCGAGGCTATCATGGACCTCTCAAACTACGGCAAGACCAATACATTCCGCACCGCTCTCATTGAAAAGGCGCCTGCTATGATAGGCACCGTTCCCATGTATGACGCTATCGGCTACCTCGAAAAGGACCTCCTTGAGATAACCGCCGAGGACTTCCTGAGAGTTGTCCGCGCTCATGCCGAGGAGGGCGTTGACTTCATGACCATCCACGCAGGCATCAACCGCCGCGCTGTTGAAGCCTTCCGCAGAGACAAGCGCAAAATGAACATCGTTTCAAGAGGCGGCTCGCTGCTGTTCGCTTGGATGATGATGACAGGAAATGAGAACCCATTCTATGAGCATTACGACGAAGTCCTCGATATCCTCCGCGAGTTCGACTGCACCATCTCCCTCGGAGATGCACTCCGTCCCGGATGTATCGACGACGCTACCGACGCAGGTCAGATATCCGAGCTCATCGAACTGGGAGCTCTTACCGAAAGAGCATGGGCTAAGGACGTTCAGGTAATGGTAGAGGGTCCCGGTCATATGGCTATGAACGAGATCGCTGCAAATATGAAGCTCCAGAAGCGTATCTGCCATAACGCTCCATTCTATGTCCTCGGACCTCTGGTAACGGATATTTTCCCGGGATATGACCACATAACCTCCGCTATCGGCGGCGCTATCGCTGCTGCAAGCGGTGCTGACTTCCTCTGCTATGTGACCCCCGCAGAGCACCTCCGACTCCCTGATACAAACGACGTAAAGGAGGGCATCATCGCAAGCCGCATTGCTGCTCATGCTGCGGATATAGCAAAGGGTATCCCCCACGCAACGGACCGCGACAACGCTATGGCTGAGGCGCGGCATGAGGTGGACTGGGACAAGATGTTCGAGATAGCCGTTGACGGCGAAAAGGCAAGAGCCTACTTCGAGAGCACTCCCCCTGCTGACAGGCATACCTGCTCAATGTGCGGCAAGATGTGCGCAGTCAGAACTACAAATATGATACTCAACGGCGAAAAAGTTGAGTTCTGTTCGGAAAAGTAAGATCTTTCCGCTCAATAATGTTAAAGCTGCCGGGTCTGTTCCAGACCCGGTATTTTTTTCGCAGAGGCAGCTGCTCCCCTGCATATGAACCGAAACGCTCCGGGTAAAGTCGGACTTCCCTCCGCAATTTATGAAGTCCGTTTATCACCCCTTTCATAAGTGGAACAAAAACGCTTTGTTTTCAACGGAAAACCGTTGTATATCCGAAAAGTTTTTCGCAACTTCGTATACCTGCACAATGAGAAGTTTGTTTATTTGTATGTTTTGCATATGTGCGCAGCATAAACAGGAGGCGTTCTTTCGTGCTGTTAGAGGCTTCACGTTATGCACTAAGCACTGATAACTAATTGCTTATTACTGTTTTTCTCCGCGCATCTTGATATTTCTCTTATTATATGTTATAATGTAATGTATGGCTGAAAAACAAAGCCGTTTTTACACCGAATATGAGAGTTTTTGACGCTGAAAACGTCTGAATAATGTAAAGTCTTCGGGAGCACTTCGCTCCAAGAAAGGGCAGTAAAATGAAAAAAGTCATTATCATCGGCGCCGGTCCTGCCGGTCTTACCGCTGCATACGAGCTTCTGAAGGACGGCTCGGGAGAATATGAAGTCACCGTCCTCGAGGAGACAGATGCCATTGGCGGCATCTCCAAGACCGTCAACTACAAGGGAAACCGTATGGACATGGGCGGTCACCGATTTTTCTCAAAAATACCCGAGGTCAATCAGTGGTGGAGCAATATGCTGCCCCTTCAGGGTGTTCCCTCATCCGACGACAGGTTCCTGAAAAGAAAGGTAAGTGTGGAGAAAGGCGGCCCCGACCCTCAGAAGACCGACCGCGTAATGCTGAAAAGACACAGGGTCTCCCGTATACTTTTCAATGACAAGTTCTACGATTACCCCGTTTCACTGAAGCCGGAGACCATAAAGAATTTCGGTTTCTTCACCACCATGAAGGTTGGAATTAGCTATCTCAGGGCGGCTGTTCACAAGCGCCCCGAGACAAATCTTGAGAACTTCTATATCAACTGCTTCGGCAAAGAGCTCTACTCCATGTTCTTCGAGTACTACACAGAAAACCTCTGGGGCAGACACCCCAGCGAGATAGACGCTTCGTGGGGCGCTCAGCGTACAAAAGGTCTTTCCATCGTGGGTATCATCAAGGACTTCTTCGGCAAGGTGTTCAAGATAAAGAACCGCAAGGTGAATACCTCCCTTATCGAGGAATTCAAGTACCCTAAGCTGGGTCCCGGTCAGCTCTGGGAGGTAACTGCCGATGAGGTGAAAAAGCTGGGCGGCACTATCATCATGAATGCTTCCGTAAAAAAGCTTCATAAGAACGAAAACAACGCTCTCACAGGCGTTACCTATATAAAGGACGGCAAGGAAGTCCTCCTCAGCGGCGACTGCATTATCTCATCAATGCCTGTCAAGGACCTTGTGGCAGGCATGAACGACGTCCCCGATGAGGCTGCAAGGATAGCCGCAGGTCTCCCATACCGCGATTACATGACCCTCGGCGTTCTCGTTCCCAAGCTGAAGCTGAAGAACAAGACCACCATGCGTACCGTGGGCAATATCGTCCCCGACTGCTGGGTCTATGTTCAGGACAGACGCGTAAAGATGGGTCGCTTCCAGATATATAACAACTGGTCCCCATACATGGTAAAGGACTTAAGTCACACAGTATGGGTTGGTCTGGAGTACTTCGTCAGTGAGGGTGACAAGTTCTGGAACATGACCGAGAAACAGTTCTCAGACTTCTGCGTGAAGGAAATGGTGAAGCTCGGTCTCATCGACAGCGCAGATCAGGTCATTGACACACATATGGAAAAGGTCAAAAAAGCTTACCCTGCTTACTTCGACACATATGAGGAGATGGACAAGCTCATCGATTACCTCGATACTATCCCCAACCTCTACTGCGTCGGCAGAAACGGTCAGCACAGATATAATAACATCGACCACTCCATGGTGACTTCCTTTGAGGCTGTAAAGGCTATCAGGAGCGGAAGCACCGACAAGTCCGCTATCTGGAACGTCAATACCGAAAAGGAATACCACGAGGAGAAACAGAAGTAATGGACGAGATCAGACAGATACTCCGCGATAAAGACTTCAAAAAGCTCTTTGTGGGCGATACCGACAACACTCTTATCCAGTTCTTCCGCTACCTTTTCGTGGGCGGTCTGGCTTTCGTTGTGGATTTCGCTCTGTCTTACCTTCTTTTCCGCTTCGTTTTCAACGAACAGAAGGAATTCGGCTGGACAGCCAATGCCCTCTCCTTTATCGCAGGTCTTGTGGTCAACTACCTCATAAGCACGTTCTGGATATTCAAGACCTCTAAGGTGGATAACAAGATCGTGGAGTTCATCAGCTTTGCTGCCATCGGTGTTGTGGGTCTGCTTATCACTATCGGCATCACCGTTCTCTTTGAAAAATGGCTGGGCGATACCACTCACCTTTTCCAGATAATTGCCAAGATCGTCTCCACCGCTGCATCGTTCCTGTGGAACTTCTTCGCGCGAAAGATACTGCTTTTTACCAAGAAATAAAATTTATGACACTTAGGGGCGAGTTAACTTCGCCCCAATGTTTTACGGAGGAATAATATGGACGATAACACTAAAAATACTCCTGCCGACAGCAGCGAAAGCTCCGGGGAAGTTCTTGACTTTTCCGAAGAAGCTGCGGAAAACGTGGGAGAAGTCCTCGACTTTTCCGAAGAAGCTGCGGAAAACGTGGGAGAAGTCCTCGACTTTTCCGAAGAAGCTGCGGAAAAAGCGGGGGAAGTCCTCGACTTCACAGAAGATACTGCTGACGAAAATGAAGACAAAGCAGCTGAGGAAAAAAATGACGGGACTGATAAGGATGCTCCCGAAGCAGAGACAGTTACGGAAGCATCTAACGAGGAAAAAGCTGTAACCGCTCCCAAAAAAGATCCTGCAAAAATAATCGGCAGAATCGCAGCATGGCTTGTGTCTGCGGTACTCCTTATATTTGTAGTCGGAGTCACGGTCTACTATATCACCACCGCTTCCAAGGCGGAATTCCACGCAGACTGCACAGATACCATCACATGGGCTGAGGCTTCCGTGGAAAGCGGTCAGCTCTATAACAAGGACTTCACCTATGCCTGCTTCCTGCCGTTCAGCACAAGCACACTTATGATACCGCTTATCCATATCTTCGGCTTCGGCATGACTGCCCATATCGTGGGTATGACCTGCTTCTTCGTGCTCCTCACCGTCTTTATGATACTTATGATGAGAGAGATAACAGGAAGCTTCCCTCCTGCTATGGCAGGAACCGCGATTTTCCTGTCGATCACTCTTTCCACTAAGAAGCTCCGCGAGATATTCTGGGGGCATACCATCTATTACTCCCTCGGTCTGCTGTTCCTCGTCGTCGGTGTTTATCTCTTCGCAAGACTGGTCACTGCCAGAAGCGCAAGAAAAAAGCCCGATCAGGAAAAGAAGTCAAAAGTCGGTATCTTCATACATACCGCCATTATCTTTATTATCCTCAGCGCCTTTATGTTCCTGACAGGTATGGACGGTATTACGGGATTCACCCTGTTCACTCTCCCCTTTGTGGGCGCCATATTTGCAGAATACCTCGTCAATCCCAAACACCGCCTGTTCAGTATAAGGTCACTGAGAGTCACCTTCGTTTCCATGTTCTTCCTCGTTATGTCTATTCTCGGAAACGCCCTGAACAATGAGCTCCTTGACGGAATGAAGGCAGGCTATCAGGACGCTAATTCCGAGTTCTCGGATTATAACACATGGCATGAGCACTTACAGGGGCTTCCCCTTGCATGGATGAAGCTTCTGGGCGTTCAGAACCTCCCCGATGTTATGTTCACAAAAGAAAAAGGCGTGAAGAACATCATCTTCATCGCCTCTGCAATACTAATTGCTGTCCTCCCCATTGTTGCCACATTCTGCTATAAGAAGTACGGCACCGACAAAAAGGGTCGGCTCATGCGTATGTGGGTCTGGATGCACTGGGCTGTAACCGCTGTTGTCATGATGGGCTACGTCTGCGGTATACTCTCAGTTGCCGACTGGAGACTTACTCCCGTTGTGGGAACTTCTCTCATCCTCGGCATTTCCTTCGTGTTCTGGGCTGTCAGCCGGAAAGCCGATGTCGCAAGGATAGCCGTCATCCTCCTTATACCCGTGTTCGCCGCAGGTATGCTCAGCTGCGATGAGGTAAGAAAAATGAAAAAGGACGGCTATAAGAAGAATACACAGTATCAGCTGGCGGAATTTCTCAGGGAGCAGGGTCTCAACAGAGGCTATGCCACATTCTGGAACAGCCATGCGATCACTCTCCTCACCGATAATGAGATAAAGGTCTATGATATCAATATCAATGAGTCGGGAGCTTATGTAAGAGGCTATCAGTCATCCAGAAAATGGTATGAAACAGATCCCGAACAGGAGGAGTACTTCATTCTGCTCACCGACTATGAGTTCAGTCAGTATTCATCCTCCGACGACTATAAAAACGATCCTCCGAAACGCCTTACAGATACTGTTATTAACAACGTCGGCTATAATCTGCTGGTATACGATCACAATATGTTCAGCGCATAAAAAGAAAAAGCACCATATGTACGCTGCTCTTAGCGGAACAAATGCGAAAACAAACTGAATAGGCAAAAAGAAACGGCACCTGTTAACAGGTGCCGCATTTTTGTCAGCCGTACTGCTCGCTGAGATAGAGCGATATACGATTTTGTATCATATTGGCGCACTCCTCGGCGGTGCATTCATAGTCGAAGAATTTCATCGTTTCCTCCCCGACTATGGAACTCACCTCAATATCATCGCGCAGTACCTCTGCATTAGTGACGAGGTCGTAGTAATAGTCGAACTCCTCCTGACTGAATGGTTCAAGCTTTCCACGGTCGATCATCTGCTTGTTATTGTTATCCCAATCATAGTATTTCCACTCTAATTTCACGAATTTATCGGGAATTATTTTGCCTGTATCCTCTTCACACTCGAAGTATGTATAACCGTCCTGCATAGTATAGTCGGCAAGCTCGTCAAAGCGCTCTTTCAAAACGGGGAATGACAGATAAGCGCCTGTGTTTATTTTAGTGTAGTATTCATCTGTCAGCATCATCCGCAGGAACTCCCATGCTCCCTCTTTATGGGCAGAGGTCTCCATAATGGCACAGCATTCATTTAGGCGTATAAAGGAACCGCTCCGCATACCGTCATATGGATAGCCTGCAAGAACATAGTCATTGTCATATTCGTTGCGCTTATGCTCAAGAAATGCACCAAACCACTGGATACTGTGATCATCAAAATCCACGAACCTGTTTCCGTTCTTTATAGGGAAAGGTATGAGTTCGTAGGAAAAGTCTCCCGAGAGATTGTAGTATTCTGTCATTGAAAGTCCTATCTCGTTATCATTGAAGAAATTCAGGAGCTTGATAAATTCGGGCGAATCAAAGTGACACTCGGCGTTGTCATAGTCGATGAAGAAGGGATCCCTGACTACCGAAGTGAAGAAGGCGCTTCTGGCAGTGCTTTCCATCTGTTGAAACATCTCCTTGCCCTCGGGCTTGTTCTCATAGGCATATATAAAATCATCAACGCTCCAGTTCTCCCGAACGCCGGGATAGCTTTTCGCCTGCACTGTACTGAAGGAAAAATTCGGAGCTATCATTATCATTCGTCCGTCGCGCTCCATTCCCTCACGGACATTGGGAAGAAAGTCATCTCGTGAGAGCTCCGGATCCTTGTCGATAAATTCATACAGGTCTGCGAAAACCCCAGAATTCAGCGAATCGATCCCGAGTGCAGTGACCTGCGGAATTATATCGGGAGCATCTCCGCTTATGACCTGCAATCTCAGATTTGCAAGCTTTTCATCGAAGTACTCGCCCTCAAGGGGCTTATATTCTATTTTGTAATTATCATTATGGCTGTTGAAGTATTTTATCTCTTCATTATACATTCCGCCCTGCGACCAGGTCGCCATGGTAATTACTTCCTTGGTTTTTACCTCTGAAATGTCCTGTTCGGTGAGCAGATACAGCTCGCCCGAATAGAGCAGTACAGCTATTTCGTTATCCGAGACCATAGCGATGTTCTGTACATCATATTCGTGGAACTCAAGGTCGGTGAAGTTCGCAAGCTTTACCTTATCCTTATCGTTAAAGCCGTAGACTGCGCCGTCATCTACAAATATAAGCTTGTACTCGCCTGAGCCTGTACCCACAGCATAGCCGGACGATGAGCCTGCCTTGAAGCTGCCTTTTTTTGCAGTCTCAAGTGTCTGAACGTTCACGCTGTTGACTGTCAGTTCTTTGAAATCGGTGAGCAGCACATTAAGCTCCTTTTCGGAATCATAGCATACACCTGATATGGTATTGTTCGTTTTTACTTCACCCAGCAGCTTTCCCTCGGATGAAAGAGCGATGAGGTGCCTTTGACCGAGCTCGTCGCCGTAAACAATGACAAAGCCATCATCGCTGCTGCCGTAGAGCTGCATGAGCATATTGCTGCCGCTGTCTTCGCTTATTTCGCCGCATTCAAGTGTCTTTTCAAGGTTGTTGTCAGTGCCGTAGATGTAGATAAATGCCTCGCTGCCGCGCCGTGTGAGTACGCCCTTTTTTCCGTAGGATAGCATAGCTGCGCTCTGTACAGTTTCGTCCTCCTGAGGCGTGAAGCGGAATTCCTTGTAATCGCTGAATTTTCCGTCGGTGACAAATCCGCTCCAGCCCCCCGATCTCAGCTTGCCGAATACAAGAACTGCTCCTGAGCCGTCTGTTCCGAGAGTGTTTATCTCCGAGAACTGCTCAGCCATATCGATAGATACTGCCTTGTAGCTGTGAAGCTGCTCGCTCACGGAAACGACGCTGTTCTCCTTCGTACCGCCTGAACAGGCTGATGTTCCGAAGCACAGTACTGCTGCACACAGAATTGACATTGTTTTTTTCATAATACCTGACCTCCTTTGCCCCTTTTGGACAGTGCTTACTATATAGTGATTTTCGTAGGCTAAAAAGATGAAGCTTCATAAAAGATCCTGTATTTTTCTATTTTATCACCAATAGACAGGTCATGGATTTGTATACAATGAACAAGAGGTATGAGAAACGCATCTCATACCTCTTTTTTGCAAAAAGGATATTGCTCTTACCACATTGTCTTCTGCGGACATGGTAACAGCACTATTTCAGAGTTATTGTGCCTGGCACCATTCATTGAACCATGCTGCGACCTCATTTCCTTCATCATACTGATAGTAAGATGATTCATCGGTAAAATTAAAGCTGTTTGTGTTGGTTACTGCATTTTTATCTATGAGATAGACATATCTTCTGAACAACATATCAGGAGTTGCCACCATAGGCTTCTTTGATGTTGTCGAGACATCAATTCCAGTACCCTTTACGGATATGTTATCAATAATCGAGTAGCTGTTTCCGGCGGTGCAGATGCTATAAACAATTACAATGGACTTGTCCTTGAAAGTGTTGCTGTCAATGCCTTCTATCGAAGCTTTGTCAGCTGATATGCCTTCATTCTCTGTGATTATGTTAATAAGATCGTTTTCTGAGCGGGCAACAAACCCGGTCCATTTTGTATGATTGTCATCATTGTATCTTACATCCGTAACACTCTGGAATTTGAAAGTTGTATCTACATTCTGCGGTATTTCGTTTATTTTCTCGATCAATGCACTTTTCATAAGGCAAAGGTCGAAAACATCAAGTATGTCATCATCACATAGATCAGCTGCTTTCCAGTTTTCAAGGTGCGTATCGGGAACGGCTAACAGCCATTTCTGGAGCAGTACAACATCTGAGATATTGAACTCGCCGTCATTATTGACATCGCCTGAAATCGTTTCCTCAGCAGTATCGGGTGAACTTCCGACTTTCACCAATGAGATGCTGTGTACTATCGGATTTTGTTCCGCCAAAATGCCTGCAAGCTGATAAAGTCTTGCGAGTGAGCGTTCATTTGCAACAGAAGGATCAGGCTGAACATTTATCTGAGCAAGCTTGTAGAAGATCTGCTTAGGATCACCATTAGAATCAGGCGCAGACTCGGAATAAAATGCAAAATTATTCTTATCGGCATTGAATTTATAGTATTTTTCTGGCAGGTTCAAATCGGATACCATCTTATCGAAATCATAATCAGAGAAATTGCTCTTATTAAAAGCACTCAGGTCTTCGCTTTCAAGTAGATCATCAGCTTTCAACAGATAGTCCTTCGGCTTCACCATTATGTTTATCCCGCATTTGTTGGCAAGCTGATTTTCAGCTTCTTCTTTGCTGATATAGTTCAGCTTATGATCTGAGCAATACTGCTTCAGTTCGTTCTCCTCTGCAGCGTACAGCTCCTCAAATGTCTTTAATTCCGTTGAAACAGGAGTCTCCGGAGCAGTGGTATCGCTGCTGCTGCCCCAGTTGTTCTTTTTCATGTAGACAGTAACTTCCTTATCAGTCACATCTACAAAGCTTATCATCGGTTCACTTTTTTCAGTATCTATGTAATAGGTGTAACCGTCATAGTCCTTTGCTGTATACTGAACAACGTAATCAAATGCGGTTTGAACATCAGTTACTGTATGCGGATTGCTTTTGGACGGATTCCAGCTGCTCAGATGAATAGAACCGCCGATTATACTGAAGCAGTCACGGTCCTCTGCGAACAGCTCATTGGTTTCTTCATCGATGATAGTTACCGTAAGAGTACCTCTGTCAGCTTCACTGACAGCATTTACAGGAAATACCGTAAGCGCTGATGAAAGCATCAATGCGGCAATTAAACCTGTACCCATAGCTTTCCCTCTCATTATTATTCCTCCCTCTTAAAAAGCTCAGGTGTGTGCTTATATCCTAATTATAAGCTACGGAAGCCGAAAAATCAACCCTCGAGATTTATTTGTCCGCTTTTATGCATTATTTGTCCGTCTGCTTTCAAAGAAAAAGATGAACAAGGCTGTTTCCTTGTTCATCTTATTACACAGTTATTCTGCTATCGGTATGATCACTGTCACTGTGAAAAATCCGTCAGTTGTTTTGATATTGAGTCTGCCGTCATAGTGTTCAAGAGCCTTTCGGACGTTATCCAGACCGATGCCGAAATGACCATCTTTTGTTGATCTCAGTGTATCACCGTGCCGGTCTAACCTGCTGTACGGGTTGCGGATGCCCACTGTGATGAAGTTCATCTGACGGACGATACTGAATTTGATGACCTTATCATCGACCTCCGCACAGGCCTCTATCGCATTGTCAAGAAGATTGCTGAAAATAGTGGTCATATCAATGGTCGATATGAAGTCGAGGCTGATTTTCTCAATATCCAGCTGTATTTCAATGCCGAGCCGCTTTGCCTTGTTTATCTCATTGTTGACGATCACGGCGAGCATCTGATTATCGTTCTGAAAGCTCGGGTAAAAGCGGTTCAGCTCGTCATACAGTGCCTGCTGATATTCGGCAGCTCTGTCCGAGCCGTTTTCGATGAGTGTATCAAGACTGCGGATATGCTTTCTCATATCATGGACGATACGCAGAGAGTTACTGTACTGCTCTGATATTTCCTGATATGCCTGCAATTGTATCTCGGACTGCTGTTTCATCAGCTGATTATCCTGTTCGATACAGCGGGCGTCGGACAGGCGGATAAACAGATAATACAGTCCGAAATCCAGTATGCAGAAGCCTATGGAAAAACCTGTAAGGAAAGCATTGAGCTTTTTTTCCGGGAACACCCTTGCTAAAGTACATATTGTCATCATTTCGAGAGCTACGAGAACGATAAATGAAATGACCTCATAAGGCGCCATGTAACTGTTATACTGCTTTTCAGGTACTTTCTTGTACCGTGTTATCATACCTAGTATACCGTAAAGAATAATGACGATAAAAACACATATGAACAGCATGGGCACACGCAGCTCATCGGATTCTGTTATCTCATAAGAGCTTTTCCTATGTGAAACTGCCATTATAAGAGATCCGAATATTTCGGAAAGGAATACGATCGCAACACAGATAGCGTCATGTATCAGGAATTTAAATCTGTCGCATTTCAGCAGAATGACCGTACAAAGAATGAATGTGCCGATGTAAAGGAGCGTCTTTAGCGGGTATATATGATAAACTAAATTCACATTGAGAACTGCCCGGACTGCCATAAGGGCAGCGCATATCGGAATTCGTATTATCAGTTTATCACGGAAGGGATAAAAGTTTGAGATGAAGGCAATTCCAAATATAAGATTTATGGCAGCCTCGATAAAATCAATGACCGTCAGCATCAAATCCCTCCCTCGAACTGTTTACAGATATATTCCTCTATCTCAGCCTTTACGGCTTTTTTCTTTTTCAGCGGTATTGGGATCTTAGCTCCGTTTATCATTACAAGATCCAGATCAAGTACTGCCCTGATCTTCGCGGGATTGATGATAAAGCTCTGATGAGGCTTCATAAAGCTGTATTTTTCTACAAGAGGGAACAGATTGCCGAGTGAATCCTGAATGAAATATTCTGCTGCACTGCATACAAGCCGTATCTTCCGGTTGCCGAGGTATTCAAAGTACAGGATATCCTCAGGCATGATGAGTATCGTTCCTGTTACGGTCTCAAAGGGGACACCCTTGAAATCCTGTTCCTTGAAAGCATACTCCATGTAGTCCTGCAAATTCTTTCGGAGCAGATCAGCATTGACGGGCTTTTCGAGGAACGCAAACGGGTGTACCGAGAATGACCGAGCCATTTCACTTCCGAAGCTCGTCACATAGATCATGACTGCCTTCTTGTCGTTCTTCCGCAGTTCTTGTGCTGTTTGAATGCCATCCATACCCTGCATCTGAATATCAAGGAATATCAGGTCATATTTCTGATGATAGCTGATGATTTCTTCACCGCTTGAAAAGCAGGATATGTCGATTGGCTTGCCTTGTTCCTGAAAGAAAGAAGATACAATACTCTGGATTTCCTCAAGTACCGTCGGATCGTCATCAACGATAGCAATTCTAAGCATGGATACCACCACCTTATGCGTGTTTGCTTTATTATATCACAGGCAGAATGCTTTTTCAAGATATACAATTCATAAAAACAACTGTGTATTATAAAGCTGCATAGTCATTTGATGATTGAATTTGATGATGCCAATTCGGTTTGAATGATTTTAAGTTTTATTATCATAAAGACATAAATATGCACTAATTCAATACTTAATCTCGCTATTTCAGACAAATTCGTACAGCTTCTCAAGAGCCTTGGCTATCTTCTTTTGGGCGGCACTTCTTGTGATCATAAGCATATCAGCAACAGATATTTTCTTCACTAACGGATTCGATGACTTGTTCGACGATCCGGCGGCGTAAACCTATCCCCACAGTAATTGCTGTGGGGATTTTTCTTTACCGCTGATTGGTGAATATTACTAAGTACCGATAACACAATCGATCGCCACTTGTGCGTATATACAAATAATTGCTTCCCGATTATTGAAATCTTCGCTTTTTTCGATTCCCACCGCTATATATATGGAGGCAGTCCTCTCTCTGCTAATGATAGCGTGTCGGTAGTGACGGTAGAATTGTTACTGTCACGGTAACGCTTACCAGTAGCCACAAACCTCTATATAGCTTCATCTGCGGGGCGTGTCAGTAGGTTTTCGTGTCGGTAGTTTTACTGTCACGGCTGAGTTACTGTCACGCACAAAAACGCCCATATTTGCCGCCAATACAGAAATCGGGTAGATATCCCACCTGCGGCGGTGAAAGCGATTGTCGCGCAACGTCGAGCGAGTGTGGGCGGCATTGGCACAAGGAGAAAACTACCGCTGACGGAGCAGTACAGGCGACGGAAGTATGAAATGCCAGCATCGCATTCGGCAGTCCGCCGAACGCTTGCTGGTCGGGGCGCCCCCCCGAGCCCCCTCTCAAAAATCGCCAAAGAAGAAAGGAGCGTGATACAATGAGAAAACGCAACAGAACGATTACTATCCGCTGTACCGACGACGAGTATGAGCGGATACACAACAAGGCTCAGCGGCACAAGCTATCCCTCAGCGACTTCGTTCTTAGTTCAGCAATGGACAAGAAGATTATCGTAGCGGACGGACTGGACGAGGTTGCAAAGCAGCAGAAAGCTATCGGTAGTAATCTCAATCAGATAGCAATGCTGGCACACGAAGGACGGCTGCACTCTGTCAGACTGGACGAGCTTGTGGAGCAGCACAAGGTTGTCACTCAAGCCGTCTGCGACATAGCTAAGGAGGTGAGATAGTGCCTATCATCCATTTCATCAACAACAAAACTCAGACCGCTGGCGGCATGAAGAATGTTCTCAACTACGTCAGCAGAAAGGAAAAGACCGTGTCAGAGGACAAGCGTTTCGTGACGGGAATCAACTGCTCACCCGAGACTGCACTCGATGAAATGACTGCGACTAAGAACCTGTACCACAAAACTGACGGACGACTCTATTATCATCTGGTGCAGAGCTTCCCCAGCGGATATGAAATCGAGCCCGAACTCGCACACAAGATAGCGGTGGAGCTTGCGGAGAAAGCCTTCGGAAAGTATGAAGTTGTGGTCGCAACTCATATCGACAGAGAACATATACACAGCCACTTGGTACTTAACTCTGTCAGCTTCGAGGACGGAAAGAAGTATCATTCCAACAAGGAAAGCGTTGAACAGCTGATGAAGCTCAGCGATGAGATCTGTCAGCGGTACGGAGTTCATGTGCTTGATACTCCCAAGAAGAAAATGAATAAGGACTATCTCTCCGACAGTGAATACAGGTCAGCCAAGCGCGGCGAGAGTTTCAAATGGGAGCTGATGAATGTCATCAATCAGGTGATGAAACAGGCAAAATCAAAGAAGCAGTTCTGCTACTTAATGAAGCAGCAGGGCTATGATGTTCGGTGGGAGGACAATCGCAAATACATTACCTACACCTGCCCGAACAAGAGAAAGTGCCGTGACAATAAGCTTCACGGTGAGAAGTACAGAAAGGAGAATATGGAGTATGAATTCAAAACAAGAAGAATTGCAGCAGATGTACGACAAGGAATTGTCGGCAGCGGCGGACACTCAGCCGACAGTGGTGGTGCTCGATTCCAACTGGAGAGCACTGATAGAATTGAACAAGCTGATGGCGCAGGAGCAGCTGGAGATACTTACCAGACTCTCGGTGCTGGCGACGAAAGCGGATACAGAACAGGTGTTGAAAACAGTCCGCTCCGAGCAGAGAGATACCATAGCGACCTGTCGGGAGCTGCTGAATCAGGCAGAAGAACTGTCGGAAATAGCGACGGCTCAACTGGAAAAAGCAACAGCCGACCTGTCATCACAGGCTGGGAAGCTGAACGAGGAATATGGCTCGAAGCTGAAAGAGCTCGACGAATACAAGCACAGGCTCAGATTGAAAGTTGCCAAGTGGATAGTGATCTCGCAGTCGGTTTTGATAGCATTGTCGATGGTGTTACAGCTGTGGCTGCGCTGATAGATGACGAGCCTGCCGAGGATACCGAGTGCGCTCGGGAGCACACCGAAAGCAAAGCACTCGCAGAGGAACGAGAGCGTAAGGAAGCTCTTGGAATACACATGGGCTGATACCCTATCAAAAATTTGAAAAAGGAGAGATGAATCATGAACAACGTAAGATTCATAAGAAATACGAACAAGACAACAGTAAGGAGAGTGGTTATTGAATGGCTGAGAAGAACACAAAAACTGAAACAAATAAGTACGCTGAACTGCGCCGAACGCAGTATGAGATAGATACGGTCGTAATAGACGGTAAGACCTACACCGTTATCAACGCCTTCCCGAAGGAGGCTGACGAGACCTTGGACGACAAGCTCCGCTATCTCATGAAAGTCAGTTAACAAAATTTTTACTGGACTTTTGAGCCGAGTTGGAGTATACTGTTGGTGTGCCGAGAGGTACACCAACAGAGTCCTATTCGGTTTGGTTTCCAGATAAGGAGGATATTTAAATGAAACCAAACAATGATTTAATAACAGCTTTGTATTGCAGGCTTTCACAGGAAGATGCTCGTGAAGGAGAGTCACTGTCGATAGAAAATCAAAAGAAGATGCTAAGTGAGTACGCAGAGCGGAATGGCTTCCGCAACTGTCAGTTCTACGTTGACGACGGCTTTAGCGGAGTCAATAAGAACAGACCTGAGTACGTTCGTATGCTGAAAGATGTCGAGGACGGTCTTGTGGGAACGGTAATTGTAAAAGACCAGTCCAGACTCGGACGTGACCACTTGGAGACTGACCGACTAATGGAATTAGTATTCCCTGCATACGATGTACGCTTCATTGCGGTTACAGATGGAGTAGATAGTGCCAACGGTATCAACGAGATGTCGGGCGTAAAGAACTTGTTCAATGATATGTATGCCAGAGATACGTCAAAGAAGATACGAGCAGTGTTCAAGGCAAAGGGAGAACGCGGTGAGCGTGTTGGAACAGCGATTCCTTATGGATATATGAAAAGTCCCGATGATTCAAAGCAGCTTATACCAGATCCCGTAACCGCTCCAGTGGTGCGTCAAATATATGAGCTTTGCGCTGAAGGCAAAGGAACGAGGGCAATATGCAGGTACTTGGAAGAACATCAAATTGAAACGCCAGGAATATATGAGTTTAATCAGCGTGGAAAAACATGTAAACAGCCTAAGTTCGATACACCATATTTATGGACGCAAAGTACAATACGTGATATGCTGTCAAACAGGATTTATTGTGGAGATACTGTGAACTTCCAAACGTACAGCAAGTCAAACAAGTTGAAGAAACGTATCAAGAACGATCCAGAGAATATACTCATCTTTGAAAATACGCACGAAGCGATAGTGAGCCGAGAGCTATTCAACCTCGTTCAGAAGCACTACGAGGGACGGAAACGTCCAGACCGGCAGGGAGATACCGACAAGTATGCTGGCTATATATACTGTGCTGACTGTGGCTCGAAAATGTATCTTCACCGCGGCAAGGGAATTAAGCCTGAGAACAACTACTATCAGTGCGGAGGCTATCAGACCAAAGGTGGAAGATATTGTACAGTTCACAGAATAAAAGCAAATGTGCTTGACAGCTTAGTCCTTAAACAGCTCAGAGATATGACTTCCTACGCAAGAGAAAATCCTGAGGAATTCTATGAAATAGCCGCTCGGAACGGCAGAGAAACTGCTGAGCTTGAAAAGAAGGAGTCTGAAAAGAAGCGTATCAAGACCGAAAGTCGTATTAAGGAGCTTGATAATATCCTGAGCTGTCTTTACGAGGACAAAGCGTTAGGAAAGATAACTCCAGAACGCTATGATAAGCTTTCAGTAGGCTATGAGAAAGAACAGACGGAACTTGTGTCTGAGCTTGCTGATTTCACAGCAAAGCTTGAAGATATAAATCATAGAGATGAGTGCATACTTGAATTCATAGAAAATGCTAAGGCAAACCTTGAAATCAAGGAGATCACTCCGAAGATACTTAAAACATTCATAACTCGGATAGAGGTATATGAAAAGCCTGAAAAGTACTCTCGAACCTGTGGGAATTTGTTGCTTATACCTTATACGTTTCCAAGTCTGAACAAATCTGAGCCTATGCTATCTCCAACAGCTGACAAGCCATTTGCTAAGGCAGCCTGCTAAAAGAGAAACCGAGTAGCTTATCACCACTCGGTTTACATAAGATTTTAATAAAGTTCCGTTAAGGATAGCCGCCTTAAGGTGCTTTTTTCTTTATCATATTGATCTGAAATGATCATTCAGCAAGCTTCTGATTGATCGCGTTTACAAGCTCGTCTGCATTAACGCCGTGAACCATTGCAGCTTCCTCAATTGTCTCGCCCTGTGATGCAGGACATCCGAGACAGTGCATTCCTATGCTGAAAAGAATAGGTGATACGTCCTTGTCAAGCTGAAGAAGCTCGCCTATCTTTGTTTCCTTTGTTACCTGTGCCATAATTAGACCTCCGTTTTTTTTAAACTCAGGGACTTGACAAATGTCCGCCCCTTTGTTATAATATTATCATAGTATTTGACACTTGTCAAGGAGCTGAAAACAACTTTTACAAAGCGAGGTATTTTGTCCATGTATCAGGGAAGCAATAAATCCGCACTACTCTCTCAGAAACTCATTTCAGAAGCTCTGCTGCGACTTCTTGAAGAAAAATCCTTCAACGAGATCAGCGTCAGCGATCTGTGCCGCGAGGCTCAGGTCTCCCGTCAGACCTTCTATTCCCTGTTCGGGACAAAGGAAAATGTCATCATGTATGAACTCAGCCATAACTGCTGCTTCCTCCCCGAAGAAAATGATACCTCCTGTCATTCCGCTATGTTCCGCAGCTTCTGCGAGGGCTACAGCCGATATATCGTGGAAAAAAAGCACATCATCAGCCTCCTTGTAAAAAATGATATGATACATTTCCTATATGATGTGCAGTATAAGTCCCTTATGGACTGCGAATACTTCATCAGCGATGTATCTGATGACAGCCGCATTTTCATCGTGGACTTCATCGCCAGTGGTATGAACAGCATCGCCAAGAACTATATCCTCACCGGTGCCAAGGCTGATGTCTCCTTTCTCGAAAAACTCATGTTCAGCCTCTACGGCGGTCTTTACTTCAAGAACTACTCCTGACCGCGTAATGCCTGATAAGATAAATCAAAATTTAGCTTTGCTAAATTTTGATTTGAGTAAGTAGTAAGTAGAGAGTAGTGAGTAGAAGTTAACGCACTGAATAATACTACTCACTACTTACTACTCTCTACTCACTCGGAATTTAACACCGCAGGTGTTAAATTCCGATTTATCTTGGCAGCCTTGTATAATACAATGCCCCGAAGCATACGCTTCGGGGCTTGCTGTCTTTATTCAGCTTTCAGTTCGCCTGAACTGCTTCCTGTACGGCTTCGGCTGACTCGTCCTGTAACTGCGTTCTGCCGTTTACAAGCTCGATCACCCTGTCACCGTATGCTGCACACTTGTTGGAGTGCGTTACCTGAAGAATGGTTATTCCCTTTTCCTTGTTTATCTCGGAAAAAAGCTTCATTATCTCAGCGCCTGCATTGGAGTCTAGGTTTCCCGTTGGCTCGTCTGCAAGGATTATCTCGGGCTCTCCGATCACCGCTCTTGCGATAGCTACTCTCTGCTGCTGACCGCCAGAAAGCTCTGAGGGCTTTGCCTTGCGCTTCTCGGTAAGTCCCGTTATCTTCAGTATCTCGTCAAGCTTTTCCTTCATCTCCGCCTTGCTCCTGCCCTTTACACTGGAGGGCAGCAGGATGTTGTCCTCTACGTTCAGGTTCTGTACCAGATTGTAGAACTGAAAGATAAAGCCTATCTTGTCAAGGCGCATTGCGGAAAGTGCCTTTTCCTTCATCTTGCCGATATCATTTCCGCATACGCTGATAGTTCCGTTGAAGTATCTGTCAAGTCCGCCTATGAGATAGAGAAGTGTGGATTTTCCGCTTCCCGATGCTCCCATAAGTGATACGAACTCTCCCTTTCCTACACTGAGAGATGCTCCCGACAGTACCTTTGTCATGCTCTCGCCCTTGCCGAAAGCCTTATATACATTGTTTACTTCTATTACATTAGCCATTGTACTTTCTCCTTTATTCGTATTTCAGCTGTGATACTACGTCCATTTTCTTCAGAGCCCTTATGGGGAACAGTGATACCAGTGAGAATATTATCCACAGGAATACCGCATAGAAGATACACTTCACAACAGGTATATTCATCGGTATTACATTCTCGGTGATGTCCATAAGTCTCATGAAGATGACTGACATCAGCATTCCTATGGGTACCGCAAAGACAAGTGCTGCTCCTGCTGCTATCATGTTCTCGATAAGGAACATCTTTGACAGCTTCTTTCGCGGCATTGCCACTGAGGTCATTACTGCGCATTCGCGCTTTCTTCCCTCAAGTCCTATGAGCTGGTTGCTGACAACACCTATAAAGGTAAGTCCTACGCCTATGAGTATGAGCGCATGGATTATCATCATTATCATCGCTCTCTGTACTGCGAGCTGCATCATGTACTCAGTGCTGGTCATGGACATTCCCACAAGATCGGCTGAGTGATCCTGTATGCTCTTCTTTATAGCCTTGGGATCGTCACCCTTTACGAAAAGATACATAGGATGATCGCCGTAGATCTCCTTGTATGTCTCCTCATTGAGTACGGCGCTTGTACCCGAACCCGTTCCGTAGTCAATGTCTATCTTGCTCTTAATGGTGAACTCCCTTTCAATGGGGAGATATCCCTTTGTGAGGAAAGTCATCTTAACCTTGTCGCCGACACTGAGACCGTACTTTCTCATGATTATCTTTCCAAGGTTTATCTCATCGGCTGCGATATTGTTGTCCATACCCTCAAAGCTGTCCACAAGCTCGTTTCCGCCTTCCTTCCAGCCGTATACATAGATCATCTCATCCTTGTCGTTGATCTTTACATCATCAGATGTAAGATAGAAGAACTCGGTCTTCTCAACACCGTCAAGCTGGTCTATATAGCTGAGCATGGTGGGCTTGGTGCCTGTAAGACCATTTATGACGTCACACTTGAATACTTCCTTGGAGTAAACAGATGAAAGTGAATTGGAGAACATATATATTACCAGCGCAAGTGCTGCGGCTGTTACGCAGAGAACCGAGCTTCCCACTGTTGACTTCTTTGCTCCTGCCTCTACTGCTGCAAGATGTGCGATGGGCCAGTTAAGCTTGTCGAATATCTTCGCAAGCAGCTTTGCTGCTGCTCTGGTAACGTAGTTGAACAGAAGTGCTGCTCCTGCGATTATGCATACGAAGCATACCATGTTCATCGTGAAGCTTTCTTTGAAGAAGAAGCATACTGCCGCTGCTGCAAGAAGCACAAAGCCAATAATTGTAGCTACCTTGCTGGGCTTGTACTCTGTCTCCTTGGTGTTGAAGATGATATCGCGGATCGGTACTCTCAGTGCCTTGACACTCTCCTTTATGGGGCAGAGACACTCTACAACTATGGCTCCGAGGAT
Organism: Ruminococcus sp.; assembly: GCA_017519145.1. Lineage (GTDB taxonomy): Bacteria > Bacillota > Clostridia > Oscillospirales > Ruminococcaceae > Ruminococcus. Next base: position 26,323 of record JAFWTA010000024.1, read on the forward strand.
AACTCCCAGATATACGTAGAACTTCGGCATGGGCACCTTGGGACGTATCGCGTCATCAACTACGAGCATGGAGCTGAACAGCGGCTCCTTGATGAGAATGTACAGTAATATTCCTATGCTGCTTCCCACAAGTCCGAACAGGGCGTTCTCGAATATGAGGGCAAAGGTGGTCTTTGCCGAAGAAACGCCGAGGCTTCGGAATGTTCCTACTACGGACATCTTGTCGGTTATCATTCTCTCGGATACGGATACCGTTACGAATATTACCAGAAGCATACATAACGCAAAGAGTATAAGGAATATTCGCGAAATGCTCTTTATGGAATTCTCAAGATCCTTGTCCTCAATGAAGTTGGTCACTTCTGCTGTGGGATACTTCTCCTTGAAGAAGTTCTCAGCTTCCTTTATCTGACTGTCGTCCTTGATATCTACCATTACAGTAGTGATCTCTGCCTCTCCGCCGAGAGAAAGCTCACCCATGTCCTTGATGCTTATGACGATGGTATTGTCGCCCATTGCAAAAAGTCCCTGCTGTTCCTCAAGGCTGCTTACGGTAAATTCAACAGCTACATCTCTGTCGCCGTGGAGAACTATCTTGTCGCCCTCCTCGAAGCCGAATTCCTCGGCAAATGCCTTGCCGACAGCTGCCTTCATTCCGTCTATCTCCAGACCGTCACGGATGACATTCATGTTCTTTCCCTCGTCAGGGTCTACTGCAACGATATTCGCCTCGCCGCGGTTGACATAGGAATAGTCGCTGTCGATACGTCTGTCAAAATAACAGCCGGACTCGCCTATCCTGAGTATATTGCTGTCAGGTGCCCCCTCTGCAAAATCTTCTCCCACAGGAGTCTTTGTTTCGATCATGAGATCACTGCTTCCCGCTACTGTGGAGAAAAGTCCTCTCAGCATTATCCTCAGTGAGCCGCTGAGATCAAAACAAAGCATGGCTGTGAAGCTGCATACGATGATACAGATCAGAAGCAGCAGCGTTCTCAGCTTATGCGCCAGTATATCCTTGAATATGTGCTTGAATATCAGTCTCATGCCTTACCACCTGCTTACCCTTTCCTCGGGAGCAACATACATTCCGTCGCCCTCCTTGATATCGTATACCTCATTGAATTTCCTGTTCGAGGCAAGCACGGCGTTTACGCGGACCTTTCCGGGACTGTGCTCATCTGTGCTGAGTCCCTCGACAGCAGCAGAATCGACAATAAGTCCGCACCATATCTCCGCATAGCTCCTGAAAAGCTTCTTCAGCTCCTCGGGATCGTCTATTATATTCGTTACGCACTCAAGTGCGCTGAGGTCTGCATAGTTCTCGCCGTTGGTGCGCTCTCCGTCAACGTGAAAGACCTCCATGATAGTGTACTTGCTGTAGTACTCCGAAAGTGCATCCGCTCTCTCGTCCAGTATCTTTCTGTCAGCCTCGTTGATCCAGTCGGGATCAAGTATACCGTCGGGATTATACTTTATACAGTTGGAGTCAAAGGCGTGACCTATCTCATGTGCCACTACTGTGCCCAGTGCGCCCAGATTCTCGGCATCGCTCTTCTTGGGATCGAAGAAAGGCGGCTGCATGATGGCTACGGTGATGTTAATGGAGTTACAGGGCAGATACTGCGCGTTTATTGTATTGGCAGTCATCAGCGGCTTCTCCCTGTCCATGGGCGAGCCAAGAAGCTCCATCTTTTTACGGTTGTTGAATTTAGCCATGTTCTTTGTGGTCTCATAGAAGTTACTGCCCACAAGCTTGGCGTCATTCGGGTCGGTCTCGTGATACTCTCCTGTGGTGATGAGAAGGATACCGTCAAGCTTCTTTCTCAGTGCCGTTCTGGTCCCGGCTGAAAGCCAGTCCGCACCGTCGATGAGCTCGCGATAGCTTCCGATGATCTCGTCGAACATCTTGTGTATGCCCTTGTCTATCTCGGGAGTGTAGTACCTCTGAGCATATATCTCAGAGATCTGGCGGCCGAGAAGAGGCTGGATACCGGCAGCTGTAACTTCCTCCTCAAGCTCCTTGCTCTCGGGATTGTACTCGGCAAGTATATCGCTGCTCTCACGGATATAACCGCCAAAGCTCATAAGATAAGATGTGAGTATGTATGTCTTCCACTGCTCGAGATGCTCGTCTGTAATGAGAGCGTTTATGGCTTCGAGCTGTCCCTTGTCGGCAAGAAAAATGCCGTCGCCGTTCTTTGTGGCATCACCGAGGAAGAGATCCGCAAAGGAGCCGTGATAATTGCTCATGATGCTGTCGAACTCCTCAAAGCTTGTCTCCTTGATATTGAGAATCAGATCCATGTTCAGCTCAAGATCTATATCGGTGTGCTGTGCGATATCAAGTGCAAGATATACCATCTGTCTGCCCTTTTCATCGGCAGTATCATAGTCATCGCCCATTACTCTGTGCATATCTCTTGCACAGCTGTGCATTGACTTGCAGTTGTAGGAATCATCTGCGATATCCTCCATGGTCGTGCCAAGGAAATTGCTGACAGGGTAGAGGTAAAGTGCGTACTGAGTTCCGTCAAGATAATCGTGCATTACGTCAAATTCAAACATTGACGGCATTCCGTAATTGCAGACAAGATCGCCCCATGTCTCAAAAAGTTCCTGTATGTTGTCTGCGGCAAGTATCCTGTCGCAGTTGCCCATGATCTCCTTTTCTACGGTGCCGTCATCCTCGTAGTCATACGCCTGATGATAGATGTCGTGTACAAGCTGTTCGTTGCTTCCTGCGGGGAACTTTGTATCATCATTGGCTATCTCCTGAATCAGCGCGATCATGGGATCCTTGCCGTCAGGTGCGTCAAACGGTGTCGTCTCATAAGCACCATAGGGTATCTCCAGCTTGCTCAGGGTCTCGTAATTGACATAGCCGTAGAAATCGTCCTGTGGTCTTATATCCCCTTTGTCTTTCTCCCCTGCCTCGTCACCATCGGCAGTGTCGTCCTTTTCCCCGCCTTCAACAGCCGTGCTGCTGTCCGTCTTGCCGCTGTCCTTTTTGGACGGCGCAGAACAGCCGGCTGCACCTGCCGTCAGCATGGCTGACAGAAGAAGTGCGAGGAGTTTCTTGTGTTTCTGCATTTCAATCCTCCAATAATTATTACGTTTTTTGTTTTGCAAACGCAGCATTTATTATACATCTTTTTACAATGTATGTCAAATATCAATATACACATTCTTCCGAGATGTATATATACATTATATACATTATTGACTTTCTTGTCAAGCCCTTTTCGCAATTTTTTTCCTTTTCTTTACCATTGTATAAAAAAAGTAAGCTCCCGTGTATTCAGCCGAACACCCGGAAGCTTTGTCTTTTCGCCCTTTTCAGGATATTATAAACTGCACGGCAAGGAGAAGTCCCAGCAGTGCAAAGTTTATTACCGTGAATACAAGAAAGTACCTGCCTGTTTCCGCTCCCTCATCGCGGCGGTAGAGCTGGAACGATATCAGGCTGGCAAGTGAGGCAATGATGGTGCCGAAGCCCCCTATGTCAACTCCGAGAAGCAGCTGTGTTCCCCTGTCGGTGAACTCCGCAAGCATCACTGCCGCAGGGACGTTGCTGATGAACTGGGACAGCACCGCGGAAACTATCAGCTCCCGTCCGTCAAGTATGCGGGAGAAAAAGCTGCTCACCGCTTCGATACGGGCTATGTTGCCCACAAATACGAAAAAGCACACGAATGTGGCAAGGAGTGCGTAGTCCACCTTGGCAAAAAGCCGCCGGTCGCAGACTGCCACCGCAAGAAGTGCTCCCACAAGGCACACCCAATCGGGCACAAGCCGGAATACTGCCGCTATGCAAAGCAGGAAAAGTCCTGTAAATACTGCGGTCCTGACCACTGGAAGCTTCTCGCCCCTGCTCTCGGGAGCCTCGCATCTGCTCTTGGGCAGCAGCAGGGTCAGTCCCATTACCGCCGCAAGTCCCACAGCACCCACAGGCAGCATAGTACGCACAAAGGTAAGCGCGGTAAGTCCGTATTTATCGTAAAGGAACAGGTTCTGCGGATTGCCCACGGGAGTCATCATGCTCCCCAGATTGGCGGCGGCTGTCTCCAGCACCACCGTCAGCATAAGGCTGCGCTTGTCCCCTATGCCCTTGTATACGAGCAGGGTCAGCGGTACAAATGTGATGAGCGCAACGTCGTTGGTCACCAGCATGGCGCTGAAAAAGCATATAAGCGTGAGAACTGCTCCAAGTCTGCGGACATTGCCCGTTCTGCGGAGTATGGCTCTTGTGGCGGCGTCGAATATGCCTGCGCTGCGAAGTCCCGCAACTGCTGCCATAAGCGCAAAAAGCTCTATGAGCACCGTCCTGTTGCAGTAGCCGAGATACTCCCTGTCGGGCGGCACTATGAACATAGTCACCACCGCAAGGATGAAGGCTGCCGCAAGCACAGGCTGTGCCTTTAGAAAACGCAGAGCCTTGCTCATATGCGCTCCTTGGTCATGAGCCCGTAATCAGAAAGCCTGTATCCCTCATCGAAATAACAGGCGTAGGCTGCCTCATTCTCCTGCTCTACCTCCATCTTGAAGCGCACTGCCTCGGGGAACTCCTTCTCGATAAAGCGCAGAGCTTCCCTGCCTATGCCGAAGCGTCGGAACTCAGGCTTTATGTACAGATCCTCCAGCCATACGCAGACTCCGCCGTATTCTGTTGTGTAGCTCACCGACGTCATGGCATAGCCTGCCACGATGCCGTTCCTCTCGGCTATAAAGCCTCGAAGATAGGGAAGCTCGCCGATACAGTCGTTGAAGTCCTGCTCAAGTACGCTGTCGGGTGAGGTGTGTATCACCGCGGGTGAATCGTAGAAAACTCTCATCATCGCAAGCACCTCTGCCCTGTCGCTCTCTGTCATGGGGCGGATGTTTATGTCATTTTTCATATTATCTTCCTTTCGCATTTACTGCAAAAAAATTATACCACCTTTTTCCAATTACGTCAAATCCTTTCTTATACAAATATATAATGCCCCGAAGCCGGAATGCCTCGGGGCTGCTTTTTATTTACGGTTCATAGCGATCCATGATGTCTGTTATGTCAGCTTCATATATGCTGCCGTTCAGCACTCTGCCATCTGCGTCTATGCAGAGAGTGTGCAGATGCCGTGGATCCTCCTCATACGGGTCGGCAGGTGCTTCCTCGAACCCATCCATGAGCTTCAATGCGTTTCCCTTGGGAAAGATATTGTTACCCTCGGATATCACATAACCCGACCTGCGGAACTGCTCCAGAAGCTCCCTTGTGCGGCTGTTGTACTCGTTGTCGGCTCCCATGCCTCCCAGCCATGCAGGATGTATCTCGGGCGGTATGCCCTCCCGCCTCAGGCAGTCCGCAAAAAAACGCACGGGCTCCAAGGGAATGGTCTCCTGATGGAATGCGTCCACCGAAAGAAGGACGCGGTTCACGCCGCTTTCTGACAGCATACGGGATACAGCTGCTATGCGCTCTCTGTCCCTGCTGAAAAAACCGTTGGTGATCATCTCGCGCCGCGGTATGCCCGACCGCTTTGCCGCGCTGTGTATGGTGCAGACAGTTTCGGGGTACAGCAGCGGCTCTCCGCCAAAGGTCATCAGCGACTTTACGGTATAACTGCGGCAGACCTTTTCCACCAACTCTGCGGCTACGGCTCCGTCTATATGTCCGCTGAAGCCCTCATGCTCTCCCTGACTGCAATGACGGCATCTGCCTGTGCAGCACATCGTTATGCTGAATTCTATCCGTTCAAGATCTTTAAGATATATGTTCATAATAACTGCTCCTTTTCATAATAATCATTCTTATTATATCGGTGCAGTACGGGAACGTTTCTTACCTCGGTGCAACGTTCCCTGTCGTTACTGCACCGAGCAGTTAATTCGTTTCATCATCATTTCCGTATACTCTTACATGGAAAGTACTATATCCTTGCCGCTGGGCTCGTACTCCTCAACGGTAACTCCGCATTTGTCAAAAAGAATGCAGGATGCCTTTACGCTGTCGGTATCGGCGTACTTGTTGCACTTGTATACCACTCGCTTTATCCCTGACTGGATAATCGCCTTTGCACATTCATTGCAGGGGAAAAGCGTTACATACAGAGTGCAGCCGCTGAGACTGCCGAAGCTGCTGTTGAGTATGGCATTCAGCTCCGCATGGCATACAAAGGGATATTTGGTGTCAAGGGAGCTGTCGCCCTCGCGCTCCCACGGCATATCGTCATCATCACAGCCCGTAGGCATTCCGTTATAGCCCACGGATACTATCTTGTGCTTGTCGTTCACTATGCAGGCTCCCACCTGAGTCGAATTGTCCTTGCTGCGCTGTGCAGACAGCATGGCTATTCCCATGAAGTATTCGTCCCAGCTTATATAGTCCTTTCGTTTCATGCTTTTCACCTCGTTGCACGTTCTGATTTAATAGAATTATATCATATGCCGTTTACAGTGTCAAGCAGAAACAGTATCAGCTCCGCACCGGCATAAAAAATTACCGAGCCCATTATTACAGACCCGGTAATTTTTCTGGCATTATTCAGGCTTTACTTGTTAAGCTCAAGGTACTTGTTAGATGCATCCCATCTGTAAAGTCCTGTGTTAACAAGAAGCTGGAGGTTATCCTTTGTGATAACATACGGTACAAGCAGGTAGGACTGTACATACTTCACGCCGTTGTTATATGACTCGGAATCGAATACGCACTCACACTCAAATGATTCTGTAAGATTTGCCGCAGGGATCTCACCGTCAAGGAGCTTCTTGCACACCTCTAAGGCAACTCCTGCCTCATCGCTTACATTCTTGTATACAGTCATGGACTGCTTTCCGTCAACGATATTGCGAAGATTCTCGATATCTCCGTCCTGACCTGTGATGATAGGCTGGCCGCTGCCCTTATAGCCTGACTCTAAAGCCTTGGTTACACCGAGAGCAGTTGAATCATTGGAGCACAGTACCACATCAAGGTTTTTATCCTTATAGTTTACAGAGAGAGTTCCCTTCATATCCTTTTCGGCATTATCGGTCGTCCAGCCATCCGTTGCAACACGCTCAAATGTATTTTTACCCGAGGGGATCTCAAGTTTGCCTGATTTGATATAGGGCTCAAGTGTCTCATAAGCTCCGTTGAAGAAATAACGGGCATTGTTGTCACCCTTATCTCCTGCTACGAATTCAATGTTGTAAGGTCCGCTGGTTGAATCCAGCTGAAGCTCGTCACGGACAAATTCTGCCTGCATCTTTCCGACTGTATAATTGTCGAAAGAAACATAATATGTGATCGCGTCGGTATTCATGATAAGGCGGTCATAAGCAACTATGGGGATATTCTTTGTCTTTGCATCGTCAAGTGTCTTTGACATCTGATTGCCGTCAACTGCTGCTATAAGAAGAAGGTCAACGTCCTCTGAGATCATGCCGAGAACATCGTTGTTCTGCTTGGAAGCATCATTCTGTGAATACTTCAGAATAACGTCATAACCTGCTTCCTCAAACTGCTGTTTGAGATATAATCCGTCGCTGTTCCAGCGCTCGAGTTCCTCAGCAGGCATTGCGATACCTATCTTTTTCTTTTCTGCTTCTCCCTTGTCTGCCTGATCCTTTCCACAGGATACAAGACTTCCCATCATGATAGCTGCCATTGCCGCTGCAAAAAACTTCTTCATAATAAATCTACCCCCAGAAAAATGGTGCGTTCCCACCGGGAACTGATGTTAATTATGTTTATAATATTATTTTACACCCTATTTTTCGTTATGTCAATACAATTTCCAATTTTTGGGATTTTGCATAATATACGAGCAGTAAATATATGCAAAATACCACAGCCCACTTAACAGAAAGTTCATCAAATGCCGATTTTTCTTTATTTTAAGCCTTTTTCAATTATATAAAAAACATATTGCATTTTACTATTTTCACTATTACCTACTGTGCAGATATGCTATCTTCGATTACTATTTGTATTAAACAACTTAGCTATTACATTTTAGTAATGTGTAATATAATTTTTATATTATGTACAAAAGTATCCAATTTCAGATACACTCACTTCAAGCACCCCATCTTGATTAGCTGCGCCCATTGTGGTATACTGTTATTGCTGCTATTTTTTCGGAGGTGAGACTATGCTTTATTATATGTTCAACAAGCCCATGGGCTGCGTTACTGCCCGTTCGGACGCGGTCCACAGAACAGTCATGGACTACTTCCCACCGCAGCTCGCCAAAAAGCTCCACCCCGTAGGAAGGCTTGACAAGGACACCTGCGGTCTGCTCATTCTCACAGACGACGGTATGCTCGATGTCAGTATCATGCAGCCGAAAAAACATATCTCCAAGACCTATTTCTTCTACGCTATCGGCTCAATGGACGCCGAAAAGACAGCACTGCTGGAAAACGGAGTCCCTCTTGTCGGATTCACCACGGACAGGGCGAAGTTCCGACTTATAAAGCGGTTCCGCATAGGTGAGCTGGAAGAATTTATGCCCGAGAAGCGCCGTATGCGCTATATGAAAAATCCAGACGGTCCTGCATTTGCCGCCGAGCTCACTATCTCAGAGGGCAAAAAGCATGAGGTGAAAAGAATGCTTGAAGCAGTCTGCTGCCGTATTTTTTACCTGCGCCGCGAATGCATAGGAAAGCTGCGCCTCGATCCTCGTCTTGAACAGGGACAGTTCCGCCCCCTTACCGATGAGGAGGTCGCTATGCTCAAAAGCAATGCTGAAATATAAAAATCCCCGTGGTCGGGGAAAGGCTTCATATATAAATATTGCGCCCCTCAGCCTGAACTGAAGGGCGCTTGGTATTGGGGCAGCGGGATTTGAACCCACGGGTGACAGAGTCAAAGTCTGTTGCCTTACCGCTTGGCTATGCCCCAGCACTCACCCAAATATTATAACAAAAATCCCACAATAAATCAATACTGCGGGATTTTTATTTTTATTTTAATTATTGTGTACCGCCATCAGTACCATTCCATATCCTTCATGATCTTGAATTCGTGCATCGCCATCAGTGTCGCTACTATGGCTGAAAGCGCATCCGCTACAGGCGCTGCGAAGAGTATTCCGTTCATCCGGAAGATGACGGGAAGTATCAGCAGAAGCGGTACGAAGAACAGTATCTGTCTCGTAAGCGACAGGAACACGCCCTTTATAGGCTTTCCTATGGATGTGAAGAATGTTGCGGTTATGGGCTGGAGGCAGTTTATCCATGTGAAGAAGAATGATATGCGGAAGAACTTGGCTCCGAACTTGTAATAGCCCTCGCTCGCCTCATTATTGGCGAATACCGCAAGTATCTGCTTCGGGAACAGCTGGAACATCACAAAGGCTAACAGCGATATTGCCGCGCCTGCCTTTACTGCCATCCAGAACGCGCTCCTTACCCGGTCGTACTTCTGTGCGCCGTAGTTAAAGCTCTCGATGGGCTGCGTTCCCTGCGCAAGTCCTATGACTATGGAGAAGACTATCATGTTTACCTTCATGACTATTCCCGCAACCGCTATGGGGTCATCCGCGCCATACTCGGAAAGGGCTCCGTAATGCTTCAGCGAGTTGTTGAGAACTATCTGCACTATCGCGATAGCAAGCTGATTGAAGCAGGATGCCATTCCGATAGAGCATATCCTGCTGACTATGCCCGACTTCGGCAGAAGATGTCTGCCGAACAGGTAAACTGTCTTGAAGTTGAAGCAGTATACCACTACTATGACCGCCGATATAAACTGTCCGATAACGGTGGCGATAGCCGCGCCCTTCATTCCCCAATCAAGTCCGAGAACGAAAACCGCATCAAGTATGGTGTTGACCACCGCTCCCGTAATGTTGCATAGCATGGTGATCTTAGGACTGCCGTCCGCTCGGATTATGTGTCCGCCGCCCGTTGTGAGTATCAGGAACGGGAAGCCTAATGCAGTGTACTTTACATATTCCTTTGCGTAAGGCATTACCGCGTCTGTGGCTCCGAAACGTTTGAGCAAAGGCGTCAGGAACGCCAACGTTATCGCCGAAAGTATGACTCCGCTGACCACAAGCAGCGAAAGCGCGTTTCCTGCAAAGTACGGAGCGCGTTTCTTGTCCCCCATTCCCATGGTGAGATTAAAGCATGAGGCTCCGCCTATTCCCAGCAGGAGCGCCAGCGCCATACAGCCCGTAGTGAACGGGAAGGCTATGGAAGTCGCCGTATTTCCAAGTGTACCAACTGCTTTTCCGATAAACAGCTGATCCACCATGTTGTAAAGTGCGCTTACCAGCATTCCTATGATGCTCGGTATGGCGAATTTCATCATCAGTGCCCGGATAGGCGCCGAGCCCAATGGATTTCCGCCCTGCGGAGGACCTCCGACTCCTGCGGGAGGTCCGCCTGCCCCCGGTGGCGGTCCGCCCGTTCCCATAGGTGGTCCGCCTGCCCCGTTTGGTGGACCGTTATTGCCGCGGGGTCCGCCATATTCATTATTATTCATATTATCCCTAACCTTCTTTTTCTTTTTACAAATACCTTTTAATTATACATCATTTTCCGCAAAAAAACAATAGCAGCATAAAAACGTCATTGTAAAAATTTTTCAATACTTTTCCGCAATACTGATACAATTTTTACAATGCAAAGAGCTTTTTCCTTGACATACAATAGCCTATGTGATAGAATTATTATTGAGTCTTAATAAGATATTTTTCATCATTTATGAAAGATGGATAGTAATGAAAAAAATATTTACTCATACTTATTAGCAGCAACTTGTGAGCTTAACAATTCCTTACAGCCTTATTGTTCAGAAATGCAATACTTTGCAGGTATTCAGAGCATGATCGACGCAATCTCTCACAAATGTAATATACAAGAAAAAGTTTATATTCCCGTCATAGGCGGCGGATATGCTTCAATGAACAAAAGCAATCAGGAATTCCTTGAGATCTTATCCAAAGTTTTGCACTTCAACACGCATAAATTACAACTTGATATAAATGTAATAGTTTACAGCAAGCTCAGAGATGAGATTCATATCACAAATTTGCTTTAAAAATACAAAGGTCGTGAAACATGAAAATAATACTTGCATCTGCTTCGCCGAGACGGCGTGAGCTTATGAGATACATCACCGAGGACTTCGAGGCGGTATCGTTGGACTGCGACGAGACTCTCCCCGAGGATATACCGCCCTTGGAGGCTTCCGAGTACCTTGCAGTGCTGAAGGCTAAGGCTGCGGCGGAAAAGTTCCCCGACTGCGTCGTTATCGGCTGCGATACCACCGTCATCTGCGGCAGCGAGATACTGGGCAAGCCAAAGGACTGGGCGCAGTGCATTGCCGATATATCAAAGCTTTCGGGACGCACCCATCAGGTGGTCACGGGCTGCTGCATTATCAGCGGCGGCAGGGTCAGTTCCTTCTCGGAGGTGACCGATGTTACTTTCCGTGAGCTTGCCGCTGCCGAGATAGAGTCCTACGCCGACACCGACGAGCCTTATGACAAGGCAGGCGGATACGGTATCCAAGGACTGGGCTCCGCGCTCATCTCCCGCATCAACGGGGACTTTTTCAACGTGGTGGGACTTCCCGTGGGAAGGCTCTTCAATGAAATGAAAAAAGTTCAGAGTTGAGAGTTGAGAATGGAGAATTTTTGAATTCTCAATTTATCGGAACGCCAAGAACGTCGTAAAAAACACTAAGGAATAAACAACTATGATTAAAACAAAACACCGCATCATCAATCAAGATAAACTATTCGACAAAATAATGCTCTTGATCATTCCTTTTGATCTCTCCCTTATGGTATCAGCTCTGTTTTCATTTGTGTTCTTTCGCGATTATGAAGAATACAAGTATCACGGCTATGATCCTGACGCCTATCCTGTTCCACACGAAACGAAGCTTTCCGATGTCTGCATAGATGGTGTTATCCTGTTTGCAGCTTTAGCTGCCATTCTCCTGATAATCGCTCTCTGGATCATAAATATCCGCAAAACGGAGCGTAAGCTGAAAACCACACTCTCTCTTATCCTCGTTTTCCTCTCTCAGTTTGTCGTTTTCGCCATAGCGGTCGCCATCATGTTACTTTTCAGTGTATTATCATAAAACGGCACCGATCATCCAATAAGCGTTTTTCGCCTTTACATGGAACGCCGGAAACAGCGTCCCATTCTAAGCTCTAAGCATTAAAAACCAATAACTATAAAGGAGTATTTACCATGAACTCAACTGCTTTTCATTCTGCTGACATTCTTATCCCCAAGGACTGCGATATGCACAAGTGGTCCGTTATCGCCTGCGACCAGTACACCAGCGAGCCTGAGTACTGGGACGAGGTAAGCGCAACCGTCGGAAGCGCTCCCTCAACGCTGAACCTTATCCTCCCCGAGCTCTACCTCGAGCAGGACGGCGTTGCTCAGCGCATCGACAATATCCACTCCGCTATGGACAGGTACCTCGCTGACGGCATATTCACCGAGTACAAGGACGCTATGGTCTACGTTGAGAGAGTCCAGAGCAACGGCATCCTCCGTCAGGGTATCGTGGGCGCTATTGACCTTGAAAAGTACGACTTCTCAAAGGGCAGCACCTCCGAGGTAAGAGCTACCGAGGCTACTGTCATCGAGCGTATACCCCCCCGTATAAAGGTAAGACAGGGCGCTCCTCTTGAGCTTCCCCACATCATGATACTCATTGACGACCCCGACAATACCGTTATCGAGCCCCTTGCAAAGACAGTCTCCGACGACAGCAAGCTCTACGACTTCCAGCTAATGCAGAACGGCGGCAGCATCAAGGGCTGGCTCATGGACAAGTCCGCTCAGGAAGCTGTTGACAAGGCGCTCTGCGCTCTGGCTGACCCCGATGCTTTCTGCAAAAAATACGGTCTCAGCGATACTCCCGTTCTCCTCTATGCTATGGGCGACGGAAACCACTCCCTCGCTACGGCAAAGGAGTTCTACGAGCAGCTGAAAAAAGCTGATCCCGGCAAGGACTTCTCAAATCACCCTGCCCGCTATGCTCTGGCTGAGATCGTCAACCTCCACAGCGATGCCCTCAAGTTCGAGGCTATCCACCGCCTTGTTTACGATGTTGACTGCGACAAGCTCATGAATGAGCTCACTGCCGCTCTGGAGCTCTCAGAGTCCAAGGAGTCAGATCAGTACGTTATCTGCTCATGCTGCGGCACCGAGAAGAAGCTCTACATCAATAAGAAGTCCTCTAATCTCTCCGTTGGTTCTCTCCAGAACTTCCTTGACGGCTACATCAAAGCCAACGGCGGAAAGATAGACTATATCCACGGCGCCGATACAGTCAAGTCCCTCGCAGAAAAGCACAGCGGTCTCGCTTTCATTCTCCCCGATATGGACAAGGCTCAGCTCTTCCCAACTGTTATCAAGGACGGAGCTCTCCCCAGAAAGACATTCTCCATGGGTCACGCCGAGGACAAGAGATTCTACATCGAGGCAAGAAAAATAACCGAATAATGGAACTCATCAGAAATATCGCCAAGCTCCACACCACGGAGCTTGGCGCAGTTCGTATAAGGCGCAATCTAAGTCTTGACTGCGGCGATGTGGTGGAATGGTGCAAGGAGCAGATATGCTCTCCCGAAGCCGTGATCGAGCGACGCGGCAAGAACTGGTATGCTGCTGTCGGCGGTGCGGTCATCACCGTGAACGCATACAGCTATACCATTATCACTGCTCACAAAGCAGTTCCGTAAAAAGGGGAAGTATCATGAATAAAACAAGCTCTCTGAAATTCTTTCTGCCTGCCCGCTGTATATTATTTCTGCTGGTATTTGCTGCCGGAGCTCTCATCACAGGCAGGGAATTCAGCGAAATAAGCTGCTGGTGGTCCATAGTCGCCTCCGCAGTAAATATACTGACTATCCTTTTTCTTGTTATATCAGCAAAAAAAGCGGGCAGCAGCTATCGTGAGCTTATCGCCTATGAAAAGGGCAAAACTCCCGTAAAGAAAGCAATACTCCTTATAATAGGATTCATTTTCATCGGCACGGCAGGGCTGTATGCCGCAGGCTATATCTGCTACGGAGTTCTACCGTATTCACCACCCATGATAGTAGAGCCGATACCGCTCATTCCCGCCATACTGAACATCGCTGTACTTCCTGTTACTACAGCATTGGCTGAGGACGGTCTGTACCTCGGCGGCGGCGTCAATCAGATAAAAAACAAGTTTACAGCAATACTTATCCCTGCCTTTTTCTACACACTTCAGCACTGCTTCATACCTACACTGTTTGATGCAAGGTACATGATCTACAGATTTATCTCATTTCTTCCGCTGACCGTTATATTCTGCATTCATTACTACAAAAAGCGCGATCCGCTGCCGATGATGATAAGCCACGCTATACTTGATCTCGCCACAGCAATGACTATTGTCGCAATGTCTGCCGACCATAGCCTGTACGAAAAAATGATAAATGTGTAAGGAGCTTTTATATGAACATAAGAAGATTTGAACAGCAGGACGCAGAAGCGGTGTCCGCTCTGGTCATAAAGACTGTAAGAATATCCAACGTCAAGGACTACCCTGCCGACCTCATGGAGGAGGTAGTCAAAAGCCAGCAGCCCGAGAATATACTTGAGCGTGCAGGCTGGACCCATATGTATGTAGTCGAAGATGAGGGAATGATTATCGGCGTCGGCGCCATCGGTCCCTACTGGGGCAAGGAGGACGAGAGCAGTCTGTTCACTATCTTTGTACTTCCCGAGTATCAGGGCAAAGGCGTTGGCAGGCTCATCATGGAGACTCTCGAAAAGGACGAATTCTTCCTCCGTGCAAAGCGTATAGAGATCCCCTCCTCTATTACAGGCTGCCAGTTTTACAGGCATTTCGGCTATGACTACAAAAACGGTATAGCAGAGGTGGACGATGAACACGTTTACCGTCTGGAGAAGTTCAGGGGCATATGTAAGATAGGCAGAAACAGTATTCCCCAATGTGTAAAGGTCATAAAGACAAGCTTCATGACCGTGGCGGACGAGTTCGGCTTCACTGTGGAAAATGCGCCGCGGTTCGTGGCTTTTGCAGCTACCGACGAGAAGCTGTTTTCACAGTATGATGAGGAACAGCGCCCCATGTATGCATATTACTCCGAGGTTGGCAGAATTGTGGGATACTATTCACTGCTCCGGCTCGAAAATGGTGAGTGCGAGCTGAACAACCTCTGTGTTCTCCCCGAATACAGACACAGGAATATCGGAGAGAAGCTCCTCAACGACGCCTGTGAGGAGGCAAAGGCTATGGGCTGCACAAAGCTGGTATTCAGCATCGTTGAGGAAAACGCCGTCCTCCGCAAATGGTATGAAAAACACGGAGCAGTCCATGTGGGCACGAAAAAGTTCGACTTTTTCCCCTTTACCTGCGGCTACATGGAAATAAAACTGTAAAGGAGCAAGCTATGTCAGACAGACCGGAACTGAAAAAGGGACTGGACAGCAATATATTCCGCAGCTATTACTACCTCAAGGAGGAGCTGCTCGGGTTCTGCCGCGAGAACGGTCTGCCCGTTTCCGGCAGCAAAATCCAGCTAACCGAGAGGATAGCTCATTTTCTTGATACGGGAGAGGTGCTGCTGCCTGCTGCCGAAAGCAGAAAAAGAAGCACCGCCGACTCCGCGCCCATAGCTATGGACGGTAAAATAGGCGAAAACTTCGTATGCTCGGAGGTCCACCGTGCCTTCTTCAAGGAGCATTTAGGCAAGAGCTTTTCCTTCAATGTGGCTTTCCAGAAATGGCTCAAAACCAACGTCGGCAAGACATATGCCGACGCTATCGAAGCCTATCGCCTGATAATCGAGGAGAAAAAGCACAGCAAAACTACCATTGACAGTCAGTTTGAGTACAACACTTATATCCGCGATTTCTTCGCCGACAACAAGGGAAGCTCCCTCGGAGACGCCATAAAGTGCTGGAAGTACAAAAAGAGCCTCAAAGGACACAACCGCTACGAGCCCTCTGACCTGACTGCACTGGATAAGGAGTAAGATATGTCCGATATTTTTTCAAGAACTCAGCTCATCTTCGGCGAGGAAGCCATGGATATTCTGGCAAATTCCCGCGTTGCCGTTTTCGGCGTGGGCGGTGTGGGAGGCTTCACCGTTGAAGCTCTGGCGCGCTCGGGTGTGGGCGCTATCGACCTCATCGACGATGACAAGGTCTGTGTGACCAATATCAACCGCCAGATAATCGCTCTCGGCTCCACCGTGGGTATGTACAAGGTGGACGCGGCTGAAAAGCGTATACACGACATCAATCCCCAATGCAGGGTCACCTGCCACAAGATGTTCTATATGCCCGAAACTGCCGACAAGCTGGACTTTTCACAGTATGACTACGTTGTGGACGCCATCGACACCGTCACGGGCAAGATAGAGATAATCATGCAGGCGCAAAAGGCGGGAGTTCCCGTTATAAGCTCCATGGGCGCAGGAAACAAGGTGGACCCCACTGCATTTGAAGTAGCGGATATCTACAAGACATCCGTGTGTCCTCTGGCAAGGGTCATGCGCTATCAGCTGAAACGCCGCGGCGTGAAAAAGCTGAAGGTGGTCTACTCAAAGGAGCAGCCCATTGTCCCTCAGGGCAAAGCTGCCGATGACGGCTCCGGCAATACCGATATGAGAACCGGTGCCGAAAGACGCTCCACTCCCGGTTCCAACGCTTTTGTCCCCTCCGTTGCAGGACTTATCATAGGCGGAGAGGTCATAAAAGACCTGATAAAACTAAAGACAAAATAAAAAATGGCATTTGCATCTCTGCAAATGCCATTGGCTTTTTACTTTACTGCATCAAATCCGTGCTGAAGGTCTGCGATGATATCGTCGATGTGCTCGGTTCCTATGGAAAGTCTTACCGTTGTGGGTCTGATGCCTGCGGAGAGAAGCTCCTCCTCGCTCATCTGTGAGTGAGTTGTGGATGCAGGGTGTATTACCAGTGACTTTACGTCAGCTACGTTTGCAAGAAGTGAAAACAGCTCAAGGCTCTCCGTGAACTTCTTTGCGTCCTCTGCTGTGCCATTGATATCAAATGTGAAGATGGAAGCAGCTCCGTTGGGGAAATATTTGTCGTAGAGCTCCTTAGCTCTGCCTGTGGCAAGAGAGGGGTGGTTCACCTGTGCCACCTGAGGGTGGTTCTTCAGGAATTCCACTACCTTCAGAGCGTTCTCGGTGTGACGCTCCAGACGGAGTGAGAGAGTCTCAAGTCCCTGTAAGAGCAGGAAGGAATTAAATGGCGAGATAGCAGCGCCCTGATCTCTCATGAGTGTGGTGCGGAGCTTGAGGATGTAGGCAAGATTGCCGCAAGCCTCTGTGAAAACTACTCCGTGATAGGAGGGATTGGGCTTGGAAAGTCCCGGGAACTTGTCATTCTGTGCCCAGTCGAACTTGCCGGAGTCGATGACAACTCCGCCCATTACCGTACCGTGTCCGCCGATGAACTTCGTTGCGGAATGTACTACTATATCAGCGCCGTGCTCGATAGGTCTCAGCAGGAAAGGTGTTGCAAATGTGTTGTCAACGATGAGCGGTATACCATGCTTGTGAGCAATGGCAGAGATAGCCTCGATGTCGATAACATCGGAGTTGGGATTGCCCAGAGTCTCAGCATAGAGGAGCTTTGTCTCGGGACGGATAGCCTTCTCGAAGTTCTCCGGATCGGCAGGGTCAACGAATGTGGTTGTAAGTCCCTGATCCTTCAGTGTGTGGGCAAGAAGATTATAGGAGCCGCCGTAGAGGTTCACCGATGATACGATGTGGTCCCCTGCTGTGGCGATATTCTGGATCGCGTAGCTGATCGCCGCAGAGCCCGATGCTGTTGCCAGAGCTCCCACGCCGCCCTCAAGAGCGGCGATCCTCTGCTCGAACACATCGGAGGTGGGGTTCATCAGTCTGGTGTAGATGTTTCCGCCCTCTGTGAGTCCGAAACGGCCTGCCGCCTGTGCAGAGTCCTTGAATACATATGAAGTGGTGGCATAGATCGGAACTGCCCTTGCATCTGTGGCAGGGTCAGGATTTTCCTGACCTGCGTGTATCTGTATAGTTTCAAATTTATAATTGCTCATAACTGAACTTCCTTTCAAAATAATCTGTTAATCCTTGTTTTCATTCATAAAGCTCAATTCCGACACATTCGCTCGGAATTGGTGATACACCTTTTTTCTTTCATTTTCAACACCCCTGTGTTTTTCTTTACTCATATCATACCACTTCAATAGGCATTTGTCAAATACCTATGAATTATATCGGGTTATAGACTCGGTCTATAACTAAAGGCTCCCGTAATATCTCACGGGAGCCTTCTGCTTTCATATATTGCCTTCTTTGAAACGCTTCATCATCTCATTGGTCAGGCTCAGATCATCGGGCTGGAGAACTACATCCTCACGCTTTACCCACTCTGCGTATTTCAGCTCGTTCTCGTCCATATGTATCTCGCCGCTGCCATCTGCCTCGCAGTAGAAGCCCACAAGCATATCCTGCGCCATTCCCCATGGCTGGGACTTGTAGTACCTGATATTCTTTACCCTTACTCCTGTCTCCTCCATGACCTCGCGGGCAACGGTCCCCTCAAGGGTCTCGCCTATCTCGGTGAAGCCTGCCACAAGAGCATTATGTGCATAGCCGCTGCGGTATCGGGTCACGAGTATGGAGCCGTCCTTTATAACGCCCACTATCACCGCAGGATTTATCCTCGGGTAGATCACATTGCCGCACCTCTTACAGACAAGGGCGCGCTCATCGCTGCGCATGGACAGCTTTTCTCCGCATCTGCCGCAAAAGCTGTTATCACTGTACCACTTCCAGAGATGATAGCCCGTAAAGGCGGCATAGAGCTCCTTTCCGCCGAAGCTCCCCCTGAGCTGACGGAGCCCATTGTACTCAAAGCCCACTCCGAAATCCCTGTGCTCCGAAAGCACTATAAAATAACGCTCATCATCTACGGAAAAAGCATAGACCGCTGAGAACTGCTCATCGGTTTCCGCATGCGGAAAAACTATGCGCTCACCGCTTGTGTCCGTAAGGAGCCTGCCCTCACCGTCAAAGCAGAGAAGTCTGTCTCCCTGCTGTATATCTGCGTTTTTAAAGCTGTTGTCAAGTCTGTTTGGTGCTATATCCTGTATCATATCATCATCCTTTTCTGCTTTGCTGCTCATTTGTGAGCCCGTTCATTATTATATACCATATATGCCGTTTTGTCAATAATGGTGAAAACTGCGAAAAATACTATATTGCGCAATATATCCCCTTGACCTTTTCCGCTTTTTGTGCTATTATAGTTTGTATTGGAATAATGAAGGAAGAAAGGTAACGTAATGAATTTTAACGAACTTAATTTATCGCAGGCGCTTCTCCGTGCTGTTGACGAGCTGGGATATACGGAGATGACGGAGATACAGCAGCAAAGCATCCCGCTGCTCCTCGAAGGACGGGACGTTGTGGGACGTTCAAATACAGGTACGGGCAAGACCGCTGCTTTCGGTATCCCTGCTGTCGAGAGCATCACCGATACTGACAGGAAGTCTGCGGTGGTCCTCATTCTCTGCCCCACCCGTGAGCTTGCTATGCAGGCTAATGAGGAGATACGCAAATTTGCCAAGTTCAAGGAGGGCGTCAAGACCTCTGCTGTCTACGGCGGCGCAAGCATGGAAAAGCAGATCCATGAGCTCAAACGCGGCGCCAATATAGTTATCGGTACTCCCGGCCGTGTTATGGACCACATCCGCAGGAGAACTCTCAAGCTTGAAAATATACGCACTGTCATCCTTGATGAGGCTGACGAAATGCTGAACATGGGCTTCCGCGAGGATATAGAGTCCATACTTGCCGATGTCCCCGAGGACAGACAGACCGTGCTCTTCTCAGCAACTATGCCCAAGGAGATCATGGCGATCACGGAAAAGTATCAGCACGATCCCGTTCATATAAAGATAAAGTCCGCTCAGAAGACCGTGGAGCTCATCGAGCAGTTCTACTTCGAGGTGGCTATGGGCAGAAAGACCGACGCCCTGAAGCTTCTCCTCGCTGCATACAAGCCCTCGTCGGCTATGGTGTTCTGCAATACCAAGGCTATGGTGGATCAGCTCACAGAGGAGCTTGTGAAAAGCGGCTTCCGCGCGGCAGGTCTCCACGGCGATATGAAGCAGATACAGCGTACTCAGGTCATGAACAGCTTCAAGAACAAGGCTGCCGAGATACTGGTGGCTACGGACGTTGCCGCAAGAGGTATAGATGTAAGCGGTGTTGATGCCGTATTCAACTACGATCTCCCTCAGGACAATGAGTACTATATCCACCGTATCGGCCGAACAGGCAGAGCAGGCAGAACAGGCTCCGCTTATACTCTTATCAGCGGCAGACGTCAGCTCTATGATCTCCGCGCTATCGAGAAGTACACCCATGCAGAGATAAGAGAAATGCCCCTCCCCGAAAAGTCCGATATCATCGCCATGAAAAAAGAGGCTATGATAAAGGAGATATCCGAGGCTCAGGCAGGTCACAACGCTTATGATATCCTCGACAGACTGGCAGGCATGGGTATCGACTACCGTGAGGCTGCCGCAAGAGTCCTTGCAAAGCAGCTTCAGGCTGAGACAGACGCTCTCCCCGAGATAGAGGGTACCCGTCCCATCAGAAAGGGCAGGAACAGCGGCGCCAAGACCACAAGGATAGTCATTAATATCGGCAGGAACCGCCGTATCGCTCCCAACTTTATCCTCGGCGCCCTCGTTGACGCTACGGGAATGACAGGCAAGGACTTCGGCAAGATCGACATCTATGACGAGCACACCACCGTCGAGGTGCCCGAAGCTGAATGCGACTACATCATCGAAAGTTCCGACTCCATGAAGATAAACGGCAACAAGGTGGAGGTAAAGCTCTACAAGGGCAGTCCCTTCTCCGACAGGAACAACAGCCGCCGCGGCGACTCAAAGCCCCGTTTCGACAGGAAAAAGTCGGCTTACGGAAACAGGAAAAAGTCCGATATCTACTCGGATTACATACCGAACCGCAAAAAGCGTACTAAAAAAAGACATTGAGGTGATATGAATGAGCAGCAAAAAGCAGACCATCAAGCCCCTTCCCGTTGAGAAAAATGCAAAGAAAAGCGTCAGCGGCAAGGATAAAAAACTCTGGATGAGGATCGCAGTCCTCATTCTCGCAGGCATTATGATACTGGGAGCTATACTCCTTCCGCTGTTGTAATGTTTATGAGTTCTTATCGTGTATAACAAACTATGCCCCGAGGCAGCGCTTCGGGGCATTTTTATCATTCTATGCTTATTCGCTCATAGCTCAGAGTCTCCTCATCAGCTTCTATCAGAAGCCATGATGCTCCCTCCAGACCTGCTGCCGAGACAGAAACGACATTTTCATTCACGAAATTCCCGTGAGAATGCCCAACTGCCACAAGCTCATACGCCTTTACCTCGTCACTCAGGCAAGCCTTGTCAAAGTCTCCGTTTTTCAGACTTGACAGCGGCAAAAAGGGATAGGGTGCATCAACATCAAGAAACAGGAAATGTGAAAAACGCATCTTGTGTCCGCAGCACTCAGCTTCGTAGAATAACGGCATATTGCTGATAAACTCTTTCTGCTCAGCTGTAAGCCTTTTCCTGATGCCGTCATAATACTCCCTGAGATGTTCCACATCGGGGTCTACATCCACTCCATGTTCCGCATACAGCTCACAGTTGCCTTTAAGGCAGATTATTCCGCTTTCCTTTAACAGCTCAAGGCACTCAAACTCCTCGTTTCCGCGCTGGAAGATGTCTCCTAAAAATACTGTCAGGTCTGCTTTCCTTTCCCTTATCTGTTCAAGCACTGTCTTCAATGCCTTCAGATTTCCGTGAATGTCCGAGAATACTGCGATCTTCATAGCTCTCACTTTCCTTTCTGAATGGATATGCCGTGGTTTATCATATTAATTCCGAACAGAAAGAAATCTGCCGGGCTGTTCGGAAAAAGGTATTATACCACATTAATCCAGCCTTGTCAATAGCAGAACTGTAATATTTCTAAATAAGCTTTTGCGGACAGATTGTGACATATTACGCGCCCCCGCTGCATTATAATATACTACAGACAGCCTGACGGGAGGTGCTTTGTGGAGACTATCTACATCGACGTACTTATTATCCTCAACATCTATGTGAACTTCTTCCTGCTTCGTATCACCGCAGGAGTCACCCATTCTCCGCTGAAAAACCGCAGGTGTGCTGCCGCATCGGCTTACGGCAGCCTTTTCTCGCTGACTATCCTGCTGCCCGACCTCGGCACCCTTATCCCACTTGCCATAAAGCTCGCCGCCGCTGTCAGCATAGTCGCACTGGCTTTCGGTCTCAAAGGCGCTAAACGGCTGATGATAAACACTGCCGCCTTCTTCGCCGCGAACTTCATACTGGCAGGAGCCGTATACGGTGTTTATTCCCTGCTGAAGCCGCAGTTCATACGCTTCAACAACGGCTGCTTCTACATAGATTTCTCGCTGCTGATACTCATTGTGACAACTGCTGCTCTCTATGCTGCGGTAAGGCTCACGCGGAATACTCTGGACAGGGCTCCCGCGGGAAGCTGGGTGGTCACTGTCCGCAAGGGCAGACGGACAGTGCGGCTGAACGGACTTGCTGACACGGGAAACGGTCTGGTGGACTTCTTTACGGGAACTCCCGTTATGATATGTCCCGAGGAGTACTTTGAGAAGCTGACAGGAGTGCCGCTGGATACAGACAAGCTGCCCCGCGGAGTAAGGCTCCTGCCATGCTCGGCGGTTACGGGAAGCAGTCTAATACCCGTTTTCCGCCCCGATGAGGTGCTCATAACCTGCGAAAACGGAGGAGGAAAGACCGTGGACGCTGTCGTTGGCTTCGGAGAATGCGGCGGCAAAGCCGTTTTCAACCCGAAGCTGTTGAAAATATAGGCATAAGGAGTAAAAATATGAACATCATCGAAAAAGTAAAAGCATTCCTGAGAAAACACTTCACAGGCGAGGTTTTCTATGTTAACGGTTCCGACACCCTGCCCCCTCCTCTTACCCGTGAGGAGGAGACCGAGGTCTTTGAAAGGCTTGTGACCCACGATCCCGACGCGAGGAACTGCCTTATAGAACATAACCTCAGGCTTGTGGTATACATAGCCAAGAAATTCGAGTCCACAGGCATTGGCATAGAGGACCTTGTGTCCATAGGCACTATCGGTCTCATCAAGGCGGTCAGCACCTTCTGTCCCACCAAGAATATCAAGCTCGCCACCTACGCCTCGCGGTGTATCGAGAACGAGATACTCATGTTCCTGCGGAAGTCCTCACAGTACCGCAACGACCTCTCCATAGACGAGCCCCTGAATATCGATTACGACGGCAATGAGCTGCTGCTCTCGGATATCCTCGGCACCGACGATGACATCGTAAACAAGGGCATCGAGACCGAAGCTGAGCGTGAGATACTCCGCGGTGCCGTGGCGGAGCTCTGCGACCGTGAACGGGAGATCATGGAAATGCGCTTCGGGCTTATCGACGGCAAGGAAAAGACACAAAAGGAGGTCGCCGACTGCATAGGCATCTCACAGTCATATATATCAAGGCTGGAAAAAAAGATAATCAGAAAGCTCCGCATAAAGATAGAGAGCGTAACATGAATGCCGCCCCTGCACTTGCAGGGGCTTTTCGGTTACAATTTGGTTTTTTTGTCCCGTTCTATTGAAAAAAACAGCATTTTGTGGTATAATAAACTAAATATATTGTTTTCAGGAGTTTTTGTATGAAAAAATGGACCGTCGGCAGACCCGACAGAAATGCAGTCTCTGCTCTTATGCTCGGCTGCGGAGTAAGCTCACTGGCAGCTGCTGCTCTTGCCGCCAAAGGCTATTCTTCGCCTGATTCCGTCATGGAAAGCCTCAATGTGGACGAGCTTTCCGACCCTTTCCTCATCAAGGATATGCAGGAGGCTGCGGATACTATAAATAACGCCATCGACAGCGGCGAACGCATCTGTATCTACGGCGACTATGACTGCGACGGCGTTATGTCCACCGTCATACTCTATTCCTACCTCCTCGAAACAGGCGCCGACGTAACCTACTATATCCCCGAACGCTCGGAGGGCTACGGTCTCAATATGAAGGCTGTGGACAAGATCTCCGACGACGGCGTTTCTCTTATCATAACTGTTGATAACGGTATTGCTGCCATCGCCGAGGCTGAATACATCTACGCCCTCGGCATGAAGCTTGTGGTCACCGACCACCATCAGCAGGGTGAGCAGCTTCCCCGGGCGGAGGCTGTGGTGGACCCTCACAGGCATGACTGCTTCTCACCGTTCAAGTATATGTGCGGCGCGGGTATCGCGCTGAAGCTGGTCGCTGCCCTCGACGGCGGCGACTATACTATGGCTCTGGAGCAGTTCGGCGACCTTGCCGCCATTGCTACCGTTGCCGACATTGTCAGCCTCACAGGTGAAAACCGCTTCCTTGTGGCTTACGGCATGGAGCTCATACAAAATTCCGACCGTCCCTCCCTCATGGCGCTGAAGGAGGTCTGCGGACTTGCCGATAAGCCCATAGACACTCGTTCCATCGGCTTCGGTATAGGTCCGAGGATAAATGCCGCAGGCAGATTCGGCTCGCCGAGAGCTGCCGCGGAGCTGTTCCTGTGCGAGGATTACGATGAGGCTCTCGCCGCCGCTCAGGAACTGGACAGGCTCAACAATATGCGCAAGGAGACCGAAAATGCCATCACTGATGAGATATACTCTATGATAGACAGCTCCCCGGAACTCATAAGGGGCAGAGTCATTTTCCTCTGCGGAAAGGACTGGCACCACGGCGTCATCGGTATCGTGGCTTCAAAAATAGTGGAGCACTTCGGCAAGCCCTGCTTCATCGCCTCTGAGTCCGACGGCGAGATAAGAGGCTCCGCAAGAGCCTTCGGCGAGTTCTCCGTGTTCGGTGCTCTCAGCTATGCCGCTGACGTCCTCGACAAGTTCGGCGGACACCCTGCCGCAGGGGGCTTTACCATAAAAGAGGGCTGCGCGGAGAAGTTCCGCAGTCTGCTGGAGCAGTACGCCCTCGAAAACCACAGGATAATGCCTGTGGCTGAGCTGAAAGCCGACAGCCCGGTGGCTCCTCAAGAGCTGACAGTGCAGAATGTGGAGGGACTCAACGTGCTGGAGCCCTTCGGCACAGACAACGAAAAGCCCCTGTTCTATATAGAAAACGCTCAGATAACGGATATATTCCCCCTTTCGGACGGTGCTCACTCAAAGCTCAGAGTTAAAATAGGCTTCACTCAGGCGGATGCACTTGTGTTCAGGAAGTCCCCGTGGGAGCTTAACGTCTCAAAGGGTGATGTCTGCGATATGATCGTCTCGCTGGGCATAAATGATTTCCGCGGAAGCCGCACGGTAAGCATTATCGTCAGCGACCTCCGTCCCCATATATTCGAGCAGAGCAAGTACTTTGCCGCTCATTCGGCTTTTGAAGCCTTTCTCCGCGGCGAGGAGCTGCCGCAGAATTACTACCCCAGCATGAACCCGTCACGGGATGATGTGGTGAAGATATACAAGGCTATCCCCGACGGCGGTATCTGCTCGGATACACTTTACATAAAGCTAAATGACAGAAATATCAATTACTGTAAGTTCTGCGTTTCCGTGGAAGCGCTCAGACAGCTTGGACTAATAACCGTTTCCTGCTCGGATTCAAGGATCGCAAGGGTCAGAGTCTCACAGAAAGCCGATCTCGACTCGGCTCCTGTGCTTGTTTCCCTCAGAAGCAGGACACAAAAAGCAAAGATCAAGGAGTAAAGCTATGACAGAGGACATGAATGTATCAAATCTCATACACCACGAGCTGGAGATCCCGATACCTGAGTCGGCTCTCACTCAGAACCCCGAGGAATTTCTGAAGGATATCCCCGACTTTGACGATGACTTCACCATAGAAAAGATCATACAGAAGATACTTACAGATGATAAGCAGTACGACCTCAGCAAGATAATCTCAGCTTACGAATTCGCCGCAAAGGCTCACGAGGGTCAGATGCGCTCCTCGGGAAAGCCCTATATCACCCACCCTCTGGCAGTTGCATATACTCTGCTGGAGCTTGGTATGGACACCGATACCATCTGCGCCGCACTCCTCCATGACGTTGTGGAGGATACAGATGCAACTCTGGATGACCTGAAGAAGCGCTTCGGTCAGGACGTCGCTCTCTTAGTGGACGGTGTCACAAAGCTGAGCAAGATCCCAACCTCCACCAAGGAGGAGCAGCAGGCTGAAAATATCCGTAAGATACTCCTTGCCATGTCGCAGGATATCCGTGTTATGATAATCAAGCTCAGCGACCGCCTCCACAATATGCGGACTCTGAAATACCGTCCCCTCGAAAAGCAGAGGAGCACCGCTCTCGAGACCATGAACATCTATGCGCCTATCGCTCACAGACTCGGTATCAGAGCCATCAAGGAGGAGCTTCAGGATCTGGCTTTCCACTACCTCGACCCCTATGCCTACTCCGAGATAGAGAATATCCTCGAAAACAAAAAGGAGGAGCGAGAGGCGTTCATCGAGATAATCAAGAGCCGTATCGCTCAGCGCTTCAAGTCGGAGGAGTTCTCTCAGCCGCCCCAGATTGACGGCAGAGTAAAGAGCATTTACAGCATTTACAGAAAGATATTTATAAATCACAAGAACATCGACGAGATCTATGACAAGTACGCTGTCCGTATCATCGTCACCACCATTGCGGAGTGCTACAACGTGCTTGGTCTTATCCACGATATGTTCAAGCCCCTGCCCAACCGCTTCAAGGACTATATATCCACCCCAAAAAACAATATGTACCAGTCTCTCCACACCACTGTCCTCGGCAAGGAGGGTATCCCCTTTGAGGTGCAGATACGCACTTGGGATATGCACGAGACCGCTGAATACGGTATCGCCGCTCACTGGAAGTACAAGGAGGGCATACAGGGCAAGGACAAGATGGAACAGCGCCTTGCATGGGTCCGTCAGGTCATCGAGGCTCAGCAGACCTCCGACGACGTTGAGGAGATAGTCCGCATTATCAAGACCGACCTCGACCCCGAGGATATCGTCGTTATGACTCCCAAGGGTATGTCGGTAAGTCTGCCCATCAATTCCACTGTTATAGACTTCGCCTACCGTATCCACACACAGATAGGTCACAAGACCGTGGGGGCAAAGGTGGACGGAAGGATAGTTCCGCTGGACTATAAGCTCCAGACAGGACAGATATGCGAGATAATCACCAGCAAGGACCCCGATAAGGGTCCCAACAGAGCATGGCTCAACATCGTTCAGACCAACGAAGCCCGCTCCAAGATACGCTCATGGTTCAAGAAGGAGCGCCGCGAGGAGAACATCGTGGAGGGCAAGGCTCAGCTGGAGCGCGAGTTCAAGCGCCACAGGATAAACCTGAAAGAGGAGCAGTACACCGAGTTCCTGCAGGACGACTTCAAACGCCATAACTGCGAGACCCTTGACGACTTCTATGCCTCTATCGGCTACGGAGGAATACTGCTCTCCAAGATAATCCCACGACTAAAAGACAAGTACGAAAAGCTCTACGAGAAAGAGGACGAGCCGTCCGTTATCCCCCTCATCAAGCCAAAGCCAAACGGCAGGAGCAGCATAGTTCTCGACCAGATAGACGATATGCTCATCAAGTTCGCTCAGTGCTGCAATCCTCTCCCCGGTGACGATATCATCGGCTTCATCACCAGAGGATACGGCGTTTCCGTACACACCACCAACTGTACCAACTACAAGGCTGCTCTCGCAAGGAACAATCCCGAGGAGCTTGACCGCTGGGTGGATATCCAATGGACCGATAACAGCGATACTCAGCTCCAGACCAGCTTCGAGGTCACCGCTACCGACAGAGTGGGGCTTGTTTACGATATTTCCGCAGTTCTTCTGGAAGCCCGTGTGCCCATCGTCCACTCCGCTTCAAGAGTACTGAAAAACGGCAATGCCCTCTTTGAGGGAACTATCGTCATCTCAAGCACAGAGCAGCTCAAGAACCTCTTCGAGAAGCTCAGAAAGATAAAGGGCGTTATTTCCGTGGAAAGAGCCGCCATCTAAGGAGAAAAATATGAAAATACACCACCTTCAGCTCGGACCTCTCCGCGCTAACTGCTATATTGTTGAAACTGCTCCCGGCAGATGCGTTGCCGTCGATATCGGCGGTGACAGCCGCCTGCTGCTGGAGTTCCTGAAAATGAAGAAGCTCCGCCTGTCAAAGATACTCCTCACCCACGGTCACTTCGATCACATCGGCGGCGCCGAGGAGGTGCATAAGGCTACGGGAGCCGAGATCTACATTCACGAGCTTGACGCCTATATGCTGGAAAGCGAGGCTCATTCCCTCGCAAACAGTATGTCCTTTGCAAAGTTCACTCCCATTACGGACTGGACCTGCGTTTACGGCGACTGCTACATCAACGACGGCGACTGCTCATTCCGCGTGCTCCACACCCCCGGTCACACTCAGGGAAGCGTGTGCTATGTCTGCGGCGATGCTATATTCTCGGGTGATACCCTTTTCTGCTGCTCCGTCGGCAGAACAGACTTCCCTCACAGCAGCAGCTCCGCTATGATGTATTCCCTCAACAAGCTCTATCACCTTGAGGGCGATTACAGGGTCTATCCCGGTCACAACGAGACAACTACCCTCGATTACGAGCGTGAAGCAAATCCATACATGAAACAGTTCAGAGGAAAAAATGACTGAGAAAAATAATTCAAAAATGCCGATTATAATGATCGGCCATTCTTTTAAATACGAGACCGAGGCTACGCTGAAGCTGTTCTTCAATACGGCAAGATTCAGCTTCACCTCAGATATTGCAGAGGCTTCGGGCAGCAGCTATGTCCTTACCGAAGCGGCTGAGGACGGTACCGTTACCGTCTGCGTCTGCCTCGACGGCGTTCAGGAGGAAAAAACAGCAAAGCTTTCCCCCGATGCCGAGAAAAAAGACTTTGAGTACACCATTTGCAGGCTGCTTTTCGGGCTCCTCGTAAACAGGACAGGCATTACTCCGCCGTGGGGACTGCTCACAGGCATTCGTCCCGTGAAAAAGGTCATCGACCTTATCCGTCAGGGGAAGTCCGAGGAGGAGATATACTCACAGCTGGGTGAACGCTACCTCGCTGCACCCAAAAAGCTGAAGCTCGCCTACGATACCGCTGTGAACCAGCTTCCCATACTCGACAGGATAGACAGCTCAGCGGTGAGCCTTTACGTTTCTATCCCATTCTGTCCCACAAGGTGCAGCTACTGCTCATTCGTGTCCCACTCAATGGACTCTGCCATAAAGCTCATGCCTGATTATATCAGTGCGCTCTGCCGCGAGCTGGAGATATTGGGCAGGATAGTGAAGGACACCGACACCAAGATAGATACAATCTACTTCGGAGGCGGCACTCCTACTTCTGTGTCCGCAGAGGAGCTCCGCACCATTATGGAAGCTGTGGAGAGGAATTTTGACCTCGACAAGGTGAGAGAGTACAGTGTTGAGGCTGGACGTCCCGACACCATCACCGAGGAAAAGCTGAGAGTGATAAAGGCTCTCGGCGCCGGACGTATCTCCGTAAACCCTCAGACCCTCAACGACGAGGTGCTGAAAGTCATCGGCAGAAAGCACTCAGGCGAGGACGCCGTGAAAGCCTTTGAGCTGGCAAGAAAGGTGGGCTTCCAAAACATCAATACCGACCTTATCGCAGGTCTCCCCACCGAGTCCGCAGACAGCTTCAGAAATACTCTCGACCGCATGATAGAACTTGACCCCGAGAGCATAACCGTCCATACCCTTACCATAAAGCGCTCCGCTTCCCTGTTTGAAACAGGCAGCGAAAACAGCTCAAATCCTGCGGCTGAGATGGTGGATTACAGTATCCCCACTCTCATGTCCCACGGCTATCTCCCCTACTATATGTACCGCCAGAAGAATACTGTGGATAACCTTGAAAATGTGGGCTACGCCAAAAAAGGCTTCGAGAGCTACTACAATATCTTCATCATGGACGAGACCCAGACCATACTCGGCGCAGGCTGCGCTGCGTCCACAAAGCTGGTCTGCCCCGACGGTAAGATAAGCCGTATACATAACTACAAATTCCCGTATGAGTACATCAGGAGCTTCGACAAGCTCATGGAGAAAAAAGAGGAGGTGACGGAATGCCTGAAAAAAATCAGGTCTGTACAGCCGAGATAACCGGTCTTACATCCGAGGGAAGCGGCGTCTGCCGCGTTGACGGCATGGCTGTTTTCGTCCCCGGGACCGCTGTTGGCGATATTGCCGAGATAAAAATAGTAAAGGTGCTGAAAAGCTATGCTTTCGGCATAGTTGAACGCATTGTAACTCCCTCTGACGACCGCGTGGAAAACACCTGCTCCGTGTATAAGCAGTGCGGCGGCTGTCTGCTGAGACATATCTCCTATGAGGCTGAGTGCCGCACCAAGGACGGTATCGTCCGCGACGCTTTCACCCGTATCGGCGGTCTTTCTCCCGAGTTTGACAGCTTCCTCGGCGCTGAGACTACAGAGCATTACCGCAACAAGGCTCAGTACCCATTGGCTGTTCAGGACGGCAGGGCTGTCTGCGGTTTTTATGCTCCCAGAAGCCACCGCCTTGTGCCCGTCACCAATTGCGCTCTCCAGCCCGAGGTCTTCGGAGATATCCTCCGCACCGTCCTCGGCTATATCAACGAGAAAAAGCTGTCGGTCTACGACGAGACAAGCGGAAGCGGCATTATGCGCCATATCTACCTCCGCAGAGGTGCTCACTCGGGCGAGATAATGGTCTGTCTTGTGGTGAGAAAGGACGTCTCGCGCCAGCTCTCCGCCCTTTGCAGACTGCTTACGGAGTCCTTCGCGGATATAAAGAGCATTGTCATGAACATCAACCCCAAAAAGACAAATGTCATACTCGGCGACAGCTGCGTGACCCTCTGGGGAAGCGATACAATCAGCGATACTATGTGCGGCAATACCGTTGAGATCTCTCCCCTTTCCTTCTATCAGGTGAACACCTTACAGGCGGAAAGGCTCTATGCAAAGGCTCTGGAATATGCAGCTCCCGACGGCAGCGAGGTCATCGCGGACCTCTACTGCGGCGCAGGCACCATCGGTCTCTCCATGGCGGAAAAGGCTGCAAAGATCGTCGGCGTGGAGATAATCCCACAAGCCGTTGAAAACGCCAAACGCAACGCTCAGAGCAATAATATATCCAATGCGGAATTCCACTGCGGCGATGCAGGCGAGGTCTTCGGGAAGCTTCGCAAACAGGGCTGCGCTCCCCATATCATAGTGGTAGACCCTCCGCGAAAGGGATGCTCTCAGGAGACTGTTGACCTCATAGCAGAGGCGGCTCCCAAACGAATAGTTATGATCTCCTGCAATCCTGCAACTGCCGCCCGTGATGCAAAGCTGCTCTCCGAAAAAGGCTACAGTGTGGATAAGGTCTGCGGAGTTGACCTTTTTCCAAGAACAGGACACGTTGAGTGCGTAGTATTGATGTCACGGCAGAAATCCTAAAACGCCGATTTATCGCGGATAATTGGCATTTTGCAGTTCAGTAAACAACCAAAATAAGCACTCATTTTCTGTATGCGGGAACACGTAATATCACCTAAAGAGATACAAACAGCATTTCGGCGCACTCGCGATATAAACAGTCTTTTTAAGCACTCGATTTTTTGTGCTTAAAACTGCTGTTTGTAACTTTTAAGTGTGTAGAAATGCTGTCACTCGTTAAAATGTCCGAAAAATAGAGAAAAATCTCCCTAATCAAAAATTGCGATTGAGGGATAGGGTTGAGTGCTTAAAAATGTTGTCGAAAAAAGTATAAAGAACAGGAGTCAGAAATATGCTCAGGCTTAGACCATTCAGAAAGAATGATGCAAAAACAATTATTACATGGACAAACAAAAAGGAAGAATTCTATAAGTGGTCAGCCGGAATTCTGGGTGAATATCCTGTTACTGAAAAACGCTTGCTTGAAGCAACATCAGGC
>JAFWTA010000025.1 GCA_017519145.1 Ruminococcus sp.
AGGGGTGAATCAAAAAACAGTCCGGTGGACTGTTTTTTGAGAGGGGACGCCCTGCAAGTGAGGGCGTCCCTTGATTGAGCGGATGATAGTCACCACTATAATACGAATTTTTCGGGACGCCGAGGGCGGCGTCCCCTACATGTCCAATTTTTCGCATACGCGCTAAATTATGATTTAGCTTACCAAGCGAATAAACACAACGCCCCGAGTGCTTTTCGGCACTCGGGGCGTTAATTTTATCTATTGTTAAGCTTTTCCTGTTGTATATGTCTGCGCAGAAGCAGTGTGAACACTGTGCAGACCAGCACTCCGGCTATGCCGAGTATGCCCAGAAGCATTGCTGCTCCCGAGCCCTTGCCCTCTCCGAAAAGAGCGGTGAGGACACTTCCTGCGGACTGCTCCGCCATCAGCGGCTCGGCAGCCCTGTCGATGAATACTCCGCTGAACAGTCCGCCTATGGGTATGGTAAAGAATTGCAGCGTATTACGGCAGGAGTAGACCCGTCCCTGCATATCCGCAGGGATAGTGCTGCGGAAGATAACGTCAAGCTGTGTACCCATGACAGGGATGAACAGCCAGCCGCAGACAGCTCCGACGCACCAAATTACAGGCTGATCCGTCAGCGCAAGCAGAAAATTCTCGGTGCTCATGGAGAAAAACAGCGACAGGCATATGAGCCTTACACGGCTTTTCGGAACAGGCAGCGCTGAGGCTATAATGCTTCCGAGCAGCGCAGCTATGCCTGCACAGGCGTTTACCGCGCCGAGGGCTCCCTCGCCTCCCGACGCCTTTGGTATTATCAGCGCAGGAAGAGCCGCGGTGTAGGCTGATGCAATAAGGTTTATCCCAGACAGGAAGAATATGAGCTTCATGATGAGGGGATTATCCTTCAGCCAGCGAAGTCCCGAGGCAGCAGAGCTGAGCAGGGACTGCTCCTGTTTATACGACCTTTCGGGCTCGGGTATCTTTATGAAGAACAGCAGTGCAGAAAAGGCTGCACCGAAAGTGAGCAGGTCGGTGATGATGACAGCTCCGATGCCGCCCCATGCGTAAAGCAGAGTGGCAAAAACGGGGGTGAGTATGGTGTTCAGCGACTGTGAGAACGAGCGCAGGCCGCCTGTTTTCTGGTAATGCTCCTTTGGTATGAGCTGTGTTGCCGCGACCTCCGCCGCAGGCTGCTGTACCGTGTTCATAAGACCGCTCACAGCGTTGATGACATAGAGATGCCACGGACAGAGCTGTCCCGTCTTTATGAGCAGAAAGGCTGCTGCCGTTGTTATAGCTGCCAGCAGGTCACAGACCAGCATGGTGCGTTTTTTGTTCCATTTGTCGCTGAGAGCTCCCGCAAATATGCTCATCAGCACATAGGGCGCGTATGAACATATCCTCAGCAGAGCGGTGCTCAGTGCAGAGCCGCTCCCGCGGTAGAGCCACAGCACCAGCGCATAGCTTGTCATTCCGCTTCCCAGCGCGGAAAGGGACTGTGTGCCCCATAATAACAGATAGCTTTTTAATTCCTTTACAGTTTTCATTGGCTTTGCTCCTTTTAATTGATTTTACCGGCAAGCAAAGCCCGAGGGTATCAGATAACCTCCATGCAGTTCCCTCAAGCCTTGCATGGAGCTGAAACGATGCATAAACGCATTTTTGTATCCTTCCTTTCGTTTTTTTACTTTATTATATCACCCGAAAGCGTAAATTGTCAAATAAAGGTGAAAAAAACGCAAAAAACAAGGGGATATATATGCTAAAAACTGTATATTTGACAATTGACGGAAAAGATATTGTTTGTTATAATATAAATGTAATTTGAATTTTCATTCAAAAAACAGGAGGTATATGAGAAATGAAGAAGACTGATCTGAAGCTTATTGCTTGTCTGCCGCTGGCTGCTGTACTGGTAAGCTGTGGCAGAACTGCCATCGACCCCAATGACTATGTTGAGGTAACATTCGATGGTATGGACACTGTTGCCTATGCTCATGCTGAAGTGGATTATGAGAAAATGGTAACAGACAACCTCAAGGCTTTCGGCATCAAGAGCAAGAAGGACGACCACGCCATCGAGAGAGCTGCCGGCAAGCTGGAAAAGTATCTCAGCGGCGAACTGGACAAGTCCTCAAACCTCTCCAACGGCGACGAGATCGTGTTTGAGTGGGATGATGACGATGTTGAGAAGCTTGAAAAGAAGTACAAGATCAAGCTCAAGGTAAGCGACAAGACAATTACTGTAAAGGATCTTGACGAGCCCAAGAAGTTCGATCCCTTCGACTATCTTGATGTAAGCTTTACAGGCATTGGCCCCGACGGTCAGATACAGCTGGATTACAGCGATCTCCCCGTTGATTATGTTTCATTCTACGCTGATCCCAGCTACGGACTCAGCAACGGCGACAAGGTAAAGGTCACATTCGGCTACAGCGAGGACAGTGCTAAGGACGAGTGCTTCAGCCAGGGATATATGCCCGAGAAGTACGAGAAGGAATACACTGTTGAGGGACTCCAGCAGTACGCTGCAAAGATCTCAGAGATCGAGAAGAAGTCCTACGACAAGATGGACAAGTACGCTCAGGACCGCTTCATGGAAGACGTTGAGGACAACTGGGAGAACAAGGAACTCAAGGATATCGAGCTCCTCGGTGTAAATCTCTATGTTCCCAAGGAAGAGAATTACAGCATGAAGAACGCTCTCTGCTATGTATATAAGGTAACTACCACACTCAAGGGTGAGAAGGCAGAGGAGGAGCCTGCAACAGAGGCTGCTTCAACCACCGCAGAGGCTGCAACAGAAGCTCCCACAACTACATCCGAGGAAAAGAAGGACGAGGGAACCACAACAGCCAAGGCTGACGAGAAGAAGGAAGAAGCAACAGAGGCTGCAACCGAGAAGAAGGAAGAGAAGAAGGAAGAAGCTAAGAAGGGTGAGAAGGTATACTACTACTTCGCTTACTACCAGAATGTTCTCACTCCCGGAGACCCCGACAAGGAGTATGACGCTCAGAGCTACAACGAGCCCAGCTACTCCAATTTCTTCGGCGTATCAGGTGATGCTTTCGCAATCGACGACGTTCTCTATGTAGGATATGAGAACCTTGACGACCTCTACAAGGCTGTTGAGGACAAGTTCTACTACGAGTGCAAGGTAGAGACAAATATCAAGAAGAAGTAAGACCCAAGACAGATACCCATATATAAATTCTGCCCCTGAGAGCTGAAAAGCGCTCAGGGGCATTGTTTTATCCGTTCATGATACAGTCGTACACTTCGCTGACGTCAGTTTTGCTTTCGGCAGCCTTGTCCAGCTGTCTTGCTGCGTATAATTTCACGGCAGCCTCTGCCGCAGAGGGGCAGTGCTCCCTGAATTTATCAAAGACGCAGCTCCCTGCACCCTGCTCCATATTTCTCAGTTCGTAATACGCCTGTATGGTGAGCTGGAATTTTTCAGGCTCTCCGCCCTCATAAATGCAGCTGACATTCTTTGATGAATAGTAAGGCTCAGACTTTACCAGATGCGTCATTCCGCAGTAGCTGTCCGCAGCAGCAAAGTGTACTCTTTTGATATTCGACATTATTATGGTGCCCATGCACATAGGACAGGGCTCCATGGTCGAATACAGCGCCAGTTTTTTCGGATCATATTCCGAAGTATCCAGACGTCTTAAGATCCCTGCTTCTGCGTGAGCGAGCCTTTTATTCGGGATATGGGGCTCATTGTTCCTGTTATGTTCGCACATAATGATCCTGCCCTCCGAGTCACAGAGCACTGCGCCGATAGGTGGACTGCCCTGTACGAAGGCTTCCCATGCCTCTCTGAAGGCAGCCTGCCATATTTCCGACAGTTCATTCC
Organism: Ruminococcus sp.; assembly: GCA_017519145.1. Classification (GTDB taxonomy): domain Bacteria; phylum Bacillota; class Clostridia; order Oscillospirales; family Ruminococcaceae; genus Ruminococcus. Next base: position 3,848 of record JAFWTA010000025.1, read on the forward strand.
ACATAAGAGCACCTCCTTGCGAGATCATTATTCCGAGATGAGTGTTCTGAAAAAGGCGCACATATCATCGTTAGCCTGTGCAGCCTCGGCAAGTCTCACATTGCAGTGGAAAACGTGTCCGAGAGGCTCTTTTTCGGTGCCGTAGAGCTTATACTCGTACCTGACGCCTGCTTTTCCGAGGCGCTCCGCAAAGCGGACGGACTCATCCCTGAGGAAGTCACCCACGGCAGTCATAAGGAAGCAGGGCGGAAAGCTGCTGCCGACCATATCCACCACATTGAGTCTTTCCAGCATAGCGGGATAGTCCTCTTTTTTGAGGAAGTCTCTCAGCGTGGAAACGGTCTTTGAATCCTTTGCCTTATAAAGACCGCAGCAGAGCCCCAGCCCCTTCAGCCTGAGTCCCTCGGGAACGGTAAAATCGTAGTACTCCGCGTACTTTCTGTCGGTAATGATGAGGGCATATATCGCCATCCCCAGAGCACCTGCGGAGTCTCCAACGCCGAAGATATTATCGTTGTCGAAGCCGTACCTGTCCGCATTTGCAATGAGCCAGTGAAAGACATCATTTGTGTCCTCATAGGGAGCGGGATATGTATATTCGGGAGCCAGCCGATAGGAGTAGTTCACCACGGCAAATCCTCTTTTTGCAAGCTCCATGCAGTAGAACTGATACACGTTCTTGTCACCGTAGACCCAGCCTCCCCCGTGGAAGCTGACGATGACGGGGAGCTTACCGCTCAGTGCCTTCGGTCTGTACACATCGAGGACATTCCACTGGCTGTCGCTGCCGTACTGTATATCATCGAATCGCTCCACCCCGGGAGGAGTGGTGAGACCTGCGTCACGCTCGGCATCGCTTACGGCGCACATCTCCCTGAAGATAATACTTTTTCTTGACATTGCGCTGTCTCCTTAAAGGGACTTTATCCTGTCGGCAGAGTCGCTTATCTCAGCCCACGAATAGTCTATCATATACTCGCCGTGATAGGAATTCATGGCAGCCGCATCCCCTGCAAAGAGGTCATAGAGGTCGCAGTCCACGGCTTCCTTGTTCACCTGTATCTGGCGGTTCTGCTTGATGATGACGTTGTGGAAGCCTGCCGACTCAAGATCCTTTATGAGGTCCGAGACATACTGCGACACCTTTTTGGAGGTGGGTCTGTCGAAGTCCTCCACTTCAAGGACGTCCGCAGCTATCTCCTTGCTGGTGACGGGATAGCCGCACTGGTCGATGAGATAGGCGAATATTTCCTTGGAAATGGTCCTTGAAAATTTAAGGGGAGCGTCCTCATTGCCGAATACGCGGAAGTTGCCGAAGGTACGCACCTTCAGCTTGCCGCTTTCCTTTTTCTCGGGCTCGGGGAGGTATCTGAAGTTGTCGAATTCGTTCCTGATATCCTCCTCTGTATAGGGCTTCATTATGTAGCCGCTGGGACGCATCTGGATAGCGGCAAAGGCATATTCCGAGTAACTGGTGACGAACACGATATTGCAGTGAGGAGAAGCCTTTTTCAGCTCTATCGCCACCTGTATGCCCGACATCTTTCCTATGCGGATATCGAGAAAAGCGGCATCAAATGTGTCCTTTTCCTCATATTCGAGGAACTGGGAGGCTCTTCGGAAGGCAACTATCTCCGCATCGGGCTTTACCTTGTGCAGAGTCTCTACCAGCATCTGAAGTGCGTATCTTTCGTCGTCAATTGCCAGAATTTTCATTGTTTTTCTCCTTTGGGATAAGTATGATACATTCCGTTCCCTTATCGGGTACACTGTTGATTATGAGCTTTCCGCCGCACTCATCGCTGAGGCGCTTGCGGACATTTGCGATACCTACATGGCTGGCGTCAAGATCCCCTATCGCATGGATATCAAATCCTGCGCCGTCGTCGGAAATAGTTATCTGATGGAACTGTTCATTCTCCTCGGTGACCACCCTTACGGTGCCGCAGCCGCTTTCCGAGCCGTTGATACCGTGCTTCACGGCGTTCTCGACCATAGGCTGGAGGGTCAGGACGGGCAGCATGAACATATCGTCCCTGATATCGAATTCCACATTCAGGTCCTCGTCAAAGCGGAGCTTTTCAAGAGAGAGATAGACCTTTGTGTGCTCCAGCTCCTCCTTGATGGAGACAAGCCCCTGACGGCTGAGTGAGTCCACGTTCTTTCTCAGGTATTTCGAGAAGTCGATGAGGGCGCTCTTGGTCTTTTCTGGGTCCTTGTCGCAGAGGTAGATGATAGAGGTGAGCGAGTTGTACATGAAGTGGGGCTGTATCTGAGAGAGGGCGATGAGCCGCCTGCTCCTTTCCAGCTCAAGCTCGCTGGTACGGAGCTTTACCTTGGTCTCGCTCTGATATATAGCTACCAGATAGAAATAGTATATGATAACGTCGAGGGCAACTATCTCGTCCATAAGGTCAACGACGATGTATGCCGCCTCGAGGTAACATTCGAGGATGGTGAGGAAAACGATGAACACTACCGCAACGCCCTTGCTCATCTGTTTTTCCTTGAGGAAGATGATGGAGTATCTCAGCAGGAGCAGCAGATACAGCATACCTACGAAATAGGGCAGCAGGAACAGCAGGTCATCGTGGAAATCCAGATGCTTGTCGTAGTGGAAGATATACTTGGGACCGAACAGATTCACCGCTTCGGCAGCGATGAGGATGAGCTCGGGGAGAAATGTTATGTATTTCTTTTTTATGGGGGCTATGAGCAGCAGCAGCGTATACGCTATCATGGGGAACAGTATATGCTCTGCGGTGGACCTGATGTACATGAACCACACGGCGGTAGTGCCCCGATAGTCCATGGTCTCATCGTACACCCTCATGAAGAACCATTCCTTCAGCTCCGTATTCACGACGATGATGGTGAGCATAACGACAATGACAGCGATATGCTCGGAGCCCCGGGGACTTTCCTTTCGGTTCTCTATGAGCATGATGACGATACCGATTATCATAGCTGCGGAGATAAAGTTATAGGTCAGAAGATGAGATAAAAGCTCCACAGTATCCCCCCTCATTATTAAAAATAAATATATAATAGCATTATATCACATTATGCACTGTTTGTAAAGAAAAGAATTGCCGCTTTTTGTGAATTTTTTTGTTAAAGCCCTGCCGCTGCCCGTCATACGCCCTCGAACTTTCCGCATTTTCCGCGGTTTTTTACATTTTTTCAAAAAAATGTGAAAAATGCTGTATTTTTGTTGAACCATGTGGAACAGGTTATGATATAATAATTACGGGATATGATAAGTATATATCGTGATAGTAGATAAGCGAGGGCGTATGTGCCGCAGCACGGCAGGGGGGTTACAGTCGTGGTGCGTTATGATAATATCGCCGCTGTGTGCCTTGCGTCCTCCTTGCTACGCTATCACCCTCTACGTTATTTATGGCTCCGTTCCTCCTCTCAGCAGTCACGGAGCAATTAAATATGATAATTTCTTTCAAGGGGTTGTATTTATCTTCATTGTTCCTAAGTTGTGTGTATGCGCAGTCATAGTTGACTGCGCCTTTTTTTGTCCTGACGCCCGCAGCGGCACCGCCTTAAAAAACTGTTCATTTTTGGCTTCTGCAAAATAATATTCTCATTATATCCGATAGTGTCATAACGCCGAAATCCCATTGACACCGCGATTTTTAAATGCTAAAATGAAGTCGGAAAGCAAACGTGAAAAGATCATACTCCATATAAAAACAGAAAGGAAGATCACACATGAAAGCATTAAAAAAGACTATGGCGGGTCTTTGTGCGCTGTTCATCAGCGCAGGCTGTGTGTCCGTTTCAGGCACTGCGGACAGACAGACAAAGGCTTTTGCAGCAGCTAAAGACATCTCCTCACAGATGGAATGGGGCACCCTCAGAATAGGCGGAGGCGGCTTCGTTTCGGGAATCGTCACAGGCAAGAAGGAAATGTACGCAAGAACAGACGTAGGCGGCGCGTACAAGTACAACTATGACACAGAGAGCTGGGAGCAGCTTTTCGGCTTCCTCACCGAGGCTGACCGCGGACTCCTCAGCGTTGACGCAATGGCAATAGACCCTACCGATGACAACACGGTGTACTTCCTCTGCGGCTGTGCATACTTCTCAGCCGAGAAGACGGTCATCTTCAAGACCACAGACGGCGGCAAGACCTTCAAGGAGATAAATGTCACCAACCTTATAAAGGTAATGGGCAACGGTGACGGACGTCAGTGCGGCGAATCCATAGCCGTAGACCCCGACAACCCCAAGGTAATATATGCAGGCGGCGACGTTACTGCCGATGAGAAGTCAAAGTCCGCACTCATCAAGTCCACCGACGGCGGCGAGACATGGGAGCCTGTTATCGGCTACGATGACCTCGGACTTTTCAAGGCGACCACAAAGTGGCCCACATGGACGGATAATATCGCCCGTTCAGTCACCTCCGACGCCTACAACAACCAGAACGGCGTTGCGAATATAGCTATCTCAGACGGAAAGGTATATGTGGGAACCTCCATTAAGGGAACTGCCAACGTTCACGTTGCAAGCACAAAGGACGACAAGTTCACCGTGCTCAGCAAGGACCTCCCCACAGATCACTTCCCCTCGCGTATAAATGTTGACGCAAACGGCAACCTCATTATCACCTACATGGCAGGACTTGCCTTCGGCGGAACCTCCGGCGGCGCATACAAGTATGACGTCAAGGCAGGCAAGGCTGCGGATATCTCACCCTCGGGCAACGGCTTCGGCGAGATATATCCCGACCCCAAGAACCCCGACCACCTTATCGCAACTACCTGCGGCGTATGGGCAGGACAGATGTATTCTGCCGACGCATGGGACAGAGATGCAGTTGCATGGGGCGACCAGTTCTTCCGCTCAACTGACGGCGGAAAGACATGGGAGGGCATCACTCCCGGCAAGGAAAAAGGCTGGAACCAGCCCTGCGAGGCTGACTATATACAGACAGGCGGCTACGACTGGATAAAGGACAAGGCTATCCACTGGGTAGGCGCGATGGTCCTCGACCCCAGAGACCCCTCAAGAGCATTCCTCACCTCGGGCAACGGCTCATTCGTCTGCACCGATATATGGGGTGAGCTTCCCGTATACACCTTCCATCCCGACGGTATCGAGGAGGTAGTTTCCCTCGATTTCACCAGCACCAAGGACGGTCTTGACCTGTCCGCCATCGGCGACTATGACGGCTTCGTTCACGAGTCCGAGGACAAGATAGGACTTCAGTACAAACCCAACATGGGCTCCACATCTGCCATTGCAGTATGCTCTCAGAATACAGATGTATGGGCAAGAATAGCCGAGGGCGACAACGGCGGCGGCTACTACACCACTGACCGCGGCAAGACATGGAATTCATTTACACCTGCTGCAAAGGGCGGCAAGCTGGCTATCGCAGAGATAAGTGCAGGCAAGTACCGCATATTCAATACGGGCAAGGAAGACGGCGCAGTTTCATACAGCGATGACTGGGGCAAAACATGGAGCAAGTGTGAAGGTATCCCCTCACAGTACGGCTCCAAGTCCACAATGCTCCTCATCGAGCCCGATGACCCCAATACAGTCTATGCCTATGCAACATACTTCAACTCCTCATGGCATTACTCAAAGGACAAGCCCGATGCTACCGACGCACAGTATAAGTTCTGCGTCAGCACAGACGGCGGCAAGACCTTTACCTCCACAGACGTTTGTATGTACGACCAGTGCGACAGCGCAGGACGTATCGCATACCTCGGCAAGGGTCACCTTATCCTCGGCGGCGGCTGGTACGGAATGTACGACGCCGTTGTAAAGGACGGCAAGGCAGCTATAACCAAGATAGACGGCGTAAGCTACTGCAAGACCGCAGGCTACGGCGCTCCCGAAAAGGCAGGCGGCCCCAATACCATCTACTTCTACGGCAAGCCCGAGGACTCAGACCCCGAGGGTATCTACCGCTCAACAGACGGCTGCAAGACATGGGTATGCATCAATACCGACCATCTCTACGGCGGCACAGGCAACGGCAACTACATCGTAGGCGATATGGACGAGTTCGGCAAGGTATATATGTCCACAGTAGGCTGCGGTATCGTATACGGAAAGCTTTCAGGCAGTGAGCCTGCACCCTCCAAGACTACCACAACTACCGCAAAGACAACGACCACAACAACTACTGCCACATCGACTACCACAGCAGTTACCACCACCACCACAGGCAAGGACTACAAAGCAGGCGACGCCAACTGCGACGGCACTGTTGAGCTGGCTGACGCTATCCTCATCATGCAGAGCCTTGCAAATCCCAACAAGTACACTATTACAGAGCAGGGCAAGCTCAACGGCGACGTTGACAAGTCCACCACGGGACTTACCTCCAACGACGCGCTGAAGATACAGGAGTTCCTGCTCCACAAGATAGACAGCCTTTAATCACCGATAATCAAAACATGAGCCATAGCACTTCTGATACAACGTCAGAGGTGCTATGGCTTTTTATATACCGCCGCGAAGTCTTGACAACTCTCCGCACAGCCGTTATAATTAGATTATCATTTTATTTAAGGGGGAGATACCATGGATAACAACAACGAGACCTTTACTCAGGACCTCAGCGGCGAGGAGCACAACGGAGCAGTCTTCGGTATGCAGCTTTTTATGCGCGAACAATGCCCTATGCCCGACAAGGAGCTCATGACCTCGGTGATGCAGAAGCATCTGGGAGCTGTCCTGAACTACAGCTATGACGACGGCTTTGCAGGCTTTTCCGCACTGGAGTACAAGACCCGATTCAACGGCAAGGAAATACCGCCGTCGCTTCTCATAACAAAATGCTGTGAGGCAAAGCCCGAGACCATCGATGCCTTTACAAGAAGCCAGATGTGGAGCTGTCCCGACCATGACAGAGTTTTGTCCGAATGCAGATATCAGGTAGTTGCCACCGATCTGCTCGGCGCGGCTCTCTCCGCATCCGACCGTGCTGATATGCTCATGAACTTCCTCGAAGCCCTTGTGGAGCTGTATCCCACCTGCGAGGCGGTCTACTTCATGACCTCGGGAAAGATGTTCATGGCGGAGGACATACGCAGTCATAATATCCCCCGCGAGAGCAGGTTCATATACTTTGCGGTAAATGTGCGCTTCTTCAAAATTCAGGACACAGATGATATGCTGGTGGACAGCATAGGCATGAGCACACTCCATCTGCCCGACCTCCAGTACCACTTCCACAGCCTTGACCCAAACCCAATTGTGAACCACGCCTACAATATGCTGTCATATATTTTCGAGAACGACTGTCCCATAAAGAGCGGCGACACCATCGACGGCATAGATAACGGCGAAATGACCATGGACGTACAGTGGGGCTGTCATTATGAGGAGTCTATGGTACAGCCAAAGAGAGAGGTCATAGACATCTGCGCAGGCAGATTTGCCTCAGGCGACCGCGAATACTGATATATAAGCTTAAAGCCATAGTATTTCTGATGTGCAGTCGGAAATACCATGGCTTTTTTGATTTGAGCCGTCAGCATGATGCAGGGGCGGCATTCCGCCGCCCGATAATAAAGCGGCGAAGCCGCTCCCTGACGGCTGAAGGCTAAACTTTTATCTCGGGAATTTATCGCGGTACACGCCTATCTCCGTGACTACTCCCCTGCCGGTGCCTCTGATGCTGACAGAGCCTACACGCTCCGAGGAGACGGAGCCGAAGCTGACGAGGTCGGAGAGATCCTCGCCCTTATAGCCTGCATAGGAGCAGAAAAGCCTTTTCTGTCCGCGGAAGTCATACTTATCGCGGTAGGCAAGAGCCTCGGGCGGATCGTAGAGAAAGCGCATATCAAGGTCGAAGTACTTATGGCGGACTATTTTCAGCGCCTCGGCGTCGGTGTCCGCAAGGTCAAAGTCTCCGTAGGTTCCGCCCATATTCGCCATATGGTAACCGCTGGCAAGACGGCTGTCGGTGAGCTCCGTCCCGATGGAAAGCAGCTTTTCTCCCCTGAGGTCAAACACCGCAGGGGAAGCAGCAGAGCTTATCATGACCTTGTTGGTGCCTCTTATATAGGGATATGTGCCCAGCAGCTTATAGGCGAGATTAGACGCCGCGTCCCACATTGAGGTGTTGGGTCTGACATAGATATAGCTGCTGTCGTCGGAGTTGTCCTCGTGGGTGACATAGGGCAGAGAGTAAAAGTTCTCCATAAGTGCATTGAAGGACATATGTGATTTGAGTCCCGGCTCTATCTGATTTTGCGTGAGCAGCGAGGTAAAGCCTCGCGAGCTGACATTCATGAACATCTCCCCGTCAGCTCTTTCCCAGCGGATATTGTCTACAAGTCCGTGGTGTATCATATTGCCGTTAATCAGCAGTATCACCTCCGCCGCGTCCTCATAGGAGTTTCTCACGGCTCTGACTCTTGCTCTGAGGGTGGTATAGGGAGTGTAAAGGTCCTTGTCGAACACGAAGCTGAGCACCTTTGCCTCCGCAAGAGATGTTCCGTCGGCGGTCTTTATAATTACAGAAGCGGTCACGGGTCATCGCTCCTCTCTATGGTCTCGGAAGTAGTCAGTGTCACCGATATTTCTGCCCATTCGCCGCCCTTGTCCTCAAGGGAGTAGGACAGCATTCGGCAGCCGCTGAATATGAGCCCCATGTACTCCACGGAAAAGTCCGCAGGGGAGTGGACAAGGGCGTTGAAGCCGAGAACAAAGTCCCCGGGCTGCCCCTGAGTGCAGACCCTGCCCGAAAAGGACAGCCTGCTGCTCCTGAAAGCGGAGTTGGTCACGGCAGTGCCGCCGTCAGCGGTGGACTCCTCATTGAGCACCCTTGCCGCCGAAGCTTTAAAGCTCTCACAATATACGGTGATGCCGCCTATATCCACGGGAACGGCTTTGCGGCAGGAAAAGGCAGTTACCTCACTCATGAGCTGCTCCTTTCAATTTTGGTGATACCGCTGGCGCCCAGCTTTATCGTCAGCACAAGGCGCTGTATATTGCTGTCGAACTTCACGCTCATCTTGGTGAGCTTGCAGGTAAGTCCCGACATATCCCCCACCACCGCCGATATCTTCTCATCGTAGTAGCTGTAAAGCTGCACCATTGAGTAGTTTTCGGGAGCCGTGACGTTTATCTCCACCTCAGCCTTGAACGGCACATAGACCATTGCAGGCGCATAGATGGGCGCCGAGGACTCAAAGGCGCTTATCCCGACAACAGTGAAAAATCCGCTGCCCTTGCGCTCCATCGCCATGGCGTCAAAGGCGCTGTACACATTGGAAACGTCCTGCGCCCTGAGTCTTGAAATGATATTCTGGATCAGATCCCTGAGCATTTTATACCTCCTCCTCACTTGAAAAGCTGCTGAAAATGAAGTGCTGCGGCTTGATAAGGTCACTGCATATCTGCATATAGTCCCTGACCAGCAGCTTTGAGTACTCATATGCGGAGTTCTGTGACTCCTTCAGCACCTTTCCTGCGTATGTGACTGCGGCGCGTTCCCTTGCGGCAAATATCTGCTGCACTCTGTAATAGGCAATGGCAGCGGCAAGGAAATTCAGCCTTGTATCCGTCTGGTCAGCCCCGGGACGGAGCATCATGCCCGTTTCATACACAGCGAGATTGATTATTCTGAAGTACTCCTCGCCGTTGCGCTGTCCCGTAAATATCTCAAATATTTTAAGAGCTGCATCTACGTCCATAAACTCCCTCCTATCTCATGGAAAATCCCTCTGTGGGGTCGGCTTCCTTTGTATCGGGAGCAAGCTGCACCTCAGCCCTGCCCCTGCCGCACTGCTCCTCAAAGGACCTGCGGAGGGCGATGAGCTGCTTGGTGGTAAGGCTTGCCGCGGAGAGGGAAGCGATATCCGCTGCGGACCTTCCCCCTGCAAAGTAAGCCAGCCTGCGGATATCGCGGCGGAGCTCATCGTCTGCCGCAGAGATATCCTCGCCCTGAGCCTTTACTGTGTCGGACTCGGTGTACTTCTTGGTGACACCTGCATTTACCTGCGCAGGCACAGCCACGAAGCTCCACTCATAGGCGTCGGTGATATCGTCAAGTATGGTGTGGCACAGCTTTCCGCCGTACTTTCTGCCCTTGATGTGATTGCAGGAGGTCACAGCCTTGTCGCTGCCGCAGACCGAGCAGATACGCTTGGCTGCCGCACAGGAGATGCTGACCTCCTTTTTTATGCCGCCGTCTATTTCCGCGATGAGGTTTTTGTTCTCCTCGGTGCGTACCATATACGCCATTGCCCTGAGGTACTTGTAGGGCTCACCGTTTGCGGCAGTACGGGACTCATCGGTAACAAGCTCCGTATCGAAAATACGGGCGTTCTGGTTGGCAGCGGCAGTGTCATGGTCGAAGATGCCTGTCCTGCCCACAAATCTCTCCTTCAGGGACTCAAGTGCCCCGTCGGAAAATCTCTCGCAGTCGCGGTCGATATCGTTGTCGCAGAGAATGACCGAGAAGACGTAGACCTCGTCCTCTGTGAGCTTTCTCCGCGTAAATCTGTTTATTTTATCGAGAATGATATTGTCCATAATATCTCCTTCCGGAATAGACATTCAATGTAGGGGGCGATGCCTTCATCGCCCCGCACTAAGCACTAACAACTGATCTCTTACTCTCCTGCCTCCACAGTGAGCACCTTTACTGCCTCGGGAGTTATCTTTCTGAAGCCGCAGGTCACGGACACTGTCATCTGGTCGAGCTGACGGTCGATGAGCTTGTCTGTCTCCATGACAAGGTCGGTGCTGGTGATGAACTCCAGAGCAAAATCGCGGTCGATACCGATAACAGTATCAGCTCCCGCAGCAGAGGTCTTGATGAGCTCAGCACCGAAGGGAAGAATGAGCCTTCCGTCGGGAGTTGCGGCACAGTCCTTGAGCTGCTCCATAGCTGCTATCTTGGAAGCAAGCTCGGGAGAAGCGATGACGGTGGTCATATCGAAGCAGTCGAACTCGCCGTAAAGTGCGGCAAGGTCGTCATAGGTGAGCGCCTCGGTGGTGATGGGCTCAACGTCCTCCACGAGTACCTCCACAGCCTTCTTCACAACGGATGCGGCAAGTCTTACGCCCACGCTTCTGAGCATGACGCCGAAAACGTCGAGCCTCTGCTGGCGGATAGCCTCGTAGGAAGCGCTGATGAGTCTGCCGAACTTCTCAAGAACGGTAGCCTCCGCGCCCTCTCTCACTGTTGCCTCGGGGAGAGCCGTTGCCTCGGCGGTAGTGGAATAGGCTGCCTTATCGTCAAGTACACAGCCAAGATACTGGCTGCTTGCGCAGACTGTCTTTGCGGCGCAGACCGATCTCAGCACTGTCTCGTCAAAGCCCTTTCTGATGCAGCGCGTTACGAACTCGGGGAAAAGAACTGCTGTCTCGGTGGTAGAGAAGAACTTCTCCACGCAGTCGCAGTCCTGACCGTTTATCCTGATGTTGAAGCGCTTGAGCTGTCTCTCGAAAGCGTCCAGCTTCTCAAGGGGAGTTCCTGCGTATGCCGAGGAGGGGTCAAGCTCCTCGAGAGCGGCTGTGAAAGACTTGCCGCTGAGATTGTAGAGACCCTTTTCAAGCTTGATATCGTTATACATAATTCATCCTCCGTTTTGATTCTTTTCAAGGCGAAGCTCTATTTCCTTCGCCTGTGCGTTTTTCAGCCTTGCCTCTGCAAGGGCTGTTTCGTCCTGTAAGTTGATGTTGTCCCACTCCACTGTGCAGACCGCCTCCGCTCCGACAGAAGCAAGGTAGGCATTCCCCACGTCGCAGATGACGGGAGTGAGAAGTCGGCGGTAATACTCCAGCTCAGAGGTGAGTATATCCGCCTGCTGAGATGACATACGCTCCGTAGAGCTCCACGACAGTCCCAGCAGGAATGGCGGTATGGACAGCTTTGCGATGAGCTGCTCAAGTATCTGCCTTACGGGCACATTGGTATCAAAGAGCTGGTTTTCGGCTCCGATGACCTTTATATCAACGTCGCCCACCGCAACAAAGTCCTTTACCTGACCGTATTTCGCCGAGTTCATGCCGTCTGCCCACTCACGGGCTATCTGCTGAGCCCTCTCACGGGTGAACATTACGTCCGAGGCTTCGCCTGTGGGCTTGTAGGTCACTGCATAGCGGATATTGCCTGCACGGTCGTAGTTCTGACCTATGCACTGATATATCCTCATGAGGATGCCGCTGAGTGACGGAAGCCCTCTGAGCAGCGAATTGCCGCCCGTCAGCTCCGCGTAGACTATTCGCTCGGGATGGGCTATCCTGCGGCTTGTGCCGTCGGGAGCCCTGAGGGTGTAGCTCCTGCTGAACGGGTCTGCTCCCGCAGATATGCGTATTTTGGAGATATCCCCGTTCCAGAGCCCTGCTATCCTGCGCTGCTCATTGTCCGTGACTATCTCCCCAACAGCCCTGCCGTAGGTGAGCAGGCTGTCAAGGAAATTGTCCGCAAAGCAGCCCACAGACCGCCCCGTAAGTCCTACGGGTACCCCTGCAAGGAAGCTGTCCAGCTCCTGCTGAAAGCTCTCATCGCTGCATATAACGCGGAAACCGCCCGTGAGCCTGATTATCTTCATTATTGCTGCGTCGATGATGGGGACTGCACAGCGGAGCCTGTCATAGAGTTCCTTTTCATAGGGCTGAACTGCGGCAGGCAGGTCAAATCCCTCCGCGCAGCCGCGCTGTGCGCCTATTAGCCCGGGAGCGCTTTTCGGAGCGTTCTTCTTCTGAAAAAGCTTCATAATTCCTCCTTCTTTCATACTGAACGGCGTCACGTTCTTATCGGGCTACGGACAGCGCTATGAGCTCGCCGCCGCCCTGTGACCTGACCATATCCGCCACAAAATAGCGCATATCGTCCATTGCGTGGTCGTTTTCCTTTACGGGAACGTCTGCCCCTGCCCTCTCGTTCCAGCAGTACAGCGAGAACTCCCTGATGATGTCGCGGCAGGACTCATGGAATCGGAGCCTGCCCTGCTTCAGAGCTGTGCTGACCTGACGGATGCCCGATATAACGTCGTTATCCGCCTTTGCCACGCGGAACCTCCCGTGGCGTCTTATGCACTCGATAAAGCTGGCGGCAGACGGGTCAACTATGACCTTTTCCACAGCCCTGTCTCCTGCAAGCTCCTCAAGAGCGGCGTAGTGCTCCTCATCTGTGCGTGATGAGCCCTCCCGTCGGGAGTCATAGTAGTACTCCCTGAGCCTGTACCAGACTCCGCCGCTGAGTCCCCACAGCCCGAAGGACGAGGGATTTACGGTGCCGTAGTCGCAGGAGATGACATATCGCTCGCAGCTTATATCGCCGCTGAAAACGTGCTTTTCCGCACTGAACATGGGATAGACCACGCCCTGTGAGGCTGTCCATTTCCCCAGCACGAAGCGGTCGTAGAATGTGCCCGAGTACATACGCTCATAGCGCTCCCTGACCCTCTTTGTCAGCGAGGGATTGTCCTCCATGGTGAAGTGAAGATAGAGGGCGTTTTTCTGCCTCAGCTTCTTTATCCACTCATTGTAGAACCAGTGGGAGGGATTGTCGGGATTGCAGTTGAACCACATCTTCGAGCCGCTGACAGAGCATCGTGCAAGCGCCTGCTCCACAAAAGACCGCGGCATGAGAGCTACCTCGTCGAAGAAAACTCCCGAGAGAGTCATTCCCTGTATCAGCGCCGCGGAGCCCTCGTCCTTGCCGCCGAACAGGTATACCCTGTTTGTCCTGCCGAGAAAGGTCATGTCAAAGTAGTTCCTGCTGACCTTTTCCGTTATTGTGTATCCGTACTCGGTCAGCAGCGGCAGCATGGGCGTTATCACATTCCTGCGCAGGGAGGTTATGGTCTTGCCGCACATGGCAAAGGAGCTTCCCTTGAAGCACTTGCTCGCCCAGAATATGAAGCCCAGCGACATGGAAAGAGTCTTGCCGCTTCGCACTGCTCCGTCGCAGATTATGGCATCGCGGTCGCCATAGCTCCGCATATTCCACCACTTCATGGCAAGGAGCTGCTTGTGTGAGAACTCAGTTATCATCATCGTTCTCACTCTCCTCCTCGGCGGTCAGCGCCTTTATGAGGCTCTCCGCCCTGTCACGGTCACTGAAAGCGTTCTCCAGCTCGAACAGCTTCTCAAGAGCTTTCAGCCTGTCGAACAGCTTTACCTCAACTCCGCCGCCCTTTACACGCTTTATCTCGGAGACATTGAAAAGATCCAGCCCGCCTATTACCTCCGCAGGAGGAAGCTCGTCTGCAAAGACCAGATATACCGCGTCTGTGCAGCTGCCGAAGGCAAGCCGTTTCAGCCCTGCGGCTACGGTGCCGCTGTCGGAAAGGAGCTGCCTGAGCTTGGATATGAGCTGTCGGCACTCCTCCGTTTTCATAAGCTCTATGCCCTCGGAAAGGGCGGTCTCACGGGGAAAGCCTGCCCTGACAGCCGCCTCCTCAACGCTGCCCAGAGTTACATAATTGCAGCAGAAAGAGTTCAGCTTTGCTTTTGTGTTTCTGTTCAAAAAAATATGACCTCCTTTCGGTTATAAACGAAGACGCCGTTCATAAGTAGTCCGGAAAGGGGGTCAAAACAATGGAAAACCGTTGTATAACTGAAAAAAAGTTTTTGACTTTGTATGCCTGCACAAATAAGAACATCCGTTTCTGTGCAGAACGCACAACAAAAAGCTCCCGAGTATTTATATACTCAGGAGCTCGGTTTACTTAATAATATGCAGAATGAGCAGCACCACACCTGCGGCAAGGACTGCCGCGCCCGTTCCTATTACAAGCGGCGCCGACTTGTACTGCCTTTCAAGCTCGGGATCGTTCTCCATATCCTCGATCATGAACACCGTGGGGTGCATGGGGTCAAGCTTTATGACGATGGAGTCCCCCGGTCTGTAAGGGAACTTCTTCGACGGGAGACTTGTGTAGAAATATCCCTCTATGAGCTTCTCGCCTACAGTGTACTCCGCGTAAAGGGTGACTGCGTCGCTGTAATTGTACCTTTTCGTCACGGGCTTCAGCTTCGTCACCACCGCGTCAAAACGCTCAAGGTCTCCCTCAAGCATTCTCCTCTGGGCTCTGGTCACGATGCCGAATGCCATCAGTACCACGCCCACAAGTATAAGGGCAAGTGCCCATGTGTATAGTTTGTCCATGTTATCCTCCCTTTATTTATATGGAGCCGTTCTGTTCGCCGATCGCTTCCTCTATGCCGATAACGATGTCGCTCATTTTTACGCCGAGGGCATTGGCTATTCTGTACAGAGTTTCAAGAGTGGGCTTTCTCTCTCCGCGCTCTATTGCGCTGAGATGTGTGCGACCTATATCTGCAAGCCCGCTGATGACCTCCTGTGATATTCCCTTTTTCTTGCGGAATTGCGCTATGACTTCGCCTACTAATTTTGAGTCAAGTGTCGGTATATACATATTATCACCTCAGATAATATGATATACGAATTTTTTGTAAATTATGAACACATATGTTGACATCGTGAATACTTATGTGTTATAATTATGATGTAAGAAATCCGCTTTAATTTTAAAGGAGGTCATAAATATGGCAATATGTGAAGAATGTGGAATGGAATATGACATAAGCGAAGCCAAAGATAAATTCAACAGCATTTATAGCATGGATAATGATGACATCATTCAGGATAATTGCTTTGATTGCGCTTCTTCCATAATTGAGTCTCAATGTGATGTTAGGGAATGTAAATGTTGTGGAAAAAGATTCGACGTAGATGATGCTGACGAGGAGTTTATGAGCGAAACTAATGGAATGAGTTTAAAAAATGGAAACCATTTTAATAAATTTCTTTGCTTTGAATGTGCAAAAGAAGCGTTTGAAGACAAAGAATATTACGATTTCTGCGAAAAATGCGGCTCAAGATTTCACGTTGGCGAAGCTGATTTACAATTTGCAGATGATTGCATTGACAACAATTTAGACAGGAACTCAAGAAGTGAAATTTCAGATTTGATTCTTTGTGCTAAATGTGCTTTAGAAAAAGTGCTTGAAGATAACTAACATGATCAATAATTTCGTCGCGGAACGGATACATAAATTATCAACTAAAAAGGCGGACATCAAGTCCGCCTTTTTTCATTGGGCTCAGCCCATTACGATCTCTACTTCGTGTGTGCCGCTCTCGCATACGGGGATAACATTTCCCTCTACTGCCTTGCCGTCAACTGTCATTATCTTTACGCCCTTGCAAACGTGCTCGGGGTTCTTGACTGTGATGTTGAATGTTGCGCCGCGGAACTTACGGACTGCTGTGAAGCCGTCCCACTCGTGAGGAATGGAAGGATCTACCTTCAGACCGTCAAACACAGGCTGTACACCGAGGATGTACTGGGAAATAGCTACCATGTTCCATGCAGCTGTTCCTGTGAGCCATGAGTTCTTGCCCTGACCGAAGTTCTTTGCGTCCTTACCGCCGATCATCTGACCGTATACATAAGGCTCTGTCTTGTGGATATCAGATGTCTCCTCTGTGAATGCAGGAGCTATCTTACTATAATACTCAAATGCCTTGTCACCGCGTCCTGCGTAAGCCTCTGCGCAGATGATCCATGCATTATTGTGTGTGAAGATACCTGCGTTCTCCTTGTATCCGCCGGGATATGTGGAGATCTCGCCGTACTGTATATAGTACTTTGTGAATGCAGGGTTATTGAGAACGAGACCATACTCGCAGTTGAGGTACTTGTCGATGGAGTTAAGAGTCTTGATATCAGCTCCTACGTCCTTACCGATCTCTGACATTACTGCGAAGCCCTGAGGCTCGATGAATATCTTGCCCTCCTCGCACTCCTTGGAGCCCATCTTCTCGCCGTTTGCGTCATAAGCTCTGATGAACCAGTCGCCGTCGAATGCGGATTCCATTACGTTCTTCTTCATCTTGTCGATCTCAGCCTGAGCCTTTGCAGCCTCGTCAGCCTTTCCGAGATGCTCAAGGATTCCTACGAATGCAGGACCTGTGTATGTGAAGAGCGCTGCAACGAATGCGGACTCAGCAACCTTTGAGTAGCCGCCCTCTGCTGCAAACTTGGGGTTGGTGTAGGTCTGGAAGGACTCACCGGGTGTGTCTGAGAAGCATGAGAGGTTGATACAGTCGTTCCAGTCAGCTCTCATTGCAAGGGGAAGACCGTGAGGTCCGAGGTTGTTTACGATGTGATAGAAGGAAACATTGAGGTGCTCGAGCATTGTGTGCTTGCCGTTGGGATCATCGTCGAAGGGAACGTTTGCGTCGAGGATGCCCCAGTCGCCTGTCTCCTTGATATATGCTGCAACAGAGAGGATCATCCAGAGCGGGTCGTCAGAGAAGTCGCCGCCGATATCAGCGTTGCCCTTCTTTGTAAGAGGCTGGTACTGGTGATAGCAGCCGCCGTCTGAAAGCTGTGTTGAAGCGATGTCGATAAGTCTCTCTCTTGCACGCTCGGGGATCTGGTGTACAAATCCGAGAATATCCTGATTGGAGTCACGGAAGCCCATGCCTCTGCCGATACCGCTCTCGAAGTATGAAGCGGAACGTGAAAGGTTGAAAGTTACCATACACTGATACTGGTTCCAGATATTTACCATTCTGTTTACCTTGTCATCAGGTGTGTTTACATTGAAGATGGAGAGGAGGTCGTTCCATGTGTTGCGGAGCTCCTCAAGTCCTGCTGCTACCTTCTCGGGAGTGTTGTACTTCTCGATCATTGCATAAGCCTTTTCCTTATTGAGCACCCATGTCTCTCTTGTGAGGAGGTTTGCAGGCTTTTCAGCAGCGAACTTCTTGTCCTGAGGGTTCTCAGCGTAGCCGAGGATATAGATGAGTGTCTTGGACTCGCCGGGAGCCAGTGTCACCTTCTTGTAATGAGAAGCAACAGGTGACCAGCCGTCTGCAAATGAGTTTGCAGGCTTGTCTGCCTTTACGGTCTCGGGGTTGTCCCAGCCGTTGTAGATGCTTCCGAGGAAAGCGTCACGGTCTGTATCGTAGCCGTCGATAGTATCGTTTACAGTATAGAAAGCGTAGTGGTTACGTCTGTCTCTGTACTCTGTTACATGATAGATAGTTGAGCCTTCGATCTCAACACGGCCTGTGGAGAAGTTTCTCTGGAAGTTTGTGCAGTCGTCCTGTGCGTCCCAGAGACACCACTCAGCGATGGAGAAGATGGAGAAGCTCTTTGCTTCCTTGCTCTCGTTGGTGAGAACTACCTGCTGAACTTCACCGTCGTAGTTCTGGGGTACGAAGAATGTTACCTCAGCCTTCAGGTCGTTCTTCTTGCCTGTGATAACGGTATAGCCCATACCGTGGCGGCACTCGTAGAAATCGAGGGGTGTCTTCACAGGAGACCAGCCGGGGTTCCAGATAGTTCCGTTGTCGTTGATATAGAAATAACGTCCGCCCATATCAAGGGGTACGTTGTTATAGCGATAACGTGTGATACGTCTGAGGCGGGCGTCCTTGTAGAAGCAGTAGCCGCCTGCTGTATTGGAAATAAGTGAGAAAAATCCCTGATTGCCGAGGTAGTTTATCCACGGATAGGGAGTCTTAGGGGAATTGATAACATATTCCTTCTTAGCGTCGTCAAAAAATCCGAACTTCATAATTTTACTCCTTTATTTTTGGTGACAAAAGCGGAAAACAGAACCGCATTTGCTTTATTATACCATATATTTGCATATAATACAATAGATTTATCAAAAATTGCGTTGTATTTTTTTCTTGCCGTTTTTTGTGCAATATGCCTTACGCTCATTCCTCAAAGGAGAAAAGTTCCTCGACAGTTGTGTGGAACACTGCCGCTATGTCCATGGCAAGCTTCAATGAGGGATTGTAGAGTCCCTTTTCGAGGCGGATTATGGTCTCGCGGCGGACTCCCACCAGCTCCGCAAGCTCCCCCTGCTTCATATCATGCTTTGCACGGTATTCCTTCAGTTTTGTTTTCAGCTCGGGCATTATTCTCCCTCCGTATCCTTGTTTGACACAGCGTCAAAGCACATGAAAAGAAAGCTTCTCAGACTAATGGCACTCATTACCGTTATCCAGCAGAAATCAGAGCAGATAAGCCCTTTGTAAAAATAGTCGTTCACAATAACCGCAGCAAACAGCACCGCAAGCACCGCAAACAGTACTATCCGGTTTGCTCTTGCAAGGTTGTACTGCACCATTTCGTCCTTTTTCTCCAGTTTATAGAATATGGACTGGACTGCCCCATGAAGGGCTGCAAATATTGCCATTCCTATGAGTATGGAAAGCTTGTCGCCGTATTCCCTGCCCTGTATCTTGTGAAAAACAAAGAGCATTACAGGGACCAGTGCTATAACGAATATCAGCCTGTGAAAATCGCTGTAAGAAAACTTTTTCTTCGTCTTTTCCATTATTCTTCCTCCTCACTGTCCGTGCGGTCAAGCAGCACGAAAAACAGGCTCCTGAGCCCTGCTGTAAAAAGGCATACCCCGAACAGGAGACAGGCTGCATTAGAGCCGTCGATGGTGAAGCTTGCTCCTGTTGCGGCAAATATCAGCTCAATAATGCCGCCGACTATAATGAGCGCAAACGCCGTAAGTCTGCCTGCCTTGTACATTATCTGGCGGGCAAGCTCGTCCGTCTGCTGTATGGTGTGTCCCTTTATCATGGCGAAGAACTTCACGCACATGATAAGCTCGATAACGGCGGCAGCTGCCAGAAGAACGGCAAGCACCGCAAAATTATGCCTGTTCATCAGCGCCATGCCCAAAAAGGTGAATGAACCGAGCAGATAACCTGCTGCGGCAAATTTATGATAGCCGTGGAGCTCAACCGCAGGCTTTTTTGCGGTGGTATCGGCTTCAAATAAACTTCTTATGCTCATTATTCTTCCTCCTCTGCCTTGGGCGAAAAGTCCAGTATAAGGAATATCAGGCTTCTCAGTGCGACAGCTCCGAATATTACTACAAGGAACGATACTGCGGATACAGCGTGGAAACGGGCTTTGAGTCCGAAATATACCATTACTCCTATGAGCGCCCAGAATGAGATCTTTGTAGCCTTCGCCATGTTCTCCTTCACAAGTTCGTCCTCTTTTTCCGATTTACCGTCCAGTATTATGGGGATAAGTATGCTTGCGTAGAATATCCAGTCAGACCAGCCGCCGAAGATAAGTCCCCCTGCTATTATCACTGCTGCCGTGATAACTATAACTAAGTGTATGGTCCTGAGTGTTACTGTTTTCTTTTTTGTGTTGGATCTGATGTTCATGTTGTTTCCTCCTTGGTGTGATGTATTCGTCACTTACTGTGACAATTATATCACCCATATGCGAGATTGTCAACAGAAAAAGTGACAAATCCATCACTTTTGGAGGAGCGTACAAATAACGCTCCCTCTTTTTGTAAGATGTGATGCATTTGTCACATAAAAACGCAAATGCAGGGACGACCGTCGGTCGTCCCTGCATTTATCAAAGCTTTGTGAAAAATCTTTCGTGAGTCTCGAATACATCTCCCGGCTTTACCTCGCGGTAGCCCGTAACGTCGGCAGGCAGGCTCAGATTGGGAGCGTCTATCATTGCGGTCATGGGCTCGGGGCAGAAGTAGTGGTTGAAGCCGCGGTCGTTCCAGATTATCCAGAAGCCGTACTCCTCCGATACCTCATAACAGAGCTTCTTGCCGCTGGCGATGTCCTCAGCGATAACGCCGTGGAACTTCTCGCCGTCAAGGTCGGCGTACTCCGCAAAATACATCTCGTTGTCAACTACCTGAAGAACAGGCTTCTTCACGCCGTTCCTGTACTCTAAGTCGTGCATGGTGGGAACCTTCAGATTCTCGGTGGGCAGGCAGCGCTCGTTGAGCTCGCACCTCTTGCCTATTGGCACTGTCAGGCGGATATCCTCCTCCTTGGCGCCGTCAACGAAGGGCGAATTAATAGTTGTATGTGATGCCAGCGACATGGGCAGCACCTTCATGCCGTCGGTGTTGATGAAGCGGATATTCTGCTCCAACCCCTGTGCGGACAGTGTGAATGTGTACTCGGCTGTGAAGCGGACGGGAAGATACTTGAAGAACTCGTCCTTCTCGTCATAGACATAGCGTGTCTTTACCCATGCGCAGTTGTCATCGGCACTGTATTCCACTACCTCGTGGGCTCTCTTGTGGAGGAAGCCGTGGATGTGGTTATTATAGGGAGCCTTCTCGTTTACGGGAAGCTGATATACCGCGTCGGAGGTCTTCAGTACGCCGTCTGCAAAGCGGTTGGGCAGGTAGAGTGTGGGGAGTCCCCATACCTCTGCGGACTGCTTTATGGTGTCGGCAGTGTTGTCCTCGCTGAAGCGGAAGAACTCCAGTCCGTTTGCGTTGTCGCGGAGACGGATAACATTGGAGCCTATCTCGTTAGCTACCCATGCCTCGTAGCCACCTGCGCTGAGCTTTACGCAGGTGGTTCCCTTCCATTCAAATAATTCTGCTGTGTTTGCCATTTATATCACTTTCCTTTCGGATTTTTATGTCATCTGTAAGTTAAATCATAATTTACATTTGTAGGGGACGGCGTCCTCGACGTCCCGTTGGGCGTGTAATGCATTTCGTGGGACGCCGAGGGCGGCGTCCCCTACATTTCCAATTTTTCGCGTATGCGCAAAATTATGATTTGTCAGTCCATTCGGTTCTCCATGTCGGTGTACTCGCGCAGGGGAGATATTGCCTTGTAGGCAGGACGGATTATCTTGTTGGAGTTGATGAGCTCCTCTATCCTGTGCGCCGACCAGCCTGCTATTCTCGATGTTGCAAAGAGAGGCGTGAACAGCTCGTCGGGTATGCCCAGCATACGATATACGAAGCCGCTGTAAAAGTCCACGTTGGCGCATACGCCCTTGTATATCCTGCGCTCCTCAGCTATGACCTCGGGGGCAAGGCGCTCTACCAGCGAATACAGGGCGAACTCCTCATGTCTGCCCTTCTCGGAGCTGAGAGACTCAACAAAGCTCTTGAACACCTTGGCTCTGGGGTCCGACTGTGAGTATACAGCGTGTCCCATGCCGTAGATAAGACCTGCGTGGTCGAAGGCTTCCTTGTGGAGGAGCTTTCTCAGGTAGTTCTTTACCTCCTCCTCGTCGGTCCAGTCATTGACGTTCTGCTTCATATCGTCGAACATCATAGCCACCTTGATGTTTGCGCCGCCGTGCTTGGGACCCTTCAGGGAGCCCAGTGCCGCAGCTATGGCGGAATAGGTATCGGTTCCCGAGGAGGAAACTACATGGACGGTAAAGGTGGAATTGTTTCCGCCGCCGTGCTCTGCATGGAGCACCAGCGCAAGGTCAAGTATACGCGCCTCAAGCTCGGTATACCTTCCGTCGTCGCGGAGCATATACAGTATATTCTCGGCTATGGAAAGGTCGGGACGGGGACTGTGTATGAACAGGTCGCCGCCAAGCCTTGCGTACTTGTATGCGTGGTAAGCATATACTGACAGCACCGGGAACATGGTTATGAGCTCTACGCTCTGCCTGAGTACGTTGGGTATTGATATATCATTAGCCTTGTCGTCGTAGGAATACAGCGCAAGGACGCTCTTTGCAAGAGTGTTCATCATATTGTCCGTGGGAGCCTTCATGATAACATCTCTCATGAAGTTTGAGGGAAGCTCGCGGAAGTCCGCAAGAAGCTTTCTGAACTCGGCAAGCTCATGCTCCGAGGGCATCTTTCCGAAAAGAAGGAGATAGACGGTCTCTTCAAAGCCGAAACGCTTTTCCTTTATAAAGCCTGCGACGATATCCTCTACATCTATTCCTCGGTAGTAGAGCTTTCCGTCGCCGTGATTGGGCATTCCGTCCCCTGTTTCAAGCACTTTTATGGTACTGATATTTGTAAGTCCCGCAACTACGCCATTTCCGTTTATGTCGCGGAGCCCTCTTTTTACGTCGTACTGGGTGTACAGCTCGGGGTCTATCCTGTAGCCCTCGAGGGACATCTCTGCCAGCTTCGATATTTCGGGGGTTATTTCTGAAAACTTGTATCTCATGTATCGTCATCCCTTTCTTTTACAGTTTGTAGTAATAAATATGCATATTACAATTATATTTGATTTTATTAATTTTGTCAAGGCTTCACAAATTGTTAGGTCAATTACTTTTTTGCCGGAGGGGCAGTCTGCTGATTTTTTCGCTTTTCTCTTGAAAAATATTATACGATATGGTAATATATATTTATCGGATATCATCCGACACATGATATAGAAATTATTCGCCGCGCTCCGCTTGTTTTTTCAGGGGTAAAGCTCAGCGCCGCGCAAAGGAGTTGGTTTTTTGGAATCAGTCGAGTATAAATGCCCGAACTGTAACGCAGACCTGAAATTCAATCCCATCACTCAGAAGCTGGAATGTGAATACTGCCTCAGTTCGTTTACCGTAGATGAAATAAAGAAATTATGCGCAACTACCGAAAACAGCATCCCTCAGGAGGCTGTTCAGGTGCAGGAGGACTTCGCCAACCATACCCATCTGTATCGCTGCAAGAGCTGCGGCGCAGAGATAATTGCTGACGACCAGCTGACTGCCACCTTCTGTTATTATTGCCACAATCCTGTTATTTTAGCAGGCAAAATGGGCGGCGAATTCAAGCCCGACAAGGTCATCGGCTTCAAGCTCACAAGAGACCTCGCCATAAACTGCTTTCAGGGCTGGGTGAAAAAGCGCTGGTTCGTTCCCAAGGACTTCAAATCCCAGCAGCAGCTGGAAAAGCTGACGGGTCTGTACGTCCCCTTCTGGCTGGCTGACTGCCATGTGAACGTAGACGTCCGCGCCATAGGCAAAAAGCTCCGCCACTGGGTATCGGGCAGCTACAGCTACACCGAGACCAAGGAGTTCCGTGTTGTCCGCGCAGGTACGATGGTGACAAGAGGCATTCCCGCAGACGGCGAGACAAAAATAGAGGACCTGCTCATGGAGGCTATCGAGCCCTATGATTACAGAGAGCTCAAGGACTTCTCAATGTCCTACCTCAGCGGCTTTTATGCCGATAAATACGATGTGGACAAGGCGGCAGTATTCCCCCGTATCCGTGTCCGCTCCAATCAGGCGTGCAGCTCGCTGGTAAGATCCACCATAAGCGGATACAGCTCCCTTATCCCCTCAAACGAACAGTATAACATCACCAATACGGACTGGAGCTATACCCTGCTGCCCGTGTGGTTCATGTCATATAAGTATAAAAACAAGATCTACGAATTCGCCGTAAACGGTCAGACAGGCAAGCTGGCAGGCACTCCGCCCCTCTCCAAGGGCAGGCTGGGACTGCTTTGCGCTGCCATTGGTGCTGTTATTTCCGCAGCCATTATCGTTGTGGGAGGTGGCATATTCTGATGAAAAAGAAAGGCAGTGCTCTCAGCACCATCATCATTATCATCGGTACTGTCATCGGACTGTGCCTGATAGACTACTTCTGTGCCTTCTGCACCAACTCAAAGAACCTGTATGAGGGCTACTCTGACTCATCGCCATCGGGAATCACCGACGAAAACGGCATCTTCAGAGATGACCCTGCCGAGCTGGAAAGGCTGAGCAAGATCGTCAGGGAGACCTCGGCAAAGCTGGAGCTCAATATCCTCATTTATCTTCCCGACTCGACCAAGAAAGGCTTTTCCGATGACGACGTAAGAGACTTTACGGCAAATAAATACAATGCACATTTCGGTGAATTTACCGACGGTCTGCTGTACTATATCGACATCTCGGGAAAATCCCCCGCCTGCGATGATATCGCAAAGAGCGGCAGGGCTTCCCTTGTGTATACGGAAGAGGTCTGCCAGAATATCTTCTATGCTCTGGACGAGTATCTGCCGCCCTCATACGGCCCCGTTTATCCCGAGCATATCACCAATGCAGTAGAGCACTTCTGCTCCCTTCTGGAGACGAATTACAGCGAATCCCGTGCATCTGAGCCCTATTACGACGCAACAGCAGATGTACCCACCTATACCTACTACAGAAACGGCAAGACCTATATCACCAAGAGCAAGCCGCCAGCAAAGAAGCTTTTTATATGTATAGTCGGCGAATTGACAGGCGGTCTGACGGCTCTCATCATCTTCCTCTGCACAAAGGGAAGGTATAAGTTCAAAAGCAAGACCAATCCCGGCATTTACCTCAACAATCAGGATGTTCACTTCATCGAGAAGTCCGATGTGCTCATCCGCTCATATGTGACCAAGCACAAGATCGAGTCATCCTCGGGCGGCGGCGGCGGAGGTTCCCGCGGCGGCGGAGGCGGAGGTCACTCCCACGGCGGAAGCATCAGCCACAGCAGTCACCACAGATAAAAGCTTTAAGGAGCAGTCAGGGTCAACCCTCTCTGCTCCTTTTCTATTGCGCGGTATAGGCAGGGATTATACGTTATCTGTCCTATTTTGCGCCGTTTTGCGTTTGCAATATTTGTTGAAAAAAGCTCTTGAATTTATCCTGTGTCAATGCTATAATAATGAAAATCCAAAAAACATATGGGTCTTGTATACATTAAGGAGGTATGACTATGACTCGCGCAAATTCTTCCGATAAGCTGAAAAGGATCGTCATGACGGGACTTTTTTCCGCACTGATATTCGTCTTTACCGCCTATATCCATGTACCTACGGGCTCCGGCTACACCCACGCAGGCGACGGGCTCATCTATCTCTCGGCAAGTATACTCCCCATGCCCTATGCTATTGCCTCCGGCATCATCGGCGGAGCTCTCGCGGACGGGCTCTCGGGCTATCCCATATGGATACCTGCTACCGTTATCATCAAGGCTCTGACAGCCATGTTCTTTTCAAACAAGAGCGATAAGATAGTCACAAAGCGAAATCTGCTTGCCATTATCCCCTCGTTCATCATCTGCGTTGTGGGATACAGCCTCTATGAGGGCTTCGTTATCACGAAAGGGCTCTCTGCCGCAGGTCTGATCGCTGCCTTTACACAGACTCCGTCCTATCTTGTGCAGATAGCTGCCAGCACCGTGCTGTATTTCGCAGCAGGCTCCGCTCTGGACAAGACAGGCTTCAAGAGCCGTTTCAAGTGATGAGCATATAGTACTCAGTCGGGGCGCCGCAGGCGTCCCTTTTTCGTTTTATCCTCCTGAGATGCCTTTGTATTACGGGCGCAGACTGTCGGACTATTGACTGAAATTGCCGATTGTGTTATAATGTTAAAGTTGTCGGACAAATAAAACAGTCCCTCATATCGGAGGTATAAACTTGAAAAACAACTTTTTGCGCGGTATGTCACACGGTATACCTATCTGCCTCGGATACCTCTCAGTGTCCTTCGGCTTCGGCATCCTCGCCGTCAGCAAGGCAGGTCTTTCGGTATTTCAGGCGTCCATAATCTCCGCGTCCAACCTAACGTCCGCAGGTCAGAAGGCAGGCATCGACGTTATCGCAGCAGGCGGCACTATCATCGAGATGATACTGCTCCAGCTCACTATAAATATAAGATATTCGCTCATGGCGCTGTCCCTTTCTCAGAAGCTGGACAAGCGCTTTACAACTCCCCACAGGCTCATGGCTTCATACGGCATAACCGATGAGATATTTGCGGTGTGCTCAGCACAGAAGACTCCGCTGACCCCTGCTTATATGTACGGCATGATACTAATTGCCGCCGTGGGGTGGGTCACGGGCACGGCTCTGGGTGCGGCAGCAGGCGAGCTGCTCCCCTTATCCGTCAGCAAGGCTATGGAGATAGTCCTCTACGGTATGTTCATCGCTATCATCATACCCCCTGCAAAAAAGCAGCACAGCGTCCTCTTTGTTATAGCCATGGCAGCTGCCCTCAGCGTGGTGTTCAGGTACTGCCTGCCCATGGTCAGCGACGGATTCGCTATAATCATCTCCGCTGTTGCAGCTTCAGCTGCGGCTGCCTTCATATTCCCCGTTAAGGACGAGGAGGCTGAAGAATGAGTATAGCTGTCTACATCATCGTTATGGCAGGAGTAACCTACCTCATACGAATGATACCATTCACCTTCTTCCGCAAGAAGATAAAGTCGCGGTTCTTCCGCAGCTTTCTGTACTATATCCCCTATGCGGTGCTCAGCGCCATGACCATTCCCGCCATCTTCTACACCACCCACAATATCTGGACCGCTGTTGCGGGAACTGCTGTTGCGGTGGCTCTGGCATTCTTGGAGATGCCCCTTATCGTGGTGGCTCTGGCAGCCTCGGGGGCGGCTTTCCTCGTGGGACTGTTTATGTAAGTTGAGAGTTGAAAGTTAAAAGTTGAAAGTCGGAGCGTCTCATACGGCGCTCCGCTTATTTCACGTTTATAGCGGGCGGCGGAACGCCGCCCCCTGCAAAAAAAGGCTATCGGTAAAAACCGATAGCCTTTTTATTATGCGTTCATGCCAAGCTCGATAGCCTTGAAGTTATTGGGAATGAGTGCTGCCTTCTTGGGCGGTACTACCTTCTCGATAGCCTTCTGCATTGTCTCAAGCGAGCAGATATTTGTCTCCTTCAGAAGCTTTCCGAGGAGAATGATGTTTGATCCGCCCTTGAGCTGGTTATCGTCAGCCATCTGCTGTGAGGGGATACCGTACAGCTCGATGTCTGTTCTGTCTGTCTCGGGCTCGATCATTGTGCTGTCGAAGAATACCTTTCCTCCGGGACGTACACAGCTTACAAACTTGTCGAATGAAGGCTGGTTCATTGCGATGAGGAGGTGAGGTGTGAGAACGAGGGGCGAACCGATAGGATCATCGGAGATGGTAACTGAACAGTTACAGGTACCGCCTCTCATCTCGGGACCGTATGAGGGGAGCCATGAAAGCTCCTTATTGTCCATAAGTCCGCAGTATGCAAGTATCTTTCCTGCGAAAAGGATACCCTGTCCGCCGAAGCCTGCAAGAAGGATCTCTGTGGTTGCCATTACTCATTACCTCCTTCTGTCTTGGGGAATACTCCCTCTTCAACATCCTTGTAAACGCCGAGAGGATAGTAGGGGATCATTTCGTCCTGAAGTCTCTTGATAGCGTCAAGAGGTGCAAGGCCCCAGTTTGTAGGACAAGTTGACAGTACCTCTACGATAGAGAAGCCCTTGCCTGCCTTCTGGTTCTCGAATGCCTTGCGGATAGCCTTCTTTGCAGCCTTGATATGAGGAACGCTGTCAACTGCAACACGCTCTGCATAAGCAGTACCTGTCAGTGTTGAGAGCATCTCACATACCTTTACGGGATAGCCTGCAAGCTCGGGGCTTCTTCCGAAGGGAGTTGTCTGTGTTACCTGACCGGGGAGTGTGGTAGGAGCCATCTGTCCGCCTGTCATACCGTAGATCGTGTTGTTGATGAAGATAACGACGATATTCTCGCCTCTTGTAGCAACGTGAACAGTCTCGGCAGTACCGATAGCTGCAAGGTCGCCGTCACCCTGATATGTAAATACGAACTTATCGGGGTTTGTACGCTTAACGCCTGTTGCAACTGCCGGAGCACGTCCGTGTGCAGCCTCGATCATATCACAGTTAAAGTAATCATATGCCATTACAGAGCAGCCAACAGGACATACTCCGATAGTATCGCCCTCGATACCCATTTCGTCGATGACCTCACAGAGTATTCTGTGAACTATACCGTGAGTACAGCCGGGGCAGTAATGTGTAGGAACGTCGATGAGCGACTTGGGTCTTTCAAATACTACAGCCATCAGAGGGCACCTCCCATTCTCTTGATCTCGCCCAGTACCTCAGCAGGTGTGGGGATAACGCCGCCTGTTCTTCCGAAGAACTCTACAGGCTTTGAGCAGTTGATAGCAAGTCTGATATCGTCTACCATCTGACCCATTGACATCTCTACGCTGAGAAGCTTCTTAGCGCTCTTTGCAGCCTCGTTGATCTCCTTTACGGGGAAGGGCCACAGTGTCTTGGGACGGAAGAGACCTGCCTTGATGCCCTGTGCTCTTGCATCGTTTACAGCAGACTTTACGACTCTTGCTGTTGCGCCGAATGCACATACGAGAATGTCGCAGTCCTCTGTGAGGTAGAGCTCAGCCTCTGTCTCTGTCTCCTTGATGATATCGTATCTCTTATAACGGTCGATGATGGAGTTCTCCAGCTCATCGGGCTTGAGGTAGAGCGAGTTGATGATGTGGTGCTCTCTCTTCATCTTGTGGCCGTTTGCAGCCCAGCCGCTCTTATCGTAAGCGTCGGGATTGATCTCGGGGAATGTAACAGGCTCCATCATCTGTCCGAGGAGTCCGTCTGCGAGGATCATTGCAGGCATACGGTACTTATCGGCACGGTCGAATGCCTTTACAACGTAGTCTACCATTTCCTGTACTGAAGCGGGAGCGTATACCAGAAGCTGGAAGTCACCGTGACCGAGAGCCTTTGTAGCCTGCCAGTAGTCAGCCTGTGAGGGCTGGATACCGCCCAGACCGGGGCCGCCTCTCTCTACGTTAATGATAACTGCGGGAAGGTCGGAACCTGCAATATAGGAAACGCCTTCGCTCTTGAGCGAGATTCCGGGTGATGATGATGATGTCATTGCACGGACGCCGGTTGATGCTGCGCCCAGTACCATATTTATAGCAGCGATCTCGGACTCTGCCTGTAAGAATACGCCGCCTGCCTTATGCATACGCTTTGCCATGTAAGCGGCAAGCTCTGTCTGAGGAGTGATCGGATAGCCGAAGAAGCATTTACAGCCTGCTCTGATAGCAGCCTCTGCCAGCGCCTCGTTACCCTTCATAAGATTTCTTTCCAAAGCTGAACAGCTCCTTTCACAAAATAATGATCATTTTTCAATAACGATAGCGCAGTCGGGACACATAGTCGCGCACATTGCGCAGCTTATACAAGCTGACTGGTCGGTACATTCCGCATAGAAATATCCCTTCTTGTTACGATGCTCCTTCTGAAGAACAACGATCTTCTTGGGACAGGCAGCTGTACACAGTCCGCAGCCCTTGCAGCGCTCGGTAATAACTGTCATCTTTTCCATACACCCTTCGCTCCTTTCAGATTGATTAATTCATATGGTCTAATAAGGAATCCGGAGGTCGGAATCCGGGATCGTGACCTTTCAGCCTCAATTCCGCATTCCGAATTCCGCATTCCGAATTATCATCAGCCCCAGACGGGCTTCACATATATCTTTGCGGGGAAAACGTCCTGCTTATCCGAAAGCGGGGCGATATCCTCGGGATATACGGTATAGATAACGGGAAGCCCCGTTAACTTTGATGTTTCCTCGGCAAAGCTGCGTGACTCCTCGATTATCTCAAGGCTTGTCTCAACGCCGAGATTGGTGTTATTGACTATTGCCGTATGCTTCATACGGGCAGCAGCCTCTATCTCATACATCAGCTTTGTGACCTCCTCAGCCGTATTGGTGAGGTAGCGGCGCTGATTGATGACGTAGTACATCTCGATATTGTCCCTGAACTGCTCCAAGTCCTCGGCATAGCGTCCCAGCGCAACAGCGCCTGCGTCATCGCCGCCCACATCTATGATAAGGCAGTCCTCATCCATTGCCAGTTCCACAACATCGAACTGTATCGACGGGATATCCAGATTGCTCCTTGCAAAATCGGGAGCTATAAGTCTTATGCCCTTTTCCTCGAAGAGATCCTTGAAATCCGCGGTACGGAAATAGGGGTTTACTATGTCAAGGTCAACTATGGCTGCGGTCTTTCCCTCTGCTGCGGCTTTCACCGCAAGGTTTACAGAGAAGTTGGTCTTTCCGCTTCCGTAATGGCCTGTGATTATCTTGATATTTTTCATAATTATCCTCTTGACTCTATTGTGAAAAATCCTACAACCTATATTATACCACGTTAAAGCATTAATTGCAAGTGGTATTTTACGTCAGGCAACAACTTTGACGTTTGACAAGGCAAACGAAAAAATCCCCCGATCTTCATCGGGGGAGCTTTTATTCATAATTATTCAGCGTCTGTATTCTTCTCGATGTAATTAGCGATGTCGCCTACTGTCTTGATCTCCTCTACAGCCTCATCGGGGATAGAGATATCGAACTCGTCCTCGATAGTTGTGATGAGGTCAACAACGTCAAGTGAATCTGCACCGAGGTCGTCCTGGATGTTTGAATCCATTGTTACTTCGTCTGCCTCCACACTGAGCTGTTCTGCAATAATATCTTTGAGTTTTTCAAAAATCATTATCTGGTCCTCCATTTTCTTTATTTTTTCTCAAAATCGGCTCATTCCGTGAACGCTCCGATTTTTCTAAATTTAGTATAGCGTTCTTTAAGCAAAACGTCAATATCTTTTTTGCATTTTTCAGGAATTTTCTGTGACAAATATTCGTGTATATTTTCTGAAATTTTGTCTAAATCGTTATGTGCGCCGCCGAGAGGCTCCTCGATTATGGCTTCTGCCACGCCCAGACGCACCATATCTTCGGCAGTTATCTTCATGAGCTCGCTGGCTTCCTGCTCGCGTGAGGCGTCCTTCCAGAGGATGCTGGCAAAGCCTCTTGGCGATAATACGGAATATTCCGCGTTCTCAAGCATTGCAAGCTCGTCGCAAACGCCCAGAGCAAGAGCTCCGCCGCTTCCGCCCTCGCCGAGGACGATAGATATTATAGGTGTGCGGAGGGTCATGAATTCCGCGATATTCTTTGCGATAGCCTCGCCCTGTCCGCGCTCCTCAGCCGCAACTCCGCAGAATGCTCCGGGAGTGTCGATGAAGCAGATTATGGGGCGGTGGAACTTCTCAGCCTGTCTTGCTATCCTGAGAGCCTTTCTGTATCCCTCGGGATGGGGCATTGCGAAGTTGCATACCTTATTCTCGTTGATATCCCTGCCCTTGACCTCGGCGATTATGGTAACGGGCTCGCCGTCAAGACGGGCAAGTCCGCCGATAATGGCTCTGTCGTCGCCGAAAAGCCGGTCGCCGTGCATTTCATACCAGTCTGTGAATATCTGGGGGATATAGTCCTTGATAGTGGGTCTGCCCTTGGTGTGTATGAGCTGAAGGCGTTCCCACGCTGTTTTCTTCTCGTCCATGCTCACGCCTCCTTAGGGTAAAATCCGTGAAGCTTCAGAAGGTGAGAAAGCACGCTCCTGAGCTTTCTGCGCTCTACTATCATATCCACGAAGCCCTTGTCGTACATGAACTCTGCAAGCTGGAAGTCCTCGGGGAGTCTCTGCTTGATAGTTCCCTCGATAACTCGTCTGCCCGCAAAGCCTATGAGCACCTTGGGCTCGGCTATGATTATATCGCCCAGCGACGCAAAGCTGGCTGTAACGCCGCCTGTGGTGGGGTCTGTCATTACTGCTATATAGAGTCCGCCCGCCTCGCTGTGGAGCTTTACGGCTCCCGAGGTCTTAGCCATCTGCATAAGGGAAACTATGCCCTCCTGCATACGGGCGCCGCCCGAAGCCGTGAACATTATCACGGGGAGCTTGTGCTCCGTGGCGTACTCAAAGGCTCTTGTTATCTTCTCGCCCACTACGCTTCCCATAGAGCCCATCATGAAACGTGAGTCCATTATGCCGATGACCACGGGTGAGCCCTTTATGGAGGCTGTACCTGTGATGACAGCCTCGTTGAGTCCCGTGCTTCCGCGGAGCTCTGCCTGCTTCTCCTTATAATCGGGGAAGTCAAGGGGGTCTGCACCGCGAAGATTGCCGTTGAACTCCTTAAAGCTGTCCTTGTCAACGGTTATGGCTATACGCTCCTGTGAAGAAAGTCTTCCGTGGTAGCTGCACTTGGGACATACTCTGTGGAGCTCCTCATATTTGGAAAGGGGGCTGGTTCCCTGACAGCGGGGACATTTGAACATAGGCGGCTTGTATTCCTCTTCGCCGTCGCCCCAGCGCTTCTTTACTACATTAAAAAAATCTTCAAACAATTATGTTCACCACATTCCCGATTATTTCTTCTTTTCTTCCATGAACCTGCCAAGGAAGCCGATATCGTACTTTCCTGCCTTGAAATCGGTATTTCTGATTATCTCCAGCTGGAAGTCTATATTGGTGTCAACGCCCTCAACGATAAATTCGGAAAGCGCCCACCTCATCTTGTTTATAGCGTCCTCTCTGTCAGAGCCGTGTGCGATAAGCTTGCTTATCATCGAATCATAGTAAGGGGTGATGGTGTAGCCCTGATATACCGCGCCGTCTATTCTTATTCCGGGGCCGCCGGGCATATAAAGTGCCGTGATGGTACCCGGTGACGGGCGGAAGCCCTTTTCGGGATTTTCTGCGTTTATTCTGCACTCGATAGCGTGGCCGCGCATGGTAACGTCCTCCTGCTTTATCTCAAGAGGCTTGCCGTCGGCTATCTCTATCTGTGCCTTTACGAGGTCAAAGCCTGTTACCTCCTCGGTAATGGGGTGCTCGACCTGTATTCTCGTGTTCATTTCCATGAAGTAGAAGTCGCGGTTCTCGTCCACAAGGAACTCGATGGTGCCTGCGTTGTAGTAGCCGCACTCCTTTGCAGCCGTTACGGCTGCGGCGCCCATCTTTGCGCGGAGCTTCTCGTCAACTATGGGGCTGGGGCATTCCTCCAGCATCTTCTGGTTGCGGCGCTGCATGGAGCAGTCGCGCTCGCAGAGGTGGATATAGTTTCCGTGCTTGTCGGCTATTATCTGTATCTCAACATGGTGGGGATTTATAAGGAATTTTTCGATATATACCGCATCATCGCCGAAGAAGTTCTTAGCCTCCTGCTGAGCGGCTGTCATCTGAGCCTCCAGCTCCTCGGGACTGTCAACACGGCGTATGCCGCGTCCGCCGCCGCCTGCGGAAGCCTTTACCAGTACGGGATAGCCTGCCTTGTCGGCTATCTCGCGAGCCTCCTCCAGAGACTTTACAGCGCCCTTTGAGCCGGGGATAACGGGCACGCCTGCTGCTGCCATGGTCTCCTTTGCGGCTGCCTTGTCGCCAAGCATCTCTATTGACTTATATGAAGGACCGATGAAAACTATTCCGTTTGCCTCGCAGAGTCTTGCGAACTCTGCATTTTCCGACAGAAATCCGAATCCCGGATGGATAGCATCGGCGCCTGTATTCAGTGCCGCCTGTATAATGGCGTTCATGTTGAGGTAGCTGTCCTTTGTTGCCGCAGGACCTATGCATACCGCCTCATCGGCTATCTGTGCGTGGAGCGATGTGCGGTCAGCAGTCGAATACACCGCTACGCTGCGTATGCTCAGCTCCCTGCACGCTCTTATTATTCGTACAGCTATCTCGCCTCTGTTGGCGATAAGAACTTTTCTGAACATTTATATTATCTCCTGTATGGATTATTTATTGTCTGTAACAACGAAGGTTATCTCGCAGGATACCGCCTTTTCGCCGCCTACGGAGGCAAGTGCCTTTCCTGTGCCCACGGGTCCGCGCTGACGGATGATCTCCACCTCAAGGTCGAGGACATCCCCGGGAACTACCTGTCTGCGGAACTTAGCCTTGTCTATGCCGCCGAAAAGACCTATCTTGCCTTTGAATTCGGGCTTTGAGAGCATACATACTGCTCCTGCCTGTGCCAGCATCTCCACCATGAGAACGCCGGGAGTAACGGGATATCCCGGGAAGTGGCCCTTGAACCAGAAGTCCTCTTCCTTTATGTACTTCCTTGCGTGTACCTTTACGCCCACCTCCATATCAACGATCTCGTCAATGAGAAGGAAGGGGTCGCGGTGAGGGATTATCTCCATTATCTGTTCTTTATTCATAAGTATATCCGACATATCAAAGTCCTCCGTTATAATAAGCTCCTTCGCGCCGAAGGAGCAGTCTGTATATCACAGGAACCCACCGTCATGGGGGTGATCCCTGTTGGCTTTCTCGCGTATACTGTCAAATGTGATGTTATCCACGCTGTCTGCATAGCTGTTGAATACGGTGATATTGAGCTGAGTGAATGACGGGTAGCCAAGCTCCTTTGAAAGCTCGTTCTCGACATACTCGTAGTACCATGTCACAAGGAAATTCACCACGGGTATTAGCCAGAGCCTCCACGACACCGCTATCACCGCCAGTGATATCAGTGCGATGATGAACTTGTTGCGGCAGTGCTTCAGGAACACGAACCATATTATAAGCCCGATATACCCGAAAAAGCCTGCGACTCCGAGCCATACCAGAATGTCGGGAGTGTAGCTCCCGTCGCCGAACTGCTTCAGGGTAGTCTCTGAAAGTATGCTGACTACCTTGTAGAAAAGGTATATGAACTGCGCTATCATCCAGATATTGAAAAGCGAATGCGCCCTCTGTCGCCTTGTAAGGTTCTTTGTCGCTTCGATATTGTATTGACGGGCTTCCTCGAACATCTCGGGGGAAGTGATATTCCTTCCGCCCGAGTCGATGATCTCCTGTGTGATATATCTGTACTCCATAGCCTGCTCCTATTTCAGGAATGTACCGTCATGCCTGTGCATATTCACGGCTCTCTCCCTGATGTTTTCAAAGGTGAGCTCCTCTACTGTATTTGCCTCGCTGTCGATGGTGGTTATGGCAAGCTGTGTGAACCCGGGATAGCCTGCCCTTTCGGAGAGCTTTTTCTCCCAGTCGGTGTACCATTTCCCGATGACGAAGTTGGCAATGCAGATAACCGCAAACGCCCAGTGTACCAGCAAAACCGGAAGTGATGTCAGGAACATCATGGGTCCGCTGCGCAGCTTCCTGAGGACTACGAAATAGCCGTAGATGAGCAGCCACGATATAAAGCCCACAACAGCTGCGATTATCCTTGCATCGGAGGTGGTCCTGCCCGTATGCACCTGATCAATCTGTGTGATCCCCGTAAGGAGCACTACGGCAAAAATGACCAGCAAAGGCTGGACGCCGAACCATATTGCCATGGCGAGGTGGTTGTTCCTGCGCCTGATATAGTTCCTGCCTGCATCTATGTTGTATTCACGGGCTTCCGAATACATCTCGGGAGATGTTATATTTATGCTTCCCGCGTCGATGATATCCTGCGTGATGAACCTGTACTTCATTTTTACTTTATGACCATGATGGGCTGGTCATACTCAACCGCCTGACCGTCGGACACAAGTATCTGCTCAACTGTGCCGTCAAACTCAGACTGTATCTCGTTCATGAGCTTCATGGACTCGATTATCATGATGACGTCGCCCTTCTTCACCTCGTCGCCTGTCTTTACAAATGGCGGCTTATCAGGTGAGGGTGCAGAGTAGAATGTGCCTACGATAGGCGATTTAACTATCTTGCCGCTTACCTCCTCTGCCATGGAAGCCTCGCTCTCGGAAAGAGCGCTCTCAGCAGGGAGCTGAGCCTGTGCGGGAGCTGCCGCAACTACGGGCATGGGCATGGGCGGTACACACTTCTTGCCCTTGAGGGTGATGGTGTTATCGCCGCTTGAGATAGTGAGCTCCGAGAGCTCCTTCCTGTTGATGATATCAGCAAGCTTCTCTATTGTTTCAAGGTCAAGCTGACCGTATAACTTCTCCATTGAGTATCCTCCTTAATCCGTTACCCTTCTGAAGCAGAGAGTAGCGTTATGTCCGCCGAATCCGAGGGAGTTGGACAGGACGGCATTTACCTCCTGCTCGATGTTGCCGCTTCCGCAGTAATCGAGGTCGCACTCCTCGTCGGGAACCTTATATCCCACTGTTGCATGAATGAAGCCCTCCTGCACGGATTTCGCGCAGACAACTGCTTCGATGGCTCCTGCGGCACCGAGAAGATGTCCCGTCATGGACTTGGTGGAGCTTATCTTTACTCTCCTTGCATCCTCCTCGCCGAGGGCAAGCTTGATAGCTGCCGTCTCGTACTTGTCGTTGAGACCCGTTGATGTGCCGTGAGCGTTTATGTAATCTATATCCGCAGGCTTGAGACCTGCTTCTTCCATTGCAAGCTGCATACCCTTTGCAGCAGCCTCACCGCCGGGCATGGGCGATGTCATGTGATATCCGTCGCAGGTAGCGCCGTAGCCTGCTATCTCTGCGTATATCTTTGCGCCTCTTGCCTTTGCGTGCTCGTATTCCTCAAGGACAAGCACAGCGCTTCCCTCGCCGAGTACGAAGCCGCTTCTCTCCTTGTCAAAGGGGATGGAGGCTCTTGTAAGGTCGCCGCACTTTGTCAGTGCCTTCATGTTAGCAAATCCGCCGAATGTGAACTCTACTCTTGTTGACTCAGTGCCTCCTGCAAGGCAGGCGTCAAGGTATCCGTCCTTTATCTTGCGGAAAGCCTCACCTATGGAATGAGTTGCAGAAGCGCAGGCAGTGGTTATATCGAAATTAGCTCCCCTGAAGCCTGTCTTCATGGAGATGGTGCCTGCTGCCATATTGCTTATCATCATTGGGATGTAGAATGCGGAAACTCTGCCGGGTCCCTTTTCGAGGAACTTGCTGTACTCGGAAAGAGTGAGGTCAACGCCGCCTATTCCCGAGCCCACCAGTACGCCTACCTTATAGGTGTCGAGGTCGGAGAAGTCCGTAGCCGCGTCTGCCAGTGCCTCATTTGCAGCAACAAGGGCATATTTTGTAAAGGTGTCCATGTGCTTTGCTTCCTTCTTTGTGAAGTAGCCCTTGCGGTCGTAGTACTCCTCTTCGTTGAAGTCGCGTACT
Source organism: Ruminococcus sp. (assembly GCA_017519145.1). Classification (GTDB taxonomy): domain Bacteria; phylum Bacillota; class Clostridia; order Oscillospirales; family Ruminococcaceae; genus Ruminococcus. The sequence goes on from JAFWTA010000025.1 coordinate 41,305, forward strand.
ATGCCTGCCACCTTGACGCCTGTGCGCTCTGTATCATACATATCTATGTATGATATGCCCAGCTTGTTTGCCTTTATTCCTTCCCAGAACTTTTCTACGCCTGTTCCGAGGGGAGTGACTGCTCCCAATCCTGTGATAACGACTCTTCTGCTCATATTAAATCCTTTCGTTTTTTTATTATTGATCCTGTGGTAGATATGGGACCTAAGCCCCCTGCTGCGACGTTTGCTGCGGTTACATTGAAAGTCCGCCTGATATCTCGATGACCTGACCTGTAACGTAGGAAGCATCATCGGATACGAGGAAGGATACTACCGAGGCTATCTCCTCGGGCTCGCCGTAGCGTCTGAGCGCTACTGCCTCTATCATCTTCTCCTTTAATTCATCGGAGAGAACGTCTGTCATGGGCGTTCTTATAAGTCCCGGAGCTACGGCATTGCAGGTGATATTGCGTGAGCCGAACTCCTTGGCTACTGTCTTTGTCATGCCTATTACGGCTGCCTTTGAAGCGGAGTAGTTCATCTGTCCGGGATTTCCGTAGAGTCCCGCAACGGATGCCACATTTACTATCCTGCCGTGTCTCTGCTTCATCATAACAGCTGTAACGTGCTTGGTCATGTTGTAAACGCTTTTCTGGTTTACGGCGATAACTGCGTCATACTCGTCCTCGCTCATTCTTGCAAGGAGCTTATCCTTGGTTATGCCTGCGTTGTTCACAAGTGCGTCGATGGAGCCGAAGTCAGCCTTTACCTGCTTCACCATAGCCTCGCACTGGTCGAATTTGGATACGTCAGCCGCATAGCATTCAGCCTTTACGCCGAAGCTGCGGCACTCCTCTGCAACTGCAAGAGCTTTTTCCTTATCGCTGTCACTGGGGTAATGATTTATAACTACGTCGAAGCCGTCCTTTGCAAGTCTTTTTGCGATGCAGGCGCCTATTCCCTGAGAAGCACCCGTGATTATTGCTGTTGCCATAATATTTACCTCCGTTTTCGGTATCCGAATGTGATACTCTATTTTAGCACACTTTTTCCACGATGTTAACGGGAAAAATGTCACTTTCCGCAGTTACAAATGTAACTATTTTATCTGCCGAGGAGCTTTTCAGCGCCGTCATTTATTTCCTTTACTATGTCGGCACAGGTCTTTATCTCGTTCACCATGCCCGAAATAGCTCCGCAGAGGAAGGAACCGCTTTCCACATCGCCGTCAACTACTGCTCTGCGGAGAGCGCCAACTGTGAGCTGCTCGAACTCCTCGGGAGAGAGAGTTCCCTCCTTCTCGCCTGCTGCAAGCTTCTTTGCGAATTTGGTCTTGATATTTCTGCACGGATGACCTGTATATCTTCCCGTAACTATATTGTCTGTGTCCTTTGCCTTGATGACAAGGTCCTTGAAAGTGGGATGTATCTGACATTCCTCGGAAGCGAGGAAGCGTGTACCTATCTGAACTCCCTCTGCACCCAGCATGAATGCTGCTGCCATGCCTCTGCCGTCAGCGATGCCGCCTGCGGCGATAACGGGTATCTCAACTGCGTCAACTACCTGCGGAACGAGGCACATAGTTGTGTTCTCGCCGATATGTCCGCCTGACTCGGTACCCTCAGCAATGACTGCATCAGCGCCGGACTTCTCCATTCTCTTTGCAAGAGCCACCGAGGGAACGACAGGCATTACCTTTATGCCTGCTTCCTTCCATGCAGCCATGTACTTGCCGGGATTTCCCGCACCTGTGGTTATTACCTTTACGCCCTCGTCGATGCAGAGCTGTGCAAGGTCGTCGGCATTGGGGCTCATGAGCATGATGTTGACGCCGAAGGGCTTGTCGGTCTTCTCCTTGCAGAGACGTATCTGCTGGCGGAGATAGTCGATGGGAGCGCTTCCGCCTGCGATAAGACCTATACCGCCTGCGTTGGAAACCGCTGAGGCAAGTGTGTGCTCGGCTACCCATGCCATACCGCCCTGTATGATGGGATACTCACAGCCGAGAAGCTCGGTGATGCGTGTTTTCATATTAGTTCTCCTTTTATAGTTTAGCCTTTAGTGTCCTTCGCCTTCAGCCTGTGGTGCGCCCTTACGGCGATATAAGCTGACGGCTCTGACGATCAGTATTCCATTATTATGCCGCCGTAGGTGAGACCTGCTCCGAAGCCGATGAGAGCTATGGTCTGACCGCGCTTTATGATGTCCTTCTCTATCGCCTCGCAGAGTGCAAGGGGGATGGATGCGCTGGAGGTGTTGCCGTAATGGCCGAGAGTCACGATGAACTTCTCCATAGGCACGCCCAGCTTCTTGGCGGCAGTCTCTATTATCCTTACGTTTGCCTGATGAGGCACGAACCAGTCTATGTCGTCCTTGGTGATGTTTATCTTTTCAGCCGCAAGCTCAAAGGACTTGGGAAGCGCCTGAGTCGCAAACTTATAGACCTCCTTGCCGTTCTGCTGGAGCTTATGCAGCGGAGCCTCGGGGAAGGGGTCTTCAAAATCGCTTTCCTGCGCTACCTCGGGAGCCACATTCAGTGACCTTGCGCAGAGGTACTTTGCGCCGCTGCCCTCGGAACGGAGTGCCGACGAAAACAGCTTGTCGCTCCTCTCGACTATGGCTGCCGCAGCTCCGTCACCAAAGAGGATGCAGGAGGATCTGTCGGAGAAGTCGAGAAAGCGCGAAAGCGCCTCGTTTGCCACCACAAGAACGTACTTCAGCGAGTCGTCTGTCTCAAGAAATCGCCTTGCGGTATCAAGTGCGTACACAAAGCCGGAACAGGCTGCGTTCAGATCAAAGGCTGCAGCGTTTGACGCCCCTACCTCATGCTGTATGACGCTTGCCATACTGGGTGTGAGAAAATCGGAAGTGACAGTACATGAGATGACGAGACCGATGTCCTCAGCATCTATGCCTGCTGCCTCGACAGCTCGCAGTGAAGCCTGTTTTCCCATATACCATGTGGGCTCCCAGCCTGCCATCGGACGCTCCGTGATGCCCGTTCTTGTCCTTATCCACTCGTCGTTGGTCTCGACAAAACGGGTGAAGTCGTCGTTTGTCAATATCTGCTCGGGCACATACCTGCCCATTCCCAAAATGCTGATACCCATTAATAACTCCTTAGCAATTAAAAATTATGTAAATATGGTTGTAAAAACCAAAAAATTATGTTATAGTAATAGTGTTGGCAGGCTGTCCGATGACCTTTTTCGTCAAACGGGCATAATACCACACATATAATATTGTAAATCATTTTGAGTTTTTTTGCAACGATATTTTGGCACTTTGACAAACCAAAAACAAAATATCGTCATTTCTCACAAATTTACAATATGACATTAAGATATTTTCACCACAACATTGAATATAACGCACAGAAAGGATGTTTATTATTATGACAATTTCACTATTTTCGGGACAGGGCTCACAGTACGAGGGAATGGGCAGGGATATAGCAGAGGCTATGCCCGAGCTCCTCGACATTTATGAGACCGGCTCCGGAATACTCGGCTGCGACCTGAAGGAGATATGCTTCAATGCTCCTCTCGACGAGCTGTCGAGGACCATCAACTCCCAGCCCGCTATCATGGCGACCTCCATCGTGTGCCTGAAAGCCGCACAGTCAAAGGGCTTCACCTTTGACGGCGTTGCAGGTCACTCTCTCGGTGAGTACGCAGCTATGTACGCCTCGGGAATGATCTCCCTCGAGGACGCTTTCCGCCTTATAAAGGCAAGAGCTGCCGCTATGGAGGAGGCTACCGCTTCCGCAAAGGGCGCTATGGCGGCTATCATGAAGATAGCTCCCGAGGAGGTGGAGAGAGTCTGCGGCGAGGCTAAGGAATATGTCACAGCAGTAAACTACAACTCCCCCGTGCAGACCGTTATCGCAGGAACTCCCGAGGGTATCGCCGAGGTCAGCGAGGTATTCGCAGGCATGAAGGCAAGAGTTATCCCCCTCAATGTGGCAGGCGCTTTCCATTCAAAGCTCATGCAGCCGGCTGCCGACAAGTTCTACGAAACAGCTAAAACTATCGATTTCAAGGCTCCTCAGGTGAAGTACTACTCCAACCTGACAGGCGGCGAGCTCACCGACTTCTCGGATATGGCTTCCATGCTGGCTAAGCACATAGTTTCACCCGTCCGCTTCACATCGGAGCTTGCTGCTATGCAGGAGGCAGGTGCAGATAAATTTGTGGAATTCGGCCCCGGAAGAACTCTCACAGGACTTGTAAAGAAGACACTCAAGGACGTAACAGCTGTAAATGTTGAAAATCTCGATACCCTCGAAGGAGCATTATCATGAATAAATTCGCACTCATAGGACACCCGCTCGGACACTCCATGTCCCCCCTCATACACGAAAAGCTCTTCGCACTCAGCGGACTTGACAACACCTCCTACGAGCTCATAGATATAGCTCCCGAGGATATGGCAGGCAGCCGCGGACTTCTTGAAAGCCTCCGCGGTCTCAACGTGACCATCCCCCACAAGCAGGCTGTCATCTCTCTGGTGGACGAGCTTGCAGACAGCGCTCAGCGCTATAACTCCGTAAACTGCATCAGCAACGACGGCGGCAGGCTCACAGGCTACAACACCGACTGCGACGGCTTCCTCCGTTCTGCGGAGCTGCTCCCCATCGGCGGAAACGTGGCTATTCTGGGCTGCGGCGGCGTCGGCAGGATGATCGCCATTGAAGTCGCCCGTCACGGCGGCAGCATCACCCTCGCTGTTATCCCTCAGGACGTAAAGAACGCTCAGCTCCTCATGGCTGAGATACTTGCAAAGTGCAGCGATGCTTCCGTAAGAATTGCCGATATATCCACCCTTGAGGGCAGTTATGACCTGCTCATAAACGCTACTCCCGTGGGTATGTACCCCAAGGTGGACGCCTGCGCGGTAAGCGATACCGTTATCGAGAACTCCCTCAGCGTCTTTGACGTTATCTATAACCCCACCGAGACCCTGCTCATGAAAAAGGCAAGAGCTCTCGGCAAGACCGCTGTGGGCGGCGCTTCAATGCTGGTATATCAGGCTGTGAAGGCTCATGAGATATGGTACGGCGGACAGTTCTCCGCTGAGGACATCTCAAAGATAATCATTGACGTTGAAAACGCTGTTGACAGCATGAACAAATGATAAGACCCGCAAAAGCCTGCGATGCCTCCCGTATCGCAGAAATAATCATAACCAACTACCGCGTGAACTTCTACCCCTTCTTTCACAATGACCCATTCTATTTCGGGGAGCTCAATGTGGTGGATATGGCGGCGGAGTACTGCGAGGGCTCCGAGGAGCTGCAAAACACCTATGTCTATGATGACGAGGGCGTTGTCAAGGGCATTATCCGCGTCAGCGGCACCGAGGTGGTAAAGCTCTATGTGGAGCCTCAGTTCCAGAACAGCGGCATCGGCGCTGAGCTTCTGGAGTTCGCCGTTAAGGAGTTCGCTGCGGACAATCTCTGGGCTCTTGAATACAACACACGCGGCATAGCCTTCTATGAGCGCCACGGCTTTCAGCTCACGGGCGAGAAAATGATAGAGGACGAATGGGTGCCGCTGGTGAAGATGGAGAGAAAAGGGTGAGACCATGCTGGCACATGACTTCGGAATAATGCAGGAGACTCCCGAAAAAGGGAGCTATATCAGCTATGAGCCTGAGAAATACGGCTGTATTTCGGTGCATGATGACTATATTCTGCCAATATTCCCGAAGCTCGGGGAGCTGAAATGCTTCCGGCACAGCCTTGACCGTCCCGAATACGGACCGGCTTATTACGGCATTACCCTAATACCGCCCGAGTCCCTCGGCGGCTTTATCGAAGCCACTCTCGGCTGCCCTCAGCTCTCGGAGCTGACAGCCCTGCTGACCGAGGCTCAGCGCGAAAACAAATTCGTTATACATTTCGGAATCTGATACTGCCCATGATACGGGCAGTTCCGTTATATAAGGAGAAATATATGACTGTATTTTTATGCGGCTTTATGGGCTGCGGAAAATCAACTATCGGCAAGCTTGCGGCAAAGAAACTGGGCTGCGGCTTCTGTGACACCGACGACATCATCGTAAGGACCCTCGAAATGACAATACCCGAGATATTCGAGCAGAAGGGCGAGCCCTTCTTCCGTCAGACAGAGGCTGAGATCGTGAAGTCCCTCTGCGGCAAGACCACTGTTGCTGCCTGCGGCGGCGGAGCTATGCTCAATCCCGATACCGCAAAGGCTGCAAAGGACGCAGGTGCCGCCGTTATATTCCTTGACGTCCCCTTTGAGACCTGCTATGAGCGCATAAAGGACGATACGAACCGTCCCATCGTGGTAAAGTCCACAAAGGAGGAGCTGGAAGCCCTGTACAACGCGCGCAGGGACGTATATCTGAAACACTCCACCATAAGACTCGAATGCAACGGCAGCCCCGTTGAAAATGCGGAGCGCATCGCCGAGGCTGTCAGAAAGTGAGCAGGCTATGCTTATCTATAACGCTGAAATTCATACTATGGACTCCCGCGGCTCCATTGACAACGGCTGGCTGGAGGTCGAGGACGGCAAGATAAAGGCTCTGGGCGAGGGCTCTCCCGAGGCAGTCCCCGGGGACAGCATCGACGCCTGCGGAGGACTTCTCCTCCCCGGCTTCATCGACGCCCACACCCATCTCGGCATTATCGAGGACGGCCTTGACTTCGAGGGAGACGACTGCAACGAGTCCACAGACCCCTTCACTCCTCAGATGAGGGCTATCGACGGTATCAATCCCTTCGACCGCTGCTTTGAGGAAGCCCGTATGCGCGGCATAACCGCTGCGGCATCAAGTCCCGGAAGCGCCAACGCCTGCGGCGGCGAGATAGCTGCCATAAAGACCTACGGCAGGCGCATCGACGATATGCTCATACGAAACTGCGGAATAAAGTTCGCTCTGGGAGAAAATCCCAAGAACGTCTACAACGGCAGGGAGGAGACTCCCGTTACCCGTATGGCGATAACCGCCCTCATAAGAGAGGGGCTCTACAAGGCGCGCCGCTACGTCCACGACATGGACAGCTATTACTCCGACAGCGAGAACTACGATCCCCCCGAGTACGACATCAAGTGCGAGGCGCTCATGCCCCTCCTCGACCGCAAGATAAAGGCATTCTTCCACTGCCACCGCGCCGACGATATCTGCACCGCTATGCGTATCGCCAAGGAGTTCAGCCTTGACCCCGTTATCATCCACGGCACCGAGGGCTACAAGATAGCCGATATCCTCGCCGAGGAGAATATTCCCGTTATCTGCGGTCCCCTTATGTGTGACCGCTGCAAGCCCGAAATGCGCGGACTTGAGCTGAAAAACGCATCTGTGCTCCACGAGAGCGGCGTTAAGACAGCTATCTGCACAGACCACACGGTAATACCCATACAGTACCTGCCCCTGTCCGCACAGGCTGCGGTAAAGGGCGGTCTCAGCCTTGACGACGCCATAATGACCATTACGGCTTATCCTGCCGAGATACTGGGCATAAGCGACTCCACAGGCACCATCTCCGAGGGCAAGGACGCTGACTTACAGCTATATGCAAAGGGCTGCAATCCTCTTGACCTCATGTCGGAGCCGCTGCTCGTCATGATAGACGGCAATGTCTGCCGCAGGGAGATATGATATGAAAAAGCTGCTATCACTGCTGGCATCAGCCGCCATTACACTCAGCGCCGCTCCTCTTTCCGAGGCTGCGGCAGAGGACGTTGGCGGCTTTGTGCTAAGCTATACCATCGAAGACAAGCAGGCTGTGGTAACAGGCTGCGCGGGAAGCGACGCCATTCTCATCATACCTGCGGAGCTGGAGGGCTGTCCCGTAACGGCTATCGCCGACGACGCCTTCTCCGGCAACAAGGATATCGGCGTATGCGTCATCCCCGACAGCGTAAAGACTATCGGCGAAAGAGCCTTCAGTGCCTGCCCCGAACTCAGCACCATCACCATCGGCAGCGGCGTGGCTGAGATCGGCGATTACGCCTTTACAGCCTGCCCTGCACTCGCCTATATCGACGTCAACAAGAACAATGCCACATACAGCAATATCGACGGCTGTCTCTACGAAAACGGCGACACTCTGCTCCTTTACGCAGGAAGCTCCGAAGCCGTCATAAACAAGAACACCAAGACTATCCGAAAGGGAGCCTTCTTCGGCAAGGCTGACATTGTTTCCGTAGCCTTTCCCGACAGCGTAGTCACCATCGACGACCACGCCTTCTCGGGCTGCCTTTCGCTTAAAACCGTGGATATCCCCGACTCGGTCACCACTCTGGGAAAGGGCTGCTTCATGAGCTGCAGCGAGCTTGAGAGCGTCACCGTGGGCAATGGCGTGAAAACCATCCCCGAAAACTGCTTCCACTCATGCACCTCGCTTAAAACCGCGGAGATCCCCGATACCGTCACCGCCATCGGCAGCGAAGCCTTTTACAGCTGCTCGGATATCAGCGGCATTTACGTCCCCACCTCGGTAAAGACCATTGGCAGGGAGGCTCTCGGAAGAAGATACGACGCAAGGAGCAGCTCCTCCGAGAACATCTCGGGCTTCATCATAAGGGGCGAAAAGGGCTCTGCTGCGGAGAAATATGCCTCGGACTCGGGACTCTCCTTTGAGGTGGGAAAAACCGCAGGAGGCGACGTCAACAGCGACGGCTTCATCGACGCCGTGGACGCTTCCGCAGTGCTGGCAGAGTACGCTCTGCTCTCGGCAAACAAAAAAGGCACTTTCACAGCCGCACAGAATACCGCTGCCGATTTCAACGGCGACGGACACATCGACGCGGTGGACGCCTCGGCTATTCTGGCGAAATATGCTTCACTTTCCGCCAAGTCACTTTAACACTGAGTTACTTTACTATAACAAATTGCTTTTTTCGCCAAAACCCGACCTTTTTTGAACTAAAAATTTCTATGCAGTATCCGCTGCCCAAACTATTGACAGAAGCCGTCAAAAATAGTATCATTAAAGTTAATAATATCAATGCAAGGAGGAATTATTATGCTGACCGACATGAACAGCAAATTTCAGAAGGAAGGTCTCACCTTCGACGATGTGCTGCTTATACCCGCTGAATCAAACGTTACTCCCAACATGATCCAGATCGGTACTCAGCTCACTAAGACTGTCCACCTCAATACTCCTATCATGACTGCCGCTATGGACACCGTTACCGACTCCCGTATGGCTATCGCCATCGCCCGTGAGGGTGGTATCGGTATCATCCACAAGAACATGACCATAGAGCAGCAGGCTGAAGAGGTCGATAAGGTAAAGAGAAGCGAGAACGGCGTTATCGTTAACCCCTTCTCTCTTACAGAGGACCATATCGTTGCCGATGCGGACGAGCTCATGGGCAAGTACAAGATCTCAGGCGTCCCGATAGTTGACGGAAAGGGCAAGCTGGTTGGTATCATCACCAACAGAGATATGCGCTTCCTCACTGACTTCAATGCCAAGATCTCAGAGGTAATGACTAAGGACAACCTTATCACTGCGCCCGTCGGAACTACTCTCGCTCAGGCTCAGGATATTCTCCGCGCACACAAGATCGAAAAGCTCCCCATCGTTGACGAGGCAGGCTATCTGAAGGGACTCATCACCATCAAGGATATCGAGAAGTCCGTTCAGTACCCCAATTCCGCCCGTGACAGCAAGGGCAGGCTCCTCTGCGGCGCTGCTATCGGCGTTACCGCAAACGTCCTCGAAAGAGCAAAGGCTCTCATCGACGCTCAGGCTGACGTTCTGGTTCTTGACTCCGCTCACGGACACAGCGCTAACATCATCAAGTGCCTGAAGATGGTAAAGGAAGCTTTCCCCGAGATCCCCGTTATCGCCGGCAATATCGCTACCGCAGAGGCTGCTGAGGCTCTTATCGCAGCAGGTGCCGACTGCCTCAAGGTAGGTATCGGCCCCGGTTCCATCTGCACCACCCGTGTTGTTGCAGGTATCGGCGTTCCTCAGATCACAGCCGTTTATGATGTAGCCTGTGTCGCTCAGAAGTACGGCATCCCCGTTATCGCTGACGGCGGTATCAAGTACTCAGGCGATATCGTAAAGGCTCTTGCAGCAGGCGCAAACGTTGTTATGCTCGGCTCGCTCCTTGCAGGCTGTGCAGAAGCTCCCGGTGAGACCGAGATCTATCAGGGACGTCAGTTCAAGGTTTACAGAGGCATGGGAAGTCTCGGCGCTATGGCAAACGGCTCCAAGGACAGATACTTCCAGGAGGGCGCCAAGAAGCTGGTTCCCGAGGGAGTTGAGGGTCGTGTCCCCTTCAAGGGCCCCGTTGCCGACACTATCTTCCAGCTCGTGGGCGGTATCCGTTCGGGTATGGGATACTGCGGATGCGTTGACATCCCCACTCTCCACGAGAAGGCTAAGTTCATCCGCATCACAGGTGCAGGACTCAAGGAGAGCCACCCCCACGATATCTATATCACCAAGGAAGCTCCCAACTACTCAACACAGATATAAAATGAAAAATGCCCCTGAGCGCTCGGCTGAACGCTCAGGGGCTTGTTTTTATCATTTCACAGACTGCTTGTCCTTTTTCTTACTTCTTACGCAGAGGTATATTATAAGCCCGATAACGAGGGCTATCACTACAGGGACGCCAAATATCAGCGCCATTACGAACAATTGAATAAATACGGAGCCGTCCCTGTCTACGGTATATTCTGCCTTGTTGCCGCTTGCCTTTACTTTATAGAGGCAGGTCGTGCTGACGTGCTTCACCTTCACAGGCTCGGTGACTCCGAGGACCTCGCCCTTTTCGTTACAGTAGGCTACCTTAAATCTGCCGTAATACTCAAAGACCTCCTGATTTTGGACATTGCTCGGCACACCGAACTCCAGCTCACACTTATCCCTGTCGGCACTGCCGTACTGCACAAAATACCTTTTCAGCATACAGCTGGTATAGCCGTCGTCGTAGACCGCAAGTCCGCAGCTGTCATCGAGGATTATGGGGTCATCGTTTCCCCTGCCCAGGTAGGCTGCGTACACATTGCGGCATACGCTGTGCTTCTCGTCATTTTCATTTGTGGTCGGGTCGGGATAGTATTTATCGTTAGTCTTCTCAGGAAGGAGCAGGTCAACGAAAGCCGTTCCCTCGGGAGCGTTTTCGTACTCTATCTCTATGCTCCATACGGCTGTTCCAAGTCCCATCGCAAAGGCGTTCATGCCGCCAAAAAGGCAGGTCATTACCGTAAATACGACTGCTATGGCAGCCTTGATATGCTTTTTCATAATATCCCCCATCACGCGCATTACTGTCTGTACTGCTGATTTTTCTTTTTATTGTGTCTGACAACAAGTATCACCACAACTACAACAATTGCTGCTATAACCGCAATGCCAAGAACAGCTAATATACATACGACGATCACGGTACCAAATACAAAGGCAGTCAATCCTTTTCCGACATCTATACCATTATCAAGCTCGCACTCAAGACTTGTTCCGTTCGCATTGACATAGAAATTCGCAGGTTTATCGTTATGCTCTGTCTCCACAGGCTCTGTGACCGTAAGTACATTGCCCTTTTCGTCGCAGTACGCCAACTTCAGGCTGCCGTAGTAATTGGAAACGTCTGTGTTTATCAGCTTCTGCTCGTCCAGTACTATATCCATCCTGAAGCTGTTCACCCTGTACTCTGTGGCAATGTCCCTGCCGAAAAGGCAGCTGGTATAGCCGTCATCATACTTTGCAAGCTCGCAGTCCTCCGCAAGAGTCAGAGTTTCTTCTGTACGCTCGCCGTTTTCATCCTCTCCGTGAAGTATGATCGCTGCGGAGGGCTTACTGTCTGCGGAAGCGTATTTGTCATCTTCGGTTTTCGGGAGCAGTATATCCATAAATACCGTTCCCTCGGGAGCGTCTGTATACCGGATAGCTATAATACCGTCTGCGGCTACCCACGCAAATGCGTTCATGCCACCGAAAATGCAGGTAACTATGGTGAATATAAGTGCGATGGATGCTTTGATGTAATTTTTCATAATGCTGCGCCTCTTATCTGTTTTTTCTTATTATAGCACCGGGCAGGCACAACTTCAACCGAAAACGGCAAATCTTAAATCAATTGTAAAAATATTGTAACAAAAAGAAAACCTCAGCCGACTTCTTTTTAATGCTGTGCAATAATTGTTACTAATACAAATCGGAATTTAACACCGCAGGTGTTAAATTCCGAAGCCCTTAGCCCATAGCCATTAGCATAATGTAGGGAACGGCGCCCTCGCCGTTCCGCAAAATGTATTACATGCCCAACGGAACGCCGAGGGCGGCGTTCCCTACAAATGTAAATTTTGATTTATCTCAGAAATACAATATCCCTGCAAAGCCATCAGGGCATAAAAATACCGTGCCCGAATACCGGACACGGCAATTTGTTTTTCATTGAGGGTAGCGTGATCGCTGCCCTGTAATACCCTATATCGCAGTTTTTGCCTGCTTATGCAGCATCTGCTGCCGATACCCCATTCTGTCCGCTGCACTCCTCTGCATTTGCAAAGCAGTTCATGCTTCCAAGGAAGCAGGCGACCGCTGCAAGCACAAGCGCTGCTGCTGTTTTTAACGCATTTTTCATAGTGAAAAAGCTCCCCCTTATGCTTTGATAATGGAATTATAGCACATAAAAACGGGAATTTCAAGAGGCTTTTGAAAAGTTCATAAATCTGTAACAAAAAAAGGGAGCTTTGCTCCCTTTTTTTCGATATATCATGAAATAACGTATGCTTTGCCGTCGATGGTATAGATCGCTATATCCATATAATCGCCAAATCTGTACCTGAGGGAATAGCTTCCGCCGTCGTTTGGCTTGTGATAGGTAACGTCCACCATGTACATATTCTTTGATGTGATATTGCAGCCCGGCATAGCAGTCTCAACAAGCTTGTCATACTGCTCGAAGGCTCCCTCTGTGTCCTTGAGCCTGCCGTCTATAAGAACGTAGTCAAAGGTGAAGTCAGAGCCCGTATACTGCTTGAGAAGCTCATACTCGGAATCGAGAAACTCCTGCTCGCTGCCGTACTCGGAATTGTCAAGGCGGTACTTGATAAGGTCGGGATGCACAGCCTTCTTGAAGCTCTCAACGTCACGGTTATTTACGGAATAGAAGTAATTAGTCAGGGCAAAAGCCTCTTCTATGGTAACGAAACGGGGATCCATATCTATGCCCAGAGGGAAATCGTTATCGCCCACCTCGAATTTCTGGTACTCTCCGCCGTAGGGCATATCCTCGACGTCCTTGCTGTAATCGTCAGGAAGGTCTCCTCCTGCAAGGTTGTTGGGATCACTTGAAAAAGAGCTTTTGCTGCTGCTGCATGAAACTGCCGCAGAAGCTGTTATGACTGCCGCAGCCAGAATAGCAGCTGCTTTTCTTAAAATATCTCTCATAGATATGCCTCCTTAGCCGAATGTATAGTACTTTCCGTCCTTGACGGCAAAGACTATCTCATAGCCTTTTACTATAGGATTTTCCTGACCGTATGCATCCTCGCCCATGATATAGAAGCAGGCGTCGATGACCTCATCGCTCTCGGACTTTACCTGCTCATAGTAGTCCTTGCCAAAGACTTCATTGAGCGACTCGAAATAAGTCTCAAGGTTGTCCTTTGTCTCATCGTAAACGGGAGCCGCCTCAAGCTTTATCCTTGTTATCTTATAATCGCCGTACATACTGTCTGCAAGACTTGAGCAGCGCTTGGAGAACGAAGTCTTCAGGTCATAATCGTACTCCTTGCCGAGGAAGTCCTCCATCTCGTCAATGTAGCTGGGGAACATACACTTCTGATAGGAATTATAGTCAGCCGCAGGGAACGAAAGGAAGTACTTTTCAAGAGTGAGCATAAGCTCATCGGAAAACTCTGTATCATCGTAATACAGCTTTACTCCGCTGCTGCTCATCTTATATGAGCCAAGATCTGCATCCTCGGCGCTCTCATCGGGAGTTATCAGCTCATTGCCGACCAGTCCCAGCTCCAGCGGATCGCTGTCAACAACGGTGCTGCTGACCTTTTCCTGTATCTTTGTATAATACTCGTCGGAATTATAATTATCTCCCGAAAGCTCTGCTCCTCCTGCGGGAGCGGAAGTGGGCGTCTGGACTGCTGTCTCCGCATAAAGAGGCATACTGATGTCTTTATTTTTTGAACATCCCGAAAAGCCCTGCAAGCCTGCCGCAGCGGCAAGTGTCAGTGCTGTAAGTCTCAGCTTTCTCATAGAATTGTCCTCTCGTGATCAATATACGGCGTATTTACCCATTGCGCCCGCCCACTCGGAAGCTGCCGAGCCTTCGGGTGCGAATACTGTAAGGTCGGGAAGCTCCTCGAGCCCCCAGCCCTCATATTTCAGATCCTGACTGAGAATAGTCAGCGTCCTCATCCCCGTACAAGCTGTGAAAGCCTGCTGCTGTATGCGTGTCACCTCTGCGGGAACAGTAAGCTCGGTAAGGCTTATGCATCCTGCAAATGCGCCGCACTCTATCTCTTTAAGTCCTGACGGAAGATTTATGTCCGCAAGCCCCTGACAGTCGGCAAAGGCGCCCTCGCCTATGACCGTCACACTCTCGGGCAGAGTCACCGAGATAAGGTCGGACTTAGCCTCAAAGGCGTAAAATCCCACCTCGGTAACGGGAGTGCCGTCTATCTCGGCAGGTATCTCCACATATGAGTCCTTTCCCTTATAGCTTGTTATGACCACTCCGCCGTCAACGACTTCATAGTCGAACTCCTCAGCCGAAATTATGTTGCGCTCTCTCACCGTAGCAAGGGGCGCATAGGAATCCGCCTCTGTGACAGCTTCGGTCACAGAAACATTGCTGCTCACTTCGCCGACCTTTTCCACCTTGCTGCCGCAGCCCGAAAAACAGGCAGCCGCAGCCAGCATCAGCGAAGCGAATATAGTCTTTTTCATATCATATCTCCCAAACCTGCAAATTGTATGGTTTATATGTGTTGATTTGATGAAAAATCAGGATTTCTTTCCTCTTTCCTTAGCTCTCTGAGTATTGCTGAGGACTCTCTTTCTGATACGGAGAGACTCCGGAGTTACTTCCAGAAGCTCATCATCGGCAAGGAATTCAAGGCAGTCCTCAAGGCTGAGAACTCTCGGAGGAACAAGACGGAGAGCGTCATCGCTTCCGCTTGCACGGGTATTTGTCAGGTGCTTCTTCTTGCAGACATTGACAACGAGGTCCTCTGTCTTGGGCGAAGCTCCAACGATCATGCCCTCATATACGGGAGTACCTGCTGTTATGAAGAGCTGTCCGCGCTCCTGAGCGTTGTAAAGACCGTATGTAACAGCCTCGCCTGTCTCGAAGGAAACGAGAGAGCCTGTGTTTCTGCGCTCGATATCGCCCTTGTAAGGCTGATAGCCGTCGAAAACGTGGCTCATGATGCCCTCTCCCTTTGTATCTGTGAGGAACTCGCTCTTATAGCCGAAAAGTCCTCTTGCAGGGATAAGGAACTCGATACGCATACGGCTTCCCTGTGGGTGCATATCCACCATGTCGCCCTTACGCGCACCTATCTTCTCCATTACAGAGCCTACGCAGTCCTCGGGAACGTCGATGACAAGGCGCTCGATAGGCTCAAGGCGTCTGCCGTTCTCGTCCTGTTTGTAGAGAACGTGAGGTGTGGAAACGCCCAGCTCATAGCCCTCACGGCGCATATTCTCGATAAGTATGGAAAGGTGCATCTCGCCTCGTCCTGCAACGCGGAATGCATCGGTGTTCTCTGTCTCCTCAACGCGGAGAGATACGTCCTTGAGGAGCTCCTTGAAGAGTCTCTCACGGAGCTGACGGGATGTAACGAACTTGCCCTCGCGGCCTGCAAAGGGGCTGTCGTTTACGGAGAATGTCATCTCAACGGTAGGCTCGCTTATCTTCACGAAGGGAAGCGGATCGGGAGCGTCTGTTGCGCAGATGGTGTCTCCTATGGTTATTCCCTCGATACCCGATATCCATACGATATCGCCCATGGCAGCCTCCTGAACGGGAACGCGGTTGAGTCCCTGTATCTGGAGAAGGGAAACTATCTTTGAGTTATAATTCTTCTTTGAGCCGGTGTAGTCACAGACAGTCACCTGCTGGTTTACAGCTATCTTTCCTCTTACGATACGTCCGATACCGATACGTCCCACATACTCATTGTAGTCGATAGATGAAATGAGCATCTGGAGAGGATCGTTCTCCTCGCCCTTGGGGGGCTCGATGTAGTTGATGATGGTATCGAAAAGGGGCTTCAGGTCTGTACCTGCCTCATACTGGCTGAGGGAAGCAGTACCGCTTCTTCCCGAGCAGAAAAGCAGGGGGCTCTCAAGCTGTTCGTCGTTTGCGTCAAGGTCGAGGAGGAGCTCCAGCACCTCGTCGCCTATCTCATCAAGACGGGCATCGGGACGGTCTATCTTGTTTACAACAACGATGATCTTGTGACCCATTTCAAGTGCCTTTGACAGTACGAAACGTGTCTGGGGCATGGGACCCTCTGCGGCGTCAACCAGAAGCAGAACGCCGTCCACCATCTCCAGTACACGCTCTACCTCGCCGCCGAAATCAGCATGGCCGGGGGTGTCGATGATGTTGATCTTGATGCCGTTGTACATGACCGAGGTATTCTTCGCAAGGATAGTGATGCCTCTCTCCCTCTCGATGTCGTTTGAGTCCATTACACGCTCAGCGACTTCCTGATTTTCACGGAAAACGCCGCCCTGCTTGAGCATCTCGTCAACGAGGGTGGTCTTACCGTGGTCAACGTGAGCGATAATGGCAATGTTTCTTAAATCTTCTCTTATCATATTTTCTTTCCTCCATAAGGTTTTCTCTATATGTGAACGGCTTTATGCCGTCGTCTTATTTGCCAGCCGTTCAAGCTCTGAACGGAGTATGTCAATGTCCTTGAAGTCCTTGGGTATGTACAGCGTCATGTTTTTCGGCGAGCCGGCTCCGCTGTATGCGGGAGCTGTCCGCACCCTCGCCCGGAGGTATCTCTCTCCGTCGGCGACGCTGTATACCTGCTTTATGATACTGCCATAGCGGTCTGTCACATCCTGCCTGCAAATGAACATATCAGCCTCGGCGGGTGAGGATATACCCCTCATATTGTCGATCATTTTCAGGGCACTGAAGTTGCCCTTCATGCTGTCCCAGCTCTGAGGCTTGCCGAAAAGCGGATCGTTGGTGAACGCCTTCATCATGTCCACATGGCAGACGGTATCGCCGGTGATTATGTAGGCTGCCATGGAGTTCCTGCCATAGAGTATCCAGAGATACGCCGCAATGCCTGAAATGACAAGATAGGCGGCTATGAGCAGCAGCATGGCCGAGCTGTCAGCCCGTGAGATCGAAAATCCCAATATAGTAGCACCTGCAATGAGTATCGCAAGCATTATCCCCTTTGCCTTGAGAACACGCTGATATCTGTCGGAAAATTGCTCCGTATCGGGTATCCTGCAAATCGTCATATCTCCACCTCATTTACTTGTGTGTAACTCTGTCCCCAAGCTTTCCTGCAAGTATAGCCGAAAGCTCCTCGGCAGTGCCCTCGGTGATATCCGACAGCCTGAAAACAGAGGTCTGATCGGGCGATGCAATTAATATGTGATCCTTATAGGTAATGACCTTCTTAACGGCAGCATAGCTGTATCTGCCCTCGACGGTCACGCCGTTTTCGGCTGTATATCTTGATGTGTAGCCCTCGTCCTCAAAGAGGAGCTCCTCACTGAGACTGTACCTTTTCCCGAAAAGGGAGACAGCTGCCGCAACGAACCTGACAGCGCGTATCAGTATACTCACCGCAGTAAAAAAGCAGGCTATTCCTCCAACCAGATACACGACCCGTGCATATCTGAAGCCTTCTTTGTGTTCATATAAAACACGGACGCCGTGAACGCAGAAAACAAAGCACAGAACACTGAGTCCCAGAAGCATCAGCAGCACCATGACCGCTCCGAATGACATCGTCATCCTCAGCTCTGTCAGTAACATTCTTTTGTCCCTTTGACTGTTTATCCTTATCATATCTTCACGCTCCTTTTGTCAATGAAGCGGTCGCCGAACCTTGCCGAAAGGAAATGTTCCAGCTCGGGTACGCTGCCCTCGGTCAGCTCAGACTTGTGTATGATGAAGGCTTTATTTGCTTCCACGAAGATAAAGAAGTAATTCATGGTCTCCACAGCTTTATTGATAGTGCCGTAGGGATAGGTCTTATGTACCGTGAAGTTCTCTGCTAACTTGAAGCTCTCGAGGACCTCGCCGCCGAAGATGATCTCAGTCGAGCAGGGATACGGCAGGAGCTTCAGCTCGCCCTTGTCAGAGCTCAGCAGCTTGATTATGTCCCACACCCGCAGCATCGCAACGGTAAATGCCAGCGCGATGAAAAAGTAATCGTTGTTGATGCGGTATCTGATCTCATATTTCACCAGCCATATTCCCGCGATCAGACTTGCTGCGAGCCACAGACCGTCAGATATGAGCTTTTTGACGATATAAGGTGTTTTTGTCAGAGAGTAGAGCGCCTTCAGATGGTTGTCATTGTATGTTACTCTTGCCCTTACCATATCACTTCTCCTTAAATTTACCACCCAGCTTTGCGCGGAGCATAGCTCTCAGCTCATCGGGAGTGCCCTCGATGAAGTCCTCTGCATTGCACGCCACATATCCCGCAATGGAGATATTCATCAGGAAGAAGCCCTCCTTTTCTACGGCGCTTGTGAACTTGTCATAGCCGTATTCCGCGTGCTTGCTGCCGTGATCGTTCCTTGAGTCGATGATGATGCCATTGTCATTAAAGATGTACTCACCTGTCAGCCCCGGATTTGCCTCCGTGACCTTCTTGTGGAGCTTCATGGGATCCATTTTCACCAGAAGCCGTATCATATAGAGCACGAACAGCAGGAAGAAGGCGCTGACCAGCAGCACTAAAAAAGGCTCAGCCTTATGTGTACGGGCAGTTTCCGCAACAAGACATATGGAATTTATGAGGAAAAGTGCTCCCATTAAAATGGCAATATTCTTTGTCGTCCTATAGGCTTTTGTGTTTCTTATTATCAATGAGTAGTGTTTCAGGTCGTTATTTATTGCGATCTTTACCACGGCGATCCCTCCACAATCTTTATACATTTCTGCACAAAACGGCTGTATTTCCGTGCAAATCCTCTTTTTTTCAGGGCATAAAAAAGCCCTTGCAGGATAATTGCAAGGTCTGAAGCGGATGGTGTCAAACAAAAACAGCCCCGAAAATTTCGGGGCGTTTCTGGTGGGAGAGGATGGATTCGGACCATCGAAGCTGAAAAGCAACAGATTTACAGTCTGCCCCCTTTGGCCACTCGGGAACTCTCCCATAAAGGATCTTGTATTTTGTCTTTGGACAAAATAATGGAGCTGGTGGACGGACTCGAACCCCCGACCTGCTGATTACAAATCAGCTGCTCTACCAACTGAGCTACACCAGCGCTAATGCTTAATTATTATATCACATTTGCTTCTGCTTGTCAAGTACTTTTTTCAACTTTTTTGAAAAAGTCTGGTCGAGGCGACAGGACTCGAACCTGCGGCATCTTGCTCCCAAAGCAAGCACTCTACCAAACTGAGCTACGCCTCGGATAATTCTTCGGCAAGTCCTTGACGGACAGCTTTTATATTATACCAGAACGCTTGCCGCTTGTCAAGCACCTTTCCCACATTTTGTAATATCATACAATAGATACTGTAGGTTTTTGTAATTTTTTGCCGCCCTTTCAACAAAAAAGGGAGCTTTAAGCTCCCTTGACAGATCATTAGTCCTTGATATCGTCGATAATATCCTCAGCTGCGTCCTTAACGTCCTCAACAACGTCCTCAGCCTTATCCTTGATATCCTCAACAGCGTCCTCAGCTGCTTCCTTTACGGAATTATCATTGATCTCGAAATCGATGCTCTCGTCTGTGTCAAAGTTATCGAAATCATCGTAATCGTCATCATCATAATCTGAACCCGAGCTCTTATCCTTGAGCGCCTGTGCTGCAACATATCCAACAGCAGCTGCTGCGCCGGCTGCTAAAATAGCGACTAAAAACTTATTCATTTTAATTTCCTCTTTTCTCCGCAAGAATTAGTACTTACCGAACCGCTTGCGATCGGATTACGATAATCTGAATTTATTATACCATACTTTTTTTATAATTTCAACTCTTTACATATTATTTGTTAAAAACATCAAAATTGAAAGGGCTGTTATTGGTGCAGTTTCACAACGCAGTATTCTTTTGCCCAGCCAGACCCTTTCTGCGCCTGCTTCCACCAGTGCATCAGCCTCCTCTTTATCGAAGCCGCCTTCGCTTCCGATGAAGAGCCCTGCGGTCTTTATGCCGTCAAAGTCCACCTCTCCGAAGGAGCGTCCGCCCTCCTCCTCGTAGAGGAGAATGCTGCGGTCAAGAGAGCTGCTCATCTTAACGCTCTCTCTGAAGCTTACAAGCGGTGTCACCTCGGGTATGATGCCCCTGCCCGACTGCTTTGCAGCCTCCTCGGCTATCCTGCACAGCCTTGGCAGCTTCTTCTTCGCGAAGTCCTTCTCGTCGGGACGGGATACGCAGCGTCTTGTCAGCACGGGAACTATCCTTGCGGCGCCCAGCTCCACGCTTTTCTGTATGATGTATTCAAGCTTGTCCAGCTTGGGCACAGCCTGAAAGAGAGTCACTGATATATCGGGCTCTGCGGCGCATCTGTGCTTCTCTATGAGGTCAAGATATACAGCGTCTGCGGTAATGCTGCCGATATTGCAGCGATAGTCCGTACCGTTGCAGCAGACGGTTATCTCCTCCCCGGCTCTCATTCTCAGCGACCTGCCGATATGGTTGGCATCGTCGCCTGTAAGCACGATATTATCCTCATCTATCTCATTTCTGAAAAATCTCGGCATAGCAAGCACCTCGTTACAATTCATATTAAGACAATATTATCATATCCCGCGCCGCTCTGTCAAGACGGCAATAAAAAACCCTGTCTGACGACAGGGACTTTTGTCACTCATATTTTGAATCAACGCCAAGGTACTCCTCAAGGCACTGTCCGCTGTTGTACATCTCGGTAGCTATTTTTGAGCCAACATATCTTATGTGCCAAGGCTCGTACTGATAGCCTGTGATGTCCTCTTTTCCCTGAGGATAGCGGATTATGAAGCCGTACTCATGGGCGTGCTGTGCCAGCCATGCTGCTTCGGGCGTAGCGCCGAAGGCATCGTCAATGGTATTGCAGTCTATGACCAGTCCCGTCTGATGCTCGGAATAACCGGGGCGCGCGGAATAGGTGTCCGCCTTGTCAGCTCCGTCGCTCTTGACATAGTTGTCATAGATTATCTCCTGATCGTGGTAGGAGCGGTAGCTGGAGCCGATATAGATGCTCAGGTCCTCCTTGGCAGCTGCTCCCGAAAGAGCCTGAAACTGCTGATAGCACAGGGGGTCAAGCTTGGGGTCGAAGGTCGCGGGGAGACCGTAGCTCTTGTTGACTATGAGGACCCCCTTTATATAAGTAAGCCCCTCTGCATCATAAACAGGGGGCTCAGGCGCCTCAGCCGTATTTGACTGAGGCGATGCTGTATCGTCTGTTGCTTCGCCGCGGACGGTTACCTTTATCATTACTTCCTGTGAGGAGTCTGTTGCAGACCTGAGAGTAACATAGCAGGTACCGGGCTTTACGCCTGTGATATTGCCGATGCTGTCAACAGTGGCAATAGTCGGGTCTCCTGATGACCAGCGCTCATCCGCTTCGCCCATACCGTCGGGATAACCCTGAACTCTGGGCATATCGGTCTCGCCTACACCGAGGAATACCGAATACTTATCCAGCTTGAAATCGCTCTTGTTTACGGGCTCTGTAAGAGTCGCCGTAGTAGTGACCGCTGTTGTTGTGATAGCAGGGTCGGTAGCAGTCGCCGTAGTGGTTATAGTAGTCACGGGTGTTTTAGTCTTTCCCTTACCGTCTTTCTTTCCGTTATCCGAGCAGGCATGAGCCACAAGCAGAACGAAAAGGAGCACCAGAAGCGCTATTACGAAGAGAGCTGTGAGCTGTCGTCTTCTCAGCGTCTGACGGGATACTCTTTTGCGGGGACGATGTGAATCATATCTGTTATTGTCCATATA
Organism: Ruminococcus sp.; assembly: GCA_017519145.1. GTDB lineage: Bacteria > Bacillota > Clostridia > Oscillospirales > Ruminococcaceae > Ruminococcus. The sequence goes on from JAFWTA010000025.1 coordinate 63,401, forward strand.
AAAATCCCTTTCACTGCATATATTAGTACATTACAGCCAGCATATTGCTGCCCATATAAAAACCTTACTATCATTATATCACAGGTTAAATGAAATGTCACGCAAATTTATGTCAATTCCGCATTTTTTTAACAACTTGACATATAACAGGCGGTATTTTTGGAGCTTTTTAACAAAGAAGCCCTGCCGCCGTAGTATTACCATGGAAAAAAGCAACGTATTTTTCCGTTCCGATATCATGCGGCGAGCCGCTCTGCCAACATTATATTCCTTGACACAGCTGTTAAGAACGAGTATAATTATATTCAGCGAAAAGCTTGATAAGCAAGCTTCGTTCCCGAAAGGAGTTATATATATGTTGAATAAAAGGAGACTGTCCGCCATTGCCTGTGCAGCGGCAGTCCTCACAGCTGCGGCTGCCTGCAGCAGCAAGAAAAACAGCAGCAGCGATACACAGCCAACTACCGAAGCCACTGCCCCTGCATCTACTCTGTATAACGGCACCCCTGCGGCGGCAGACCCCGAGATGGAGATCACTTGGCTGGCAGACTACGACCTTAATCCCAAGTCCGGTGAGAAGCGCTCCGCCGCTCTGGCTATATTCGAGGATATCTTCGGCGGCAGGATAAACTGCGTGTACACCTCTCCCAAGGACAAGTACGATACGCTGTCCTCAATGATCAATTCGGGCGAGACCGTGGATATGTTCCCCTGCGAGGCAGATGCATTCCCCAACGGCACTATGTCGGGACTCTTTGACCCGCTGGACCCCTATTTCACCTATATGGGCATGGACGACGGCTTATGGTCGGATATGTCCGATGTGACGGATATGTTCGCTTACAAGGGACAGCACTATGTGGTGCCCTACTCGATTTCCGAGCCCTTAGTCCTGACATACAGCAGAAAGCTCATGGAGTCCGAGGGACTTGACGACCCGAGAAAGCTCTGGCAGGAGGGCAAGTGGGACTGGAACGCCATGAAGGGTATGATGGAAAAATTCAGGAACAATCAACCCGATGCACCGAGATACGGCATAAACGGCTGGTACGGACAGGCTGCCCTCGCCTCAACGGGACATACCGTTATCGGCTTTGACGGCACTTCCCTCAGCAACAACATCGGTGACGCCGAGATAGGCAAGGCTGTGGGACTTATGAGCGAAATAAAGAACAACGGCTGGTACAGCAGCACTCTCCGCGACACCTTCCCGTCTGACCTCAATACTCTGTTCTACGCCTCGGGAAGCTGGTCTCTGGGCATTTCCAATGCCGCAAATCCCGAAGCAGACCTGATGATAGTTCCCTTTCCCAAGTCACCCGACGCGGACAAGAACTACATCTCCTGCGACCTGAACGCCCGTATGCTGGTGAAGAACTCGCAGAAGGGCGAGGCTGTGGCGACCTACCTCAAGTGTGAGCGGCTTGCAGCGTCCGACGAAAGCATGAAGGCTGCCGCAAAGGAACAGGCTCTTGTGCAGCAGAAGAACGCCTCGGGCTCATTCAGGAGCTTCATCACCGAGGAGCAGTACAACGCATTGCAGGAATACCTCGACCTGTCAAAGGTGACTCCCGTTTTTGACTGCGGCTGGGGCATGGGCGAAGCAATGAGCGGCAACGGCAACTACACTCCCGACAGCCGCGGTATCATGCAGAAAATCGCAGAAACCGACTCCATCAGCAAGACATATGACCAGCTCCGCGACGAGCTGTCCCCTGCCATAGACAGCGAGATATCCAAGCTCAGCAGCTTATCATAAAATTTACCCCTGAGTATCCCCATCGGGTGCTCGGGGGATTTTTATGCCCTCACAGCGTCCTTTACGGGCAATATGCACTTTTTATGATAGTAAAATATAACAAATGGCGAGTGCGGTTTTTGATACATTCTCCAAAGATGTCGCTTTTTGTGCTAAATTACACACAATGTTCACAAAATCAGCGGTAATTATGTTATAATAGTAATATGGAAGCTGTGACCTCAGGCAGTTTCCCCTTACTTATTTATTATGTAACGAGAGGAGAATGGAAATTGAAACTAAAAAACACTATCGTAAAAAAACTGACTGCTGTATCCGCATCCGCTGCCATAGCACTGACATCGGCGGTGACAACATTCAGTCCCATGACTGCGGGCGCAGCTGACAATGACTACTATAAAGCGCTTGCTATGTCACTTTATATGTATGATGCAAATGCCTGCGGCAAGGGCATCACCGACGGTCCGCTCACATGGCGCGGCGACTGTCACACCTATGACGCACAAGCTTCCGTGGGAAGTCTGAACGGCTCACTTAAATCCATCGTTGACCCTGACGGCGACGGAAAAGTGGACGTTTCGGGCGGCTTCCACGACGCAGGCGACCACATAAAATTCAACCTCACCATCGGCTTCGCCCTGAACAGCCTTGCGCTCTCGGATTATCTCAATCCCGGAGTGTATGAAAAGGCAGGCTGCAGGGATCATCTCATCTATGAGCTGAAATGGGGCGCCGATTACCTAATGAAGACCACATTCCTCGACGGCTCCGGCAATGTAGGCGCTGTTGCACACGTTGTTGCCAACGGCGGCACAGACCACGGCATATGGTCGTCCCCCGAGGTGCAGACCTACGAAAGACCCATATACTGGCTCACAGCAGGCGATAACAACTCGTCGGTATGCTGTGAGATGGCGGCAGGTCTGGCAGGTACAGCATACGTCCTCAAGGACTCCGACCCCACATATTCCGCAGAGTGTCTGAAGTACGCAAAGGCTCTGCTGGACTTCGGTCAGAAGCACGTCGGAAACAATACGGGCGGTATCGGCGGATTTTATGACACCGCTGCACAGTATCAGGACGAGGAAGCAATGGCTCAGGCGTGGCTCTGGGTCAACGACGCAGGCAGCAAGCCCTCCCGCGTCGGCAAAAACGGCGACTACGGCAACAGCCAGTACGACGGCTGGGTATTCTCGTGGGACAAGGTATGGCAGGGCTATTCCGCTCTCATGTACAAGGCTACGGGAGATAAGGCATACGCCGATGAGCTTCAGTATGAGCTCAAAAATCAGGGTGACCTGAAGGTCGGCACATATAACGCCGGCGGCTGGGGCGCTTCACGCTACAACTGCGCTAAGCAGATGGACGCTCTCGCCCTTGCAAACGGCGACGCAAATGCAGATTATGCAAAGGCTGCAAAGTACCAGATGGATCACATCCTCGGCGACAACAACCTCGGCTACAGCTTCCTGCTGGGATACGGCAGCAAGTGGCCCGTACATATCCACCACCGTGCTGCTAACCCCGGAACCGACGCATCGGGAGCCGCCTCAAATCCTTCTGCCAAGTACACAGCTTACGGTCTCCTCGTAGGCGGCGACGACTCCAGCGGATATCAGGATCATACCGACAAGTACCAGTACACCGAAGGCGCTCTCGATTATAACGGCTGCTTCGCTATCGCCTGTGCAGGCATCGCAAACCTCTACGGCGGCGACGCTTCTTCAATGCCCGCACTTGCTAAGCAGGTAAGCGAGATCAACGCTGATTTCAAGTTCGGTTCAGCAGAACCCGTAACTACCACTACTACCACTACCACAACTTATACAACTACGACGACTACCACCACAACAACTGTTACACAGCCCCTCGTGACTATAACAGCAAGACCCAGTTATATTGTTCAGGAGGTCATCTCCTATCCTGCAAAGACAGAGTACACTGTCGGCGAGAGCCTTGACCTTACAGGCGTTTCCGTAAAGGTACGCTCCGAGACTTACTGGCAGGAGGTCGAAGGCGGAAGCAGAGCAGGTATCATCTACGGCGAGCCTTTTGTATTAGAAAATATCACTCTTGATCCTGCTAACGCCATTATCGGCGGTGAGAACGGCGCTATCTGGAAGGGTGATATGGCTGACGAGCTGACTCCCGGAAGCTATACTGTAATGTATGACAAAACATACACAGATGATCAGAATCGTGAGATACAGTTCGGGAACTTCAAGCACCGCATTACCGTCAAGGAAGCAGATAAGACCGAACCCTATACCTTTGTTTTCGCAATAAAGGACAAGGACACGGGCGAGCTCGTAAAGAACCCGGAGCTCTCATTCCGCGTAAACGGTCTCATTTCTCTCCCCGAGGATTCGGGACTCCATATAGCTGATCCTTACGATCATGTCTATGTTAAACTCGATGCCGCTAACGGCAATCCCATGACCTACACCTGCGATATATTCAATGACAGAAAAACAGTCAATGTGGATCTGATCACAGCAAAGGCTGACGGCTATACATTTGTTGAGGTCAATGAGGACATCAGGGACGGCGGCAAGCCCAATACCATGTATTACGATGTGCTGATGACCAAGGCAAGCGCTGCTGTCAAGGGCGACGCAAACTGCGACGGAAGCATAGAGCTGGCTGACGCCATACTCATCATGCAGTCAATGGCTAACCCCAACAAGTACGCCGAGGGCGGCACAGACAGCATGGCTCTGACTCCTCAGGGCAGAATAAACGGCGATATCAACGGTGACGGTCTCACCTCCGATGACGCACTTACTATCCAGAAGTTCCTCCTCCATCTCATACCATCTCTGTGATAGTTTCTCATAACTGAATGACCACCTCTCAGGCTTGTGCGGAACCTCCGTTCCGTGCGAGCCTGATTTTTTACACCTTATCTGCACAAAATCCATGGCAATTATACACAATGCTCAGCAGTCTTTTTTGCACATTATGACGAAAATATGAATAATCCATTGAAATTAATCATATTGTAACCTTTGTGTTACCGTTTTGTTACCAAATTTCAAGGTAAACCTTGTATAATGGGTGTAAGACATATTATAGGCAGATCATATTGAAAGAAGTGTGATAACATGAACAAATTAAACAGGCTGAAATCAGCCATCATAAGCAGTGCTATCGCCCTCACCTCGATTGCGGCACCTCTCTCAAACATCGGTGCTCCCTCTCTCACAGCAAACGCGGCAGACGGTGATAACTACGCAAAGCTCCTTCAGTACTCCCTCTATCTTTATGACGCAAATATGTGCGGAAACAACTCCGAATGCGGTATCTCATGGAGAGGCAACTGCCACACCAATGACGAAGTACCCGGCGGTTTCCACGATGCAGGCGACCATGTTATGTTCGGTCAGCCCCAGGGCTATGCAGCTGCTACACTGGGCTGGGCTTACTATGAATTCAAGGACGCCTTCACTGCTACAGGACAGGACGCTCACCTCAAAGTAATAACCGACAAATTCTGTAAATTCTTCCGTGACGCAACAGTGCTCAACGGCAATACCGTTTCCAAGGTCCTCATCGAAAAGGGTGAAGGAAATCAGGACCATATGTACTGGGGCGCTCCCGAAACTCAGGGCGACAGAGGCCGTATGGTATGGACTACAGGCGGTGCTGCAAACATCACTGCCGAGTATGCGGCAGCTCTCGCAGCTAACTATGTAAACTTCGGTAATCCCGATGACCTCAAGTACGCTGAGGCTCTCTACAACTTCTCAAAGCAGAACCCCGGAACATATTCCGTTGCTCCTTTCTATGTAAGCGGCACCAGCGGATCCGCTGATGAGCTCGCATGGGCAGCAGGCTGGCTTTACAAGGCTACAAACAACCAGAAGTATCTCAATGATCTCGGAACTTGTCCCGAGGGCTACTGGGTACACTGCTGGGAGAACGTTGGCCTCGGTGCTTCTATCCTCAAGGCTGAGGCAACAGGCGACTGGAGCATCGTTCACGAGATCGGCGGCGGCAACGAGTACAAGTTCTACGACGAGTGGGGCTCGGCAAGACACAATGCTACCGCTCAGATGGCAACTCTCGTAGCTGCTAAGTACAACCACGGTGACGCAGGCTGGGCTAAGGGTCAGATGCAGTACCTCACAGGCGACAAGGCTTTCCAGAACGGAAGAAGCTACTGCCTTATCGTTGGCTTCAAGGACAATTCTTCCAAGAATCCTCACCACAGAGCTTCTTCACCTAATGCAAATGCAGACGAGGCAAATGACGGAATCCAGAACAAGAACCTGCTGGTCGGCGCTCTCTGCGGCGGTCCTAAGCAGGCAAACGGCGACGGCTACGCTGACGTTCGTTCCGACTATCAGGCTAACGAGGTAGCTGTTGACTATAACGCAGGTCTCGTTGGTGCAGCAGCAGGTCTTTACCACTTCTACAAGACAGGCTCAACTGTTTCCACTATCCCCGGTGTTACAAAGATCTACAACGGCGGCGGAAGCACACCTACACCTTCAGTAACAACTACAACTTATAACGATCCCGGTCCGAGCATCGTTACCACAACTACTTCCTACACTCCCGGTCCTTCTACAGGCAGCGGAAAGACTCTCCTTCCTTCTGATATGAAGGTCGGTACAGAGGAAGGCAAAGACGGACCTATCAGCTATGCTGAATTCGCTCCTCAGGGCGCTAAGAAGGCTACACTTTACTTCAAGATCAACACCAGCGATACACAGGCTTCCGGCGGCTTCGGCACATGGACAGGCAAGTGGGAGCAGGTAGAGTTTGAGAACGTAAAGGCTGACGCTAACAAGGAAGTAGTAGTTGACTACGATATTCCTTCAAATGTAGGCTCAACTGTAAAGGCTATGATCTGGTGGCCTCAGGGCGACGGCGTTACTATCGAAAAGGTAGTTCTCGACGGCGGCAGCGGAAGCAGCACACCTACACCTTCAGTAACTACTTCAACTACAAGATATAATCCCCCTGCTGTAACTACTACAACAAACTCTAATCCTTCTGTTTCAGGCGGCAACGGCGTTTACAAGTTAGAGCTCAACAAGACTCTCAAGTTCGACGATGCAGCTGACGACAAGATGATCGGCTTCGACTGGGCTGACTTCAAGATTCCCAGCGGCGAGTACGCTACTAAGATAGAGTTCAACATCTCAGCAAGCGGCAACATCGACAAGTGGGTAGGTAACTTCGGTTCTTCAACAACTGTTGCTCCCGATTACTGGTACATGGATGATGACGCTCAGCAGGATAAATCCATCAACAGCAGCAAGGCTACTATCACATGGACTCCCTCTGCAAGCGCTGCAAAGACTTTCGCTTACAGCTTAGGCGAGCTCAAGTTCGGTACATGGTGGACTAATGTTTCATCATACACTATGGACTCAATCGTTGTTTACACAGAAAAGGGTTCATCTACTGTAACTCCTACACCTACAACAACTTCAAGAACAACAACTACAACTACAACGACCAAGGTCACAACAACTACAACAACTACAACCACTACTGCAAAGCCCGTTAACAACCTCCGCCTCGGCGATACAAACTGCGACGGTGCTGTTGAGCTGGCTGATGCTATACTCATCATGCAGTATATGGCTAACCCCAACAAGTTCGGTCTCTCAGGCAGCGATCCTCACCACATGACCGAGCAGGGTCTCGAAAACTCTAATGTATACCAGAGAAATTCCAGCGGCGTAACAGCTAATGATGCTCTTGCTATCCAGGAATATCTCCTCGGTCTCATCAGCGGTTTCCCCATCGATATGCTTCGATAAAACACAGAGCAGCTTCGTATGAAGCTGCTCTTTTTTGCCATTTTTACATTACTTGTATGATTTCAACAATTTTGCCCCGTTTTTTTGTCTTGCTTTTTCGATAAAACCCCTTGCAAATCCTTGCAGTCTGTGATATAATATTAAAGCTAATTGAAATATATCGGCTTTTGCCGTATTCCATACTTATTCGGAGGTAGTTTTTATGTCAACTTTAGAGATCATCGGCGGTATCGTCATACTCGTCCTCAGCCTTTTAACCATCGTTGTCTGCCTTTCACAGGAGCAGAAATCACAGGACAGCATGACAGCTGCTCTCACAGGTGCAAGCGCTGATTCCTTCTACGGAAAGAACGAGGGAAGAACAAAGGAAGCCATCCTCGCTAAGATAACAAGAGTTATGGCGATCATCCTTTTCGCTGCTGTACTTGCAGTAAACATCGTACCGATCTTCACAAAGTAAGAAAAGAAACTGCCCTGTGACTCAGAGTCATGGGGCTTATTTTTTGCTCCGCTGTACGCGGATAATAAGACACAAGGAGAAAATATGGCTGAAAAAAAGAAAAAACAGTCCGACAAGAAGGGCAGCAGTCCCGTGTCGGTTGAAAGCTACAAAAATAAAATAGTCACCTTCCTGAAGGCTTACGGAAAGAAGTCCATGCCCCTCAGCGAGCTTGAGGCTAAGTGCAGGACCAAGAAATCGGGCAGGGAGAACTTCGCTGCCGCCTTTTCCGAGCTCCGCACGGAAGGCGTAGTTATGATGAAAAAGGGCATGAAGGCTGCACTGTGCTCCCGTCTGGGAGTGTATGCAGGCGAAGTCACCAGACTGAGCCGCACCTTCGGCTTCGCTGTCACAGACGAGGGCGTGGAGTACTTTATCCCCGGCAAGTGTATGCTGGGCGCCATGCCCCACGACAGGGTGCTCATCTCCCCCATCGCCTCAAGAACAGGCGAGCCCGAGGGCGAGATACTGGATATACTGGAGTTCGGAAGCTCTCAGCTCACCGGCAGGATAGAGTTCGAGGACGGCAAGCCCTATCTCGTACCCGATACCGCTTCAAAGAACCATGTCATCATCGTCCGCGAGGAGAGCATACCCTTTGAAAACGGCGACAAGGTGCTGGCGGAGATAGTCTACCGCGGCAGACGCCATGCCGAGCATAAGGTAAAGGTCACTCTCGTTTTCGGAAGCTCGGAGTATGCTGCCTCCACAGCCGCTTCAATTCTGGTGACACACGGCGCGCCCACAGCCTTCCCCGAGGAGGTGCTGAAGGAAGCCCGTAAGATAGCCGAGGGCGGTGTTCAGGAGTACAGCTTCAACAACCGCGAGGACCTGCGCGATATGACTATCTTCACCATTGACGGCGCAGAGTCCAAGGACCTTGATGACGCAGTATCCGTTGAAAAGACCCAAAAGGGCTACCGTCTGGGCGTCCACATCGCCGATGTCTCGCACTATGTCAAGGGCAACAGTGCCCTCGACAAGGAGGCTCTGCTCCGCGGAACAAGTATCTACTACGCAGACAAGGTCATTCCCATGCTGCCCAAGGAGCTGTCAAACGGTATCTGCTCCCTCAATCCCAACGAGGACAGGCTCACCCTGTCGGCTTTCATGGAGCTGGACAAGGAGGGAAATATGCTCTCCTACCGCTTCTGCAAGAGCGTTATCCGCTCACGGGTCAAGGGCGTCTATTCCGAGATAAACCGTATCCTCGACGGCACCGAATCCGAGGATATCGCGGAAAAGTACTCCGCGGTAAGAAAGAATATCGACCTCATGAACGAGCTGGCGGACAAGCTCATCGCTAAGAAGCAGCTCCGTCACGCTCCCGAGATAGAGACCACGGAAAGCAAGCTCCTCATAGGCGAGGACGGTATCTGCTATGACGTACAGCCCCGTGAACGCGGCAAGGCTGAGCGCATTATCGAGGAGTTCATGCTGACTGCAAACGAGGCTGCCGCAAAGCTGGCAAAGGACAAAAAGGTGCCTTTCGTGTACCGTATACACGAGGCTCCCCCCGAGGCAAAGGCGGAGGCTCTCCACGAGCTGCTGCCCAAGTACGGCTTCGAGTGCCCCCATTTCAGCGAGTTCAAGCCTGCTCACGCGGCTAAGATACTGGACAGCGCAAGGGGCACGGACAAGTTTGAAGCCGTGAATATGCTGGTGCTCCGCTCTATGGCTAAGGCAAAGTACTCCAACGAACCCCTCGGTCACTTCGGACTGGTGCTGGACGACTACGCGCACTTCACCTCGCCTATCCGCCGATATCCCGACCTCGCCATTCACCGCATAATCACCGATATCCTCGCAGGCTACAACAACGAATGGCTCAGCAAGCGCTATGAAGCCTTTGCGCTGAACGCCTCGGAGCGCTCCTCCGCTGCGGAGATACGCGCTGTTACCATCGAGCGCGAGTGCGAGGACTGCTACAAGGCTGAGTATATGAAAGCCCACCTCGGCGAGAGCTTCACCGCTAAGATATCGGGTGTTACCGAGTTCGGCTTCTATGCGGAGCTCCCCAACACTGTGGAGGGACTTGTCCATATAAGGACGCTCCCCGAGGGCGAGTATGACTACTCGGAGCCCGTTTCACTTACAGAAAAGTTCAGCGGCGTTTCCTATACACTGGGTCAGACCGTTCAGGTGGTCTGTGCAGCAGTAAACGTCAGCGACGGCACTATCGATTTCGTTCTCGACGACGAACAGGAGGATGACTGATGAAAAAGCTCTTATCACTCATTGCGGCAGCGGCTGTTGCCGTGGGAGCTGTCTCATGCAGCAGCAAAAAGGCAGGAAGCTCCTCACAGAGCTCCAAAGCTGATACCACCGAGGCTGTCACCACTATGCAGCCCGTTCCTGCCGACCACTCCCGGCAGACCACAACAACGGCAGCGGCTTCCACAACTGCGGCTGCGGAGACCACTGTCACCACTGCCGCTGCTCAGGAGGCAACTCACCAGCCCGACCCGCTGGGCGGCGATGCCTTTGAATACAACGACGACGGTGCCGTTGTCTTTGACAAGCCCGTTGAGGACTCCGACGACAAAACTCTCATTGCCGCTGCTCAGGCGCTTTTCGAGTCAGCAGGCCATGTGCAGATGCTCTTTACCGTGGGCTGTCCCTATAAGGTGGACTACGATAACTATATCGAAAACGACCTCGGCTGGCAGTTCTACCGCATAACCGAAAGCGGTATCAGCCGATTCAGCGACATTGAGGACGGCTACTACAAAGTGTTCAGCAGACGCTATCCCAGCAGTGAGCTTTCGGAGCTGTATATCGAGAAAAACGGAGCGGTCTACGCTCTCTGCGGCAACCGCGGCAGCAATATCTACTACTCATCATCGAGGATAACGGGCATCAAGTCAAGGACAGACGACGAGATAGTGTTTACCGTTGAGAATTACTATGACGGAAGCGACTTCGATCAGGAGTCCTATACCGAGACCGACGATTTCTCGGTAGTCATCGAAAACGGCAATGTCTGGAAGGCAGGACAGTTTACACTGCCGTATTAAATTCCGAAGCCCTTAGCCTTTAGCTTTTAGCCATTAGGAAGCGGCTCCGCCGCTTTATTATCGGGCGGATAATATCCGCCCCTACATCAGGCTAACGGTTAAAACAAAAAATCGGCGCAGGTACTAAGAGTGAATAGTTATGCTGCCGCCTTCGGCGGCGTTAGTTAAATAATGTGGGCGAAGCGAGCACATTCATTCTCAATTTTCGCGTATGCGTTAAATCCTGATTTGTATCACCGAGATCCTTTGGCACTCCGAGGTATTATTTTATACTATGTTGGTGTATTTTGTTAAAGGGAAAAAGGGCTGAGAACAGCTTTTTATGCAAATATCGGGAATTTGTTTCCCCCTATTGACGATGAGCTTTTTTAGTGTTATAATGATTATTACGGCGTGCTATGCCGTAATAAAGAATAAAAAGGATATCGGAGGTCAAAATGGCTAAAAAAGAAGAGCGTAACCTCAATGTTACGATAAAGAATCAGGAGGACAGCAAGGGCGAGATGTTCATCTCTGTCTCATCTGTTCTCAGACAGCTCAAAAAATACCTTGCTGTATGGATCGCAGCTGCTATCATAGCAGGAATACTCGGAGTAGTCCTCTCGGCTGTGAAAACTTTCTCCGTAAAGACTCCCGCCAGAGCACTTGTAAGCTTTACATATCCCAATATCGAAAAAGGACTTGACCCCGCAGGACGCAAGTTCGAGATAGAGTCAATGAAAAATCCCGTTATCATCGAAAGAACTCTCACAGAGCTTGGCATAGAGCTTGACAAGGTCGAGGACGTAAGATCCAATATCTCCTTCGATTATAAGATACCCGATGACGCATACGACAAGCTGACAGCCTACAACAGCGTTATGGACAAGGCTACAAGCGGAAGCCTTTCAGCTGCACAGGCTATGCTGGATACAAAGTATTACCCCACACAGTTCACTGTATATTTTGACTTCGGCGAGGCAGGCTTCGACAGAAAGACAGGCGTTGAGGTGCTCAACACCCTTCTCGAGAACTACCGCGATTACTTCTATGAGCAGTACGGCTATAACGAGCCCCTCGGTGCTGCTGTAAATGCTGCAGATTATGAGAGTTATGACTACGCTCAGCAGGTAGACCTGTTCAGAGACTCTCTCAGACAGGTAAGAAGCTACCTCAACTCTCTTTCAAGAGACGACAATACCACATTCCGTTCAAGCATCACAGGCTACAGCTTCAAGGATCTTTCCGAGTATGCAAAGACTGTAAGCTCCATCGACCTTGACAGAATATCTTCATACATCTCTGTAAACAATGTCACCAAGAACAAGGACGCTGCTCTTGCCTACTATGATTACAGAATAGAGAACCTCAACCGCGACAAGGACGAGTATGCAGAGCGCCTTGCAGCTCTCGAGACTTCCATCGCTCAGTACGAGAAGGACTCCATCCTCATCTTCGGCAACGGCACAGATTCGACCAATACACAGTACGCAACCGCTTCCGACCAGTACGATTCACTGTTCAGACAGAAGACCAGCGTTGAAGCAAATCTTGCACAGACAAAGCAGGATATCAAGTTCTATGAGTCAAGACGCGACGCTCTCAAGAACAACAAGAACAGCTCCAAGGATAATGTCGCACAGGTAGAGGCTGATATCAAGGCTCTCAGCGAGAAGGTCGCAAACATCGTTGACCTTACAGAGAAAACTGCTGACGATTACTATGAGAACGTTCAGTTCGCAAACGCATACAACATCCTTATCCCCGCAACAAAGTCCGTGGGAGCAGGCATCAGCGAGGCAATAAGCAGATCTGTCAAGCCCCTGTTCATCATCGAGGCTCTCATATTCATGATCTACTTTGCTATCGCATTCCTCAAGGCTCTCAAGTCAGACAACAGGAAGAAACTTGCAAAGGCAGGTGCAGATTCAGATGATGATGACGAGGACGATGAGGCTGACCTTGAAGACGTCATCGACGCTATCGAGGAGGAAGCCGAGGAGATCAAGGAAAAGGCTGAAAAAGTCGTAAAAAACAACAATAAAAAGAAGAAATAAGCCGATTTCAAGGCGCTCCCGTGAGAATAACGGGAGCGCTTTTCTGTTTTCATGAAATGTTAAATCCACGTTAAAGAATGTGGAATATCATTGACTTGCGCCGATTTATCGCTATAATTATAGATGAGGGAAATAACAAAAATGATAAACAGGAGAGAATTATGGAAAAATTTTCTATTTTTAACATCTTCACACTTTTAGGAGGACTTGCCTTCTTCCTGTACGGCATGAAAGTAATGTCTACGGGACTTGAAAAGCTTACGGGAGGTAAGCTCGAGGTAGCCCTGAAAAAAATGACCGAGAACAAGATAAAGGCTATTCTTCTTGGTCTTGGCGTCACTGTTGCCATACAGTCCTCATCGGCAATGACGGTAATGCTGGTAGGACTTGTCAATTCGGGCATAATGTCACTGGAACAGACGGTGGGAGTATGCTTCGGTTCGGATATAGGAACTACTCTTACAGCATGGATACTCAGTCTTGTGGGCGTGGAGAGCAGCAACCCGTTCATAAGAATACTTAAACCCACATCTTTCTCACCTATCGTGGCACTGATCGGCGTTATAATGATAATGGTGTGCAAAAAACATAAAAAGAAGGATGTCGGCAATATACTCATCGGATTTGCAATATTAATGACAGGTATGACTCTTATGTCACAGGCTGTGTCACCTCTTGCAGAATCCGAAAAGTTCAAGAGCCTTCTGACAGCTTTCAACAACCCTCTGCTGGGAGTTCTCGTGGGCGCTGGTTTTACAGGTATAATCCAGAGCTCGGCTGCATCCGTAGGTATCCTTCAGGCATTTTCCACAACAGGCGGTCTTACTTATGGTATGGCTATACCGATAATCATGGGTCTTAATATAGGTACCTGTGTGACTGCTCTTATATCGAGTATCGGTGTAAGCAAGGACGCAAAAAGAGTTGCCTGCATACATATTTCCATCAAGGTCATCGGAACGCTCATACTTCTTCCCATTGTAATAATACTTCAGTATGTGTTCGACCTTGAGTTCTTCCACAGAACAATAGGATATCTGGGAATAGCGGTAGCTCACTCAGTATTCAATCTGGTCGTGACAGCTATGCTCCTTCCTTTCTCAAATCAGCTTGTAAAGCTTGCAAGAATAATCGTCAAGGACGGCAAGGAAGAAAAGGAAAAGGATTCAAAGAAAACCATTACCGGTCTGGACGATATCCTGCTCAAGACCCCTGCCGTAGCAGTTCATACCTGCCTTACCGCAACTGTACAGATGGCTGAGCTCACAAGAGAGACCATTGATATGGCGCTGAAGCTCCTTGTGGAGTATGACGGCGATACCTGCGATACGGTCATCGAGAATGAGGACATCATCGACGGCTTTGAGGACAAGATAAACAGCTATCTCATAAAGATCTCCAAGAGCAGTGTAACAGGCAAGGACAGCCGCAGCGTTTCCAAGATGATGCACTGCGTGGGCAACTTCGAGCGTATCTCCGACCACGCCGTAAACCTTGTAGAATCGGCACAGGAGATGCACGACAAGGGCATAAGGTTCTCGGAGGAGTGCGTGAACGAGATAATCGTCATCACCGACGCTATCAGAGAGAACATCGACAAGGCGTTCGACTCATACGTCCAGAATGACCTTGCCATCGCCCATAAGGTAGAGCCTCTTGAGGAAGTGGTGGACAACCTTAGCACAGAGCTCAAGAACAGGCACATCCGCCGCCTCCAGAACGACGAATGCACCGTAGAGCTGGGATATATATTCCAGGATGTTCTCACCAATCTGGAGCGTATTTCCGACCATTGCTCCAACATTGCGGGCTGTCTTATCGAGACAGACGAAAAGACCAATCTCCATGCTTATCTCCACGATGTAAAGGAGAACGACGAGCAGTTCCGCAACGAATACCGCGAGTATGCTGAGGAATATTTCCGCAGACTGGGCGGTACAGAGATAAAGGCACAATAAGCATCCCGAAGCAAAGAAAATGCCCCTGAGCGCTGAAAAGCACTCAGGGGCATTGTGTTTGTTCAGCGCAAGCACTAATAGTGATCAGTTAATGTGTCAGCTTCGCTCACAATATTTAAATAACGTCGCCGAAGGCGGCACCATAACTCTTCACTAATCACTATTCACTCAAATCAAAAATCCCCTCAGTGCTGTGAAACACTAAGGGGATTTTGCTTATATACTATTATAATATATGGCCCTTTGTTCTGATGACGTTGACAACTCTGTCAACGCAGCTGCGGCATACGGACTCGTCCTTTGCCTCCACCATTACTCTTACAAGGGGCTCCGTACCGCTCTCACGGACAAGTATTCTTCCCGTATCGCCAAGCTCTGCGGCAACCTTGTCCACCTCGGCGCGGACATCGGGGTCTGCCTGAGCGGCAGTCTTGTCCTTGACCTTTACATTCTCAAGCACCTGAGGGTACACAACGAAAGGTGCAGCAAGCTCGCTGAGCTTCTTCTCGCGGGACATGATGACCTGCATTATCTTCAGGCTGGTAAGTATTCCGTCGCCTGTGGAGGCATACTTTGAGAAGATGATATGTCCTGACTGCTCGCCGCCGAGACAGCAGTCATGCTCCTTCATGTACTCGTAAACGTACTTATCGCCCACCGCAGTCTTTGCGTACTCTACGCCTATTTCGTCAAAGGCTCTGTACAGACCGAAGTTGGACATTACTGTGGTAACGACTGTATTGTTGATGAGCTTTCCGCGCTCCTTCATGTATCTTCCGTAGATATAGAGGATGTGGTCGCCTGTGATGACATTGCCCTTTTCGTCAACGCAAAGGCAGCGGTCAGCATCTCCGTCATAGGCAAAGCCTGCGTCCAGACCCTTTTCCACAACGAACTTCTGTAAGTTCTCTATATGTGTTGAGCCTGCGTTGTTGTTGATATTTGTACCCGAGGGCTCTGCGTTTATGACATATGTCTCGGCACCGAGAGCGTCGAATACCGACTTTGCAATGTTCCATGCAGCACCGTTAGCGCAGTCCAGACCTATCTTCATACCTCTGAAGGAATACATACCCAGTGAGATGAGGTATCCCACATAGCGGTTTCTTCCCGAAACATAGTCAACGCTCCTGCCTATCTTATCGCCGTGAGCGAAGGGTATCTCGCTCCAGTCCTGACCGAAGGCACTGAGCTTTCCGTCAAGATAAGCCTCAACAAGGTCAATGACCTCGTCTTCCATCTTCTCGCCCTGACCGTTTATGAGCTTGATGCCGTTGTCGTAATATGGATTATGGCTTGCGGATATCATGATACCGCAGTCAAAGCTGTCAACTCTTGAAATATAAGCTACCGAGGGGGTGGTAGTAACATGGAGGAGGTATGCATCTGCGCCCGAAGCAGTAAGACCGCCTACGAGAGAGTATTCAAACATATAGCTTGAAAGGCGCGTATCCTTTCCGATGACTATGCGGGGAGCACTGTCGTCGCCGTTCCTTCTTCTGATCTCGCCGTAGTACCAGCCGAGAAATCTTCCCACCTTATAAGCGTGGTCGGCTGTAAGGTTCTCATTAGCAGTACCTCTGAAACCGTCTGTACCAAAATACTTGCCCACTGTTAATTATCTCCTTATATTAATGATATGATATATTAAGTCCTGTAAAGGCTCATAACATTTTAATTATAGCACTTTGTGCCGAACTCGTCAACGGTTTTTCAAGAATGTTCACAATAATAGTTAGTTCTGTCATATAACCGCAATTATCGGCTCTTCCTTTTATTATACGTTAAGGCACGGGATTTCTCTCACCCTTTGGGTCAAAAAAATTTCACGAAAAATAATCCTGTTTACGGTGGTATTTGACTATTGCAAAAGGTAAAGATTTGTAGTATAATAGAAAATAGTATAAAATCGGGCATTATGCCTTTACGGCGCTGTCAAGCAGCCTGCGCCGAAGGGGTGCTTTCCTTTCGCCCGAACCAAAGGAGGAACAGAATTGGCTAAGTCAACCGCTGCGGGCGCTGCAACAGTGAGCTCCCGCAAAAAGATCGGCAGTAAGAAACCTGCTGTAACTGCCGCAGACATCATAGCCGAGAAGAGAGGGAAAAAGATCAGACCGCTTTTTTATATAGCATCCTTCCTGATACCCTTCCTGCTCACGCTGATAGCTTATATCGGCTTTGGCGTCTACCCATTCGGCGAGCGCTCAGTGCTCACCCTCGACCTAAACGGTCAGTATATCTACTACTTTGAAGCACTCAGAAGAGACTTCTGGGGCGACGGAAGTGCCTTTTACAGCTGGAGCCGTAACCTTTCGGGCGGATTCATGGGTATCATAGGCTACTACCTCGCAAGCCCGTTCACACTGATAATCATGGTGCTGCCGAGAAAGATGATCCTCGAGAGCATGATGATAATGCAGATGACAAAGGTGGGTGCCGCAGGTCTTACCTTCAGCATTTACGCTCAGAAGGCCAAGAACCTCAAGCCCCTTCAGTCCATTGCATTCTCAACTATGTACGCCATGATGGCTTATGTGGTTATACAGCTCATCGACCCCATGTGGATAGACGGTCCCGTATTCCTGCCGCTGATAATCCTCGGCGTTGAATACCTTGTGGACGACGGACGAAAGATAAATTACATCATACCTACGGCTATGATGTTCGTTGCAAACTTCTATATCGGCTTTATGATAGCCATATTCATCGCACTTTACTTTGTTTACTATGTGTTCTTCGGAACCAACCGCAAGTTCAAGGGCATAGAGGACTACGGCAAGACCTTCGGCACTATGGTGTTGTCAACAGTGATAGTCCTGTTCTGCAGCTGCTTCATGATACTGCCCGTGTACAACGCTCTTGCGCTGGGTAAATTCGACTTCTCAGTACCCGATTACAGCTACAAGGCTATGTTCAATCCCCTTGAGCTGGTTCCCTGTCTGCTTCCCAACCAGTACTATTCTGTTAACGTGGACGAGGGTACACGCTTCTACGGACGCCCCGAGATCTACTGCGGCGTTCTCACATTCGTGCTCATCCCCCTGTTCTTCATGAACACCAAGATAAAGCGCAACAAGAAGGTCGGCTACGGTCTTTTGACCTTTGCTCTCCTCTTCAGTATGTATGTAAAGCCCATCAACATGATGTGGCACGGCGGTCAGGATCCTAACTGGCTCCCTTACAGATACTCATTCCTTCTCTCATTCGTGCTGGTATCAATGGCAGCAGAGACATTCTCAAAGCTGGACGGCTACAAGATGTCTCCTCTGAGCGCAGGCATATCCGCTGTAACAGTGGGCGGTCTTTCAGCTGCCTTCTGCGGAATGATGAAGAAGTTCAACTACAATGAGGAAAAGTACAAGTACGTTGCCATAACTCCCTATAAGGCTAAGCTGGACAGCCTCGACACAGAGGATCAGCTCTGGCTGGGCACCATCGCTTTCGGTCTCATACTTGGCGCCATCTACCTCATCGGTGTGTATATGTACAGCCACACCAAGACCAAAAAGGCAAGAAATGCCATAACTATTGTAATGGCAGGTCTCATATTCTTCGAGACAGGCTATAACTGCTTCGACTCCTTCAGAAAGATATTCAAGGAGGTCGGCAACTCAGGCAAGTCCACCTACACCGAGATAATCACTGCTCCCGATGTGGTAAAGCAGCTTGAGGAATACGACGGCGGCTTCTACCGTGCAGAAAAGACCTTCGACAGAATGGTAAACGATCCCCTCGCATATAACCTGAAGGGTATCTCACACTCCAGCTCGGTCATGAACGCAAGAGCCATACAGTTCATCGAGACAATGGGCTATTTCACCCAGAGCTTCGAGTCCAAGTACCGCGGAAGCAACCCTGTTGCAGACTCCATACTCGGCATCAAGTACGTTCTCGATGACCCCGCAAGAAACAGCAGCAGCAACAACCTCCTCGATGCTTCCTACATCAAGCGCTTTGAGTCAAGCTACAAGAAGGACAAGGACGTTCCTGCTCACATCGACGTATACGAGAACCCCAATGCACTCAACATCGGCTATATGGCTGATGACGATATAATGCAGCTTTCGGGACTGGGCAACGATAACCCCTTCAACAGCCTGAACAATTTCCTCAGCGCTATGACGGGAAACACCCCCAGCTTCCAGACAAATCCCATAGTACCCAAGCAGTACTATGTTCCCTTTGACTACACCGTAAATTACGACGACTCAAAGGTTTATCTCCACGATTACTTCAACGACCCCGACGGCGACGGAAACGGCACTATGCACGACTGCTATGAAGCTTTCGCAGGCGTCAACGACGCTGTTGTAAACGTTGACGTAACCGTTCCCAAGGACGGCAACATCTATATGCACCTCGGCTCGGAAATGAGACGTCAGTGCAACGTATGGGTAGCTGTCAAGGGCGAGGACGGAGTTTACAGAGGTCAGAACACAGGCACCGAAGCTTATGACGGCTACGGTCAGTACTTCACAACCAACTCTTCTCCTATCGTAAGAATGGGTCCCTTCAAAGCAGGCGACGAGGTAGAGATAAGACTCACTATCCCGCCCACAGGTCCCAACGGCAATTACACAGGTCAGAATGAGTACATCATGGTGAGAAAGAATGCAGGCTTCAACTTCTACTACCTCGACGAGGAAGCATTCACAGAGGATATCACCAAGCTCAAGGCTAATCAGTGGGAGCTGGATATGGACAAGACCAACGACCGCCACCTTGTGGGCGAAATAGACGCTCAGGACGGTCAGGTAATGGTAACCACCATCCCCTATGAGCCCGGCTGGAAGATCCAGATCGACGGCAAGACCATCGACAACCTCATCGTTGAGGAAACCACAGAAGCCGGCACCAAGGTGCTCAAGAACAAGCAGGGCGTTGAGGGTCAGGTCATCGTACTCGGAACTCTCATAGGCATACGCCTCCCCGCAGGTCACCACACTGTTTCAATGAAGTATACTCCTCCCGGATTCAATCTGGGCGTATTTACACTTATTCTCGGCATCATCGCTCTGGTTCTGCTTTACAGATACGACAAGAAGCACAACAAGGTCCTCATCGAAAGAAAGAAGAGGAAGGAGCTTTTCAAGAACAAGACCGTTGACGAGATAGTTGCAGAGCTCAACAAGGAAGCTGAGGCTTCAAAGAGCAAGGGTAAAAAGAAGAAAAAGCCCAAGCCCGAAAAGGCTGAGGACAGCTCCGAGGACACCGTGGAAAAGACCGAAGCCGCCGAAACCGAGGCGAATGCCGAGGAGAAGCCTGCTGAAAAGTCCAAGAAAAAGGCAAAGGCTTCACTGGTAGTTGCGGTGCAGGAGCCCGAAGAGGAGGAGGCTGAGGAAGCCGTTAACGATGCCGAAAGGTTCATCAGAAACGCCGACGCTTCTCTGAAGGAGGGCATTACCGAGCTTGCCGATGAGGCTGAGGAAGCCGCTGAAGACATCGCCGACACAGCCGAGGACATAAAGGACGAGGCTGAGGAGATCGCCGAGGAGGTCTCCGAGGCAGCTGAGGATGCTGCTGAAAAGGCTGAGGGCACCGTACACCATGCGGCTCCCAAGAAAAACGGCGGCAAAAACAAAAAGAAAAAGAAGTAATACCACTTCATACTAAAACAAAAGCCATAAGGAAGAATACCTTCCTTATGGCTTTTTTTATTGATGAGCTGTGTTCAGATCACATCATCACCAGTATGTGAATATGGCTCCTGCTATGGGCGAGAGTACTATCATTATCAGCGAAAAGCTCAGGGACTCCACCGAGGTGAGAGTTGCCCTCTGCTCCGAGGGGAACAGCTTCTGGAGCTTCGCATTTGTCCGCACCTGCAAAGCATCATCACCCACTGCGGCTGCAAATCCGCCCATCGCCATGATGATATAACTTGCGGAATGCTCGGCAATTAGCCCCGTCAGCACAAGAGCGGCAGTAACGGCAAAAACCGTTCTGTACTTCGCTTTCGGAAATCGGAGTATCAGCCGCGAGCCTACGATGCCGCCTGTCTCCATGAACAGCAGTGCAAGCCCCAGTCCGCCGCGTGGGATGCCTCTCTCGGGAAGCTTTGCCTGCAAAAAGAACAGCAGCAGTATATCCAGCGCCCCGATGAGAGAATTACAGAGCATCAGTCCCATAGCCCTGCCTGCACTCCTCAGGAATGAGATGCTCTCCGTAAAGCAGAGCTTTATCCTCGTAAGCATACTGCGGTTATCTGCGCCATTCTGTCCGCCGATCTCCGTAAGTGTTGACAGCACAGCAAGCTGCACCGCACAGCAGATAAGGTCGGTGGAGTAGGCGAGCCTGTAGCCTATTGTCAGGGCAAGTCCTGCAAAAAGCGTGGATATGCCGCTGCACATTCTGTATATCACCAGCTGATTTGACTCGAACCGCTCAAACCTGCCCTGTATGCCTGCCCTTTTCATAGAGTCGTAGGCGAGGGCGTCGGCGGTGCCCGACGAGAAGTTATAGCACAGCGCCTGAAAGGCGATGGAAGCGCAGACCATGAACAGATCATTTGAGAATATCATGATCAGGCTGCCGAGAAAGTGCATGATACTGCTGACCATCAGCATTTTCTTCCTGCCGAAAACATCAGCCATTACTCCCGAGGGAAGCTCAAATATTATACTTGTGATGTGAAATACTGTCTCGGCAATGCCGATCTCAACGAGGCTGAAGCCTCTGGCGGCAAGAAGCGCCACCCATGCCCCCGTAAGGGAAAGATTTCCCATAACGGATGACAGATACAGCCCTCTGAGCTGCTTTCTTATATTAAACATAAAAAAATCTCCTTTAACTGTAAATTACATCAGTTAAGGAGATAATGCGCGTATTTCCGCTTACTTTTACAGACCTTGAGAGCCTTTCACTTTACTCGGCTAAATCTGAAAAAGGGCGCACTATCCCCGTAAACGGGAAATAATAACCTTTTTTCAGTTGTACGTTTCTGATTTTCCAAAACATACTTATTGCCTCTTTGTCAGTAAAATGTTGTTTTCACTATTATACCACACCGGCGGATATCCGTCAAGCGCCCTGCCTTGCGCCATTTGCACAAAAGAAAGCCACTGATTTGGCTAATATGCCTATGACATTTCAGTCAAAAATGTGCTACAATAATTGTATAAGAATACAAAACGCAACGTGTAGCCCCCTGTCAGGACGTAAATCCGGTTGATAAAGGGCTGCACTCTTTTTTTTACGGAGGTGCATGACCATGTATAACGCAGGCGACGCTGTTGTTTACTCATCATACGGTGTTTGTATGATAACCGCCATCGAAGATCACGATTTCAGCGGCGAAAACGTGGAATACTACGTTCTTCGCCCCGTCAGTGACAACAAGAATACATTCTACGTCCCCACCGACAACGAAGCCCTCAAAAGCCGCATGAGGAGCGTCTGCTCACGCAGCGAGGCGGAGGAGCTCATAAGCGGGATGCCGCAGGAGGATATGTTCTGGATCGAGGACGAGTCCCGTCGCAAGGAGGAGTACCGCAGGATCATCGACTCGGGCGACCGCCGAAAGATAATCGGGCTCATCAAGACACTGTATATCCACGGCGAGGAGCTGGCTGCCCAGCACAAGAAGCTCCGCTCATCCGATGAGAGGTTCCTGCACGAGGCTGAGAATATGCTATATGACGAGTTCGCATATGCGCTCCGGCTCAACAAAGACGAGGTCCTTCCCTACATCAGACAGCACATATAAAACAGGCTCCGAATTGTGAACAAAACAATTCGGAGTTAATTTTTTTGCTCTACAAAGAATTTATTTTGACTTAGCGGACAATATCTTATACATAAATAATATAATTGAAATATTCAGGTTTTGTTTGTTGAATTTCTTATAGACATTTATACTAAATTCAAAACCGATATTTCTATGCAACTATTGTTGCATTTTGCACAAATCCTATTGACATTATTCTACGTTTGTGCTAAACTTTAGTTGTAAAAAAAGAGAGGGATTTTCTGCACTGGATCCCGCGATAAAACCCATTAATATTAGGGAGGAATATTGTATGTTCACAAATTTTAAAAATGTGAAGCGTGTCATCAGCATATCAGCTGCGGCTATGTGCCTGTTCTCATCGCTCCGCATCGCTCCGATCGGTGATATCGCCGACGCAGCAGACACAACTATGACAGCCTTCGAGATCACAGAGAATATGAAGATAGGCTGGAACCTCGGCAACACCATGGACGCTACCGCAGGCGACGCCAAGGGTACTTACGAAACAGCAGGCCTTGAGACCGAGACTTCATGGGGATGCCCCAAGGCTAATCAGCAGCTCTTCGACGCTCTGAAGGCTAAGGGCTTCAACACAGTCCGCATTCCTACTACATGGTTCCAGCACCTGGACGAGAACAATAACATCGATCCCGAGTGGCTGGCTCGTGTAAAGGAAGTCGTTGACTACGGTATCAAGAACGATATGTACATCATCCTCAACGTTCACCATGAGAACTGGATAAACAGAAGTGACCTCGTGAACGCTTATGATGACATCAAGCCCAAGCTCCTGAAGATCTGGACCCAGATCGCTGAGGAGTTCAAGGATTACGATCAGCACCTCATCTTCGAGTGCATGAACGAGCCCCGTGCTGTTAATACAGAACATGAGTGGTGGGCTGCTAAGGCTGTTCCCGAGTGTGACGTCATCAACGATCTTGAGCATGATTTCGTTGACCTCATCAGAAATACAGACGGTCCTTACGCAAAGACCCGTCTCCTGATGCTCCCCGGCTACTGTGCAAGCGCAGAGGAGACCTTCCTCAAGGCTATCGATGTTCCCAACGATCCTTACGTTGCTATCTCGGTACACGCTTACACTCCTTATGACTTCACAATGAATAAGGCGATCGCAGATCACTCCGTATTCACAAGCACATATTCCGCTAACCTTGCTTCTATCCTCGAGGGTATCCGCAATACCTTCATCGACAAGGACATCCCCGTTGTAATCGGCGAGATGGGTACATCAAACTTCGGCAACACCGAGGCAAGAGTTGCATGGACAGATCAGTATTTCAAAACAACAAAGAAGTACGGTATCCCCTGCTGTCTCTGGGATAACGGTCAGCTGAGGAACCCTAACGATCCCAAGCAGGATATCAGCGAGATCCACGGCTATGTCAACCGTAATACAGGTGAATGGAACGAGGATTCACTTCCTATCATCAACAAGATGATGGAGATCATGAACGACAGCTCCATCACTTGGGGCAGCGAGAAGCACCTTCCCAAGCTCACTCACCAGAACTATGATGAGGGCACAAAGGTTTACACAGGTCCTACAGAGATCGACGTAGACAAGGCTGCTACATATCAGAACACAACTCCCGGCGGCGAGGGCGAGATCACATTTGACAAGCTTGAGGGCAAGGAAGTTGCTATCAAGTACACAGGCGCAGATCCTATCCTCTGCTTCTCAGACGCAAGCTACGGCAACTGGACAGAGCTCAAGCCCTACGGCATTGACAGCGAGCAGGGAATTGCTTACTTCAACATGGCTAAGCTTCCCGACGCATGGGGCAAGGATACAGCTCTCATAGCTCATATGCAGGCAAAGACTCTCGGCGTAACAACCGTTGACTCTATCGTTATCCTCAACGCTCCCGAGGGAGATATCCCCGAGCCCGTTGCTACTGCTCTTATCAAGAAGGTAGACCTTTCAGAGGCTAAGGATACAGATTCTCTCACAGTTACTATCGCAGGCCCCGCAGGCACAAAGAACGACGGTGCTCTCGGCTTCATGAAGGGCGATGACTGGACACAGATCGAGTGGAAGGGCACTATCGGTGCTGACGGCACACTCACAGTTACTATCCCGCTGGCAGACGTTCCCAAGGGCAACGCTGAATTCCAGGTATGGGGCAACTTCGATATAGTTGAGATCAAGGACGTAAAGATCGGTTCTGCTGATCCTCAGACAACTACATCGACATCTACAACCACAACAACTACCACTACTACCACTACAACAACTACTACAACCACATCTACTACGACTACTGCTACAACTACAAGCAGTGTCGTAACAACCACCAAGAAGGGTCCTTCACCTCACACAGGCGGTCAGTATGGCGATGCAAACTGCGACGGCACTGTTGAACTGGCAGATGCTATCCTCATCATGCAGTTCCTCGCAAACCCCAATAAGTACACCATTTCTGAGATGGGCAAGGATCTCGGCGACGTTGACAAGTCCACAGTGGGTCTTACATCCAACGACGCTCTCTTCATTCAGGAGTACCTCCTCCACCTCAGAGACAGCCTCACACCTGCTAACGCATAATCCAATTCTTTCAATTATACCTCTGAAATGCAGCTGCTGAAAAAGCAGCTGCATTTTTTTATAGATGTCCTTATATATAAACCGGCTTATGGATATTGAATTATAATATATTATTAACTTTTACAGACTATTGACAAAACAAGACGAACTGTTATATAATTATAGCAGTATCGCTGTAATGGTACACTAACCGACAGCAGATCATATGCAAAAATTATAACAAAAGCAGAGACATATATATGCTTTTTTAATAAACAATAAACCCATCTCACTAAGGAACAAAAGGATGACAACTGAATATGCTTACTGATTATCATTGCCATATTCTGCCCGGGATCGACGACGGTGCATACGACGTGGATACCTCTCTCTGTATGATCGAGACAATGAAAGAACAGGGCGTGGAAAGAATAGTGGCTACGCCGCATTTCTATGCACATGAGGAAAGATCCCTGACAGAATACCTCATCAGGCGTGAGATCGCCTACGAAAGCATCGCGGACTTCGCTGCGGTGCCGAATATCCTGCTGGGCGCCGAGGTCGCCATTGAACACGGGATATCAAAAATACACGGCATAGACAGACTCGCTATCGAGGATACAGGACTCATACTGCTTGAGCTGCCTTTCCGTGACTTCGAGGACTGGATGTCCGAGGAGATAAATGCCATCGCTTCAGAATACGGTCTTACCGTGATACTTGCGCATATTCACAGGTATCTGACCTATTACTCTCCCGAAAACTTTGAAAAGATCCTGAAGACCGACGCCGTCTTTCAGTTCAATAACGAGGCATTCCTCGTCGAACGGGAAGCAGAGCTCATAAAACGCCTGAGGGAAGAAAAAAAGAGGATAGTTTTCGGCAGCGATGCACATAATATGGGCGCAAGGCGCCCCAATTGGGATATGCTTTTGGAGGAATGTGACCCCGAAATTTTAGAGGCTTCGAATGATTTCATGATAACAGCAGATAATACTATCGAAGTCCTGTCCGCCTGCGATTCCGCAAGCGTTTAAGGGGAACAACTGTCGGCTCGCCATAAGGTCTGCCGATACGGGGGGAAGATTTTGAAAAAATTAATAGGTAACTTCAGCTTCCGCAGAGTGGTGCTCGCCTTTGCCGACGCTTTTATCGTCGTAGCCGCCGCTCTCATCGCAAACTTTATCCTGTCATTCATCGGCAGGGACATAAGCCGCGGCGATATGCTCATAAGCTTCGTCATCGGCTCTGTGACCTGCTGCGGGTGCCTGCTCATCTTCGGTGCCTACAACAAGCTGTGGAGATTCTTCCACAAGCGGGACTACCTCTCATGTCTTTACGGAGTACTTTTCGGCTTCATCGCCGCGGGCAGCTTTGTCTACATCCTCAGGAACGAGCTCGCTATCGGCTATGTCTGCCTCCACGCTCTGCTGACTCTCGTCGGAGTGTGCCTTTTCAGATTCCTGTTCAAGGAGAGCTTCGTCACGTTCTCGAAGATAAACTCCGAGGACGGCAGAAAACGTACCATGATAGTCGGCGGCGGTCAGACCTGCCGCATGATACTCACGGAAATAGCCAACGCACGGCGTTCTCCTTATGAGGGGGACAAGGTCTCGGCAGAGTATGAGCCCGTGTGCATCATCGACGACGACAGAAGTAAGATAGGCACCGAGATACAGGGCGTTACCGTGGTCGGTACTACCTCGGAGATAATCAAATTCGTGGATCAGCAGCATATCGAGCAGATAATCTTCGCTATCCCATCATGCCTTGAGGACGAGCGCAAGAGGATACTGGATATATGCTCGGGCACAAATGTCCCCGTCAAGGTGGTGCCTTTCATAGGAAATCTCATCTTCGACAACGGCAATACTCCCCTGCTGACTCAGATGCACGATATAAAGGTGGAGGACCTGCTGGGACGAGCCTCTGTAAAGTTCGACAACGAGGAGATCCGCCGCTTTATCCACGGTAAGGTCTGCATGGTAACAGGCGGAGGCGGCTCCATCGGCTCTGAGCTTGTGCGCCAGATAGCCAGATACAGCCCCGAACGCATAATCATCGTCGATATCTATGAGAACAATGCCTATGAGGTCCAGCAGGAGCTCATTATGGAGTACGCCGACGAGCTTGATATGAAGGTGCTGATAGCCTCTGTCAGGGACTATTACCGCATGGACAGCATTTTCGCCAAGTACAAGCCCGATATCGTGTTCCACGCAGCTGCCCATAAGCACGTTCCCCTTATGGAGAACTCGCCTATGGAAGCTATAAAGAACAACGTCATCGGTACCTTCAATACCGCAACTCTTGCCCAGTTCCATAAGGTAAGGAAGTTCGTGATGATATCCACGGACAAGGCTGTCAACCCCACCAATGTCATGGGCGCTTCAAAGCGCTGCTGCGAGATGATAATACAGTACCTCTCTCAGCAGAAGGACGGCTGCACCGAGTTCGTCACCACCCGCTTCGGAAATGTTCTCGGCTCAAACGGCTCGGTCATTCCTCTTTTCAGAAAGCAGATAGAATCGGGCAGGGCTGTTACGGTCACTCACCCCGATGTCATAAGATACTTCATGACCATACCCGAGGCTGTCAGCCTTGTGCTTGAAGCCGCTGCCATTGCTCACGGCGGCGAGATATTCGTGCTGGACATGGGTCAGCCCGTCCACATCGTAAGACTGGCGGAAAACCTCATCCGTATGTACGGAAAGGTGCCGTATAAGGATGTGGAGATAAAGTTCACAGGCCTCCGCCCCGGCGAAAAGCTGAAGGAGGAGCTGCTCATGGACGAGGAGGGACTTCAGAAGACCTCCAACGAGCTCATTTTCATCGGCAAGCAGATACCTCTCGACGGCGACGAGTTCATAAAGCGCCTGAGAAGACTCCGCAACGCTGCAAATGAAAATCTCAACGAAGCGGCTATCCAAGCCCTCCACGATATAGTTCCCACCTTTATAACCCCCGAGGAGTTCAACAGGGCGGAGCTTATCAAGGAACACAGAAATATAGCAAATATCAAAAGGGACTGACTTACAGTCCCTTTGTTTTTGGAGGAAAAAATGATATTCAGGACACCTACCTATTACAGAGATTTCCGCTGTATTGCAGGAGACTGCCGCGACAGCTGCTGCAAGGGCTGGGAGATAGACATCGACAAGGAGACCGCCGCGTACTACGCGGCGGTGGAGGGAGCCTTCGGCGACAGGCTCCGCAGGAGCATACGGAACGGCTCGTTCCTGCTCACCGAGGACGAGCGATGTCCCTTTCTCAACAGGAGCGGTCTCTGCGATATTTACACCGAGCTGGGCGGCGACAAGCTGTGCAGGATATGCTCCGACCATCCGCGGTATTACGAGTGGTTCGGCTCCGTAAAGGAGGGCGGTGCGGGACTTTGCTGCGAAGCGGCGGCGGAGCTCATAGTCTCCCGTCCCTTTGCCCTATGCGAGGTGGAGGTCCCCGACGAGACTGCCTCGGGAGAATACGACGAGGATCTGTTTTCCATGCTCATAGGCGCCCGTGAGGAGATGTTCGCCGCGCTTGCGGACGAAAAGCTGTCCCTCAATGAAAGCCTCTACCGTGTGCTGGATATTGCCGCGGAAATGCAGCTGTGCATAGATATGCCTTTCCCCGACTGCGAGGCGGAAGCTCCTGCCGATGAGGCTCTCCATGGTGCTTTCGCCCTGCTTTCGGAGCTGGAGCCCATTGACGAAAAATGGCAGCCCTACATAGCCCAATGTACCGAAAAGCTTTCCTGCTCCCGTGACCGAAACAGCGGCACGGAGCCTGTGCTCCGCAGACTGGGAAGCTATTTCATCTTCCGCTATCTCCTTAAAGCGGTCTTCGACGGCGAGGTGCTCAGCCGCGCTAAATTCGCGGTGTTCAGCCTTATCGTCCTCGACAGGCTGTTCCGCATACAGGGCTGTTCTGCCGCCTCTGACTGCGCCGGTATCGCCAAGAACTACTCCAAGGAGACCGAGTACTGCGAGGAGAATATGGAGGAGCTGCTTTTCCGCCTCGGAAACGACAGGGAGTTCAGCATCTCCTCTCTGAAAGGCATACTCGCCCTGTCATAGGGCGGAAATATGGACGAATTCTGAAAAAACGCCGTGAAATACGAAAAATAAGTGAAATTCATTGCAATATCACCGCCATTGTGCTATAATGTATAAGAATTAACAGCTTCGGAAAGCTGTAAAAAATGAGAGGGTAATATTATGTTTGACCGTAAAAAAATAGCTGCCTTTATAGCAGGAGTGCTCCTGTGTGCTTACGGAGCCGTACCTGCGGCTTCATTTGCAGATGACGAGGCAGAACCGACTGCTGTGACCGAAGAAGCTGAGCCCGTGGAGGGCGCTCCATACGGTGACTATACCATCAGCGGAGACTTCATGTACTCAAAGACTATGGACGGTGACGCCCGTATCGAGGACTGCACCGCTTCAGGCACAGAGCTGGTCATCCCCGATACTATCGACGGACTCGCCGTCAGGGAGCTGGGTACCGCAGCTTTCGGAAGTGATCCCGAAAACTGCAGCTTTACAAGCATCACCATACCTGCTTCCGTGAACTATATCTCCGCGGATAATCCCTTTATCTACTGCACATCGCTCACCGAGATAAAGGTTGCGGACGGCAATGAAAGCTACACCGCCGAGGACGGTGTTCTCTTTGACAAGGACAAAAACGAGCTTATCGCCTACCCTGCCAATAAATCGGGAGAGAGCTTCACTGTGCCCGACAGCGTAAAGAAGCTCTGCGCAGGCGCATTCTACAATTCACAGCTCTCCGAAATAAAGCTCCCGAAGGCTCTCGAGGAGATAAACTACTTCACATTCGGCGACATGAAGAAGCTGAAGAAGATAGACCTCAGCGGCACGACAGTGTACAGTCTCGGCTCATACGCCTTTTCAAACTGCGAGGCTCTCGAAGAGGTACTGCTCCCCGATACTCTTGAGGATATCGGCGGCGGCGCATTTGCAGGCTGTAAGAGCATCACAAGCATAACTCTTCCCCAGAGCCTCCTCTCCATAGGACAGTATGCATTTGTTGACACAGGGCTCACGGAGATAGATGTGCCCGATTCCGTTGAGGACATCGGCTACGGCGCTTTCGGCTACTCCACACACATGGGAAACTTTATCGCCGATAACGATTTCGTTATCATCGGCAGCTCAGGCTCCGCCGCACAGCGCTATTCCGTTGACTCGGATACCGATTACGATTATGTCAACAACTTCACTTTCCTTACCCGTGAAGCCAAGGAGGAACAGGGCGAGCTCCTCAGCCTCGAAAGGATAACCTCGGGTGATTTTGAATACGCCATTACCGATAACGGCGCAGTCCTGCTGTCATGCCAGTCCCCGGAGGCAAAGGTGACCGTTCCCGAGGAGATAGACGGCAACAAGATAGTAAAGATATACCCCACCTGCTTCAGCCCGTGTCAGGCTTCGGAGATAATCCTCCCCGAGTCAATTGACGAGATAAGAGAGATGGCTTTCTACGCCTGTCCAAATCTCAAGTCCGTAATCATACCCGCAAGTGTAAAGACCATCGGCAATAACGCCTTTGACAAGTGCTCGATGCTGGAAACTCTGGAGATAAAGGGCGCTGAAACTATGGGCGAGCTGGTGTTATGCGACTGTAAGGCTCTGAAGAAGCTGACTATTTCCGGCGACCTGAAGGAGTGGAACGATCAGGAGCCCTTCATTGACTGCAAGGTCCTTGAGGAGATCACTGTCACCGACGGAAGCGGTAATTTCAGCTCAGAGAACGGTGTCCTCTACAACAAGGACAAGACTACTCTCATAGCTTACCCCGCAGGCAAAACGGACAAGAGCTTTACCGCTCCCAAGTCGGTCAAGGAGATCGCTCAGTCTGCATTCTACGGAGCTGCAAGCCTTGAGACCGCCGACCTCTCATCCGTTACGAAGATCGGCACCTTTGCATTCGAGAACTGCAGCAGCCTCAAGAGCGTCAAGCTCTCAAAAAAGCTGGAATCCCTCGGCTCTGATGCTTTCTACAACTGCACCTCGCTGAAAAAGCTCCGTCTGCCCAAGTCCCTGACTGATATCGGTGCCTGCGCATTCGGTTACTGCTATCAGGAACAGGCAAACTCCGACGATCCCGAAGCCACAAATGTGCTGGTAGACGGCTTCAGGCTCTACGCGCCCAAGAACTCCACAGCTTACAAGTACGCAAAGGGCTGCGGAATGGACGTAGTTACAGGCACTGTTGAGCTCTTCGGCAAGAATTACGATATAAGGCTCCTCGGCTTCCTCGGAGCGCTGATACTTGCCTTTATCGCTGTACTTATTGGCAAAAAAGCCGCTAAGACAGCAAAGGCTAAGAAGGCTGAAAAGGAGCTTGCCGAGAAACGCGAAAAGGCTGCTCAGCGCCGCAAGCAGCAGTCCGAGGACGAAGAAGATGAGGACGAGGACTATGAGGAAGATGACGAGGACGAGGATACACCCGGCCTTGAGGACGAGGATACAGATGATGATACAAACGAAGACGATGAAGATGACGACGAGGAGGAAGACGATGATGAAGAATGATCTCAGAAAGCTCGCCGCAGTTCTCGCTTCGGGCATTATGGCTGTATGCTGCATCCCTTTCAGTGCAGCTGCCGACAATTTACAGGGCGTTGACGAGCCCCTTTACGACGGCTCTTTCTACTATGAGCTCAACGAGGACGATACCTACACCATAACCAAGTGTCAGGCAACTATCGTTTCGGAAATACCATCCATGAGAAACGGTAAATCTATCACCGCCATCGGTGACGAGGCTTTCTACAACTGTACGGGAATAAGCGAGCTGAGGATACCCGATACCGTTAAAACTATCGGAAGCCACGCCTTCTACGGCTGTACGGGTATGCAGAAGGTCACTCTGCCGAAAAAGCTTGAATCTTTGGGAGATTACGCATTTTTCAGCTGCAGCTCACTGACAGAGGTCACTGTCCCCGATACCATAACAAAGATAGAGCCCCTTACCTTTGCGCTCTGTGATAATCTCCAGCAGGTAAACCTCCCCGATACCATTACCGAATTCGGCGAGTATGCATTCTATCAGTGCCCTGCTATAAGCAGCTTCAGGCTGCCTGCTTCCCTTACAACAATAGGTCCCAACGCCATGGGAAGCTGGTTCTCCATAACAGATATCGACGCCTCCGCAAACAGCTCCTTTGTCTATGAGAACGATATGCTCATGACCAAGGATAAAAAGGAGATCTACCGCGCCTCAGTGGATATGAAGGGCGAGGTGAATATCCCCGAAGGCGTTACCAATATAAGGGACGGCGCTTTCTCTACCTGTGCCGAGATAACCGCAGTACACTGCCCCGGAAGCCTGACCTCCATTGGTCAGGAAGCTTTCAGCTACTGCTCTGGCATTACAAAGCTTGACCTCAATCAGGGACTCCACAATATCGACTTCGGAGCCTTCATGTTTGACCAGTCCATCGAGTCCGTGGATATCCCCACCACCGTTGACACCATCGGCGAGAACGCCTTCGCCTACTGTATGAAGATGGAAAGGCTCATACTTCCCGAGGGACTGAAAACTATCGGTGTTAAAGCCTTTATGGCATGTGAGGGGCTGAAACAGGTAAGCATACCCAAGACCGTCAGCAGCATTGGCGAAAGTGCCATAGGCTTCACGGTAAACGACTCTCAGGTTGAGCCCATTGAAAACTTCACACTCAGCGTTTTCTCAGGCTCGGCAGGCGAAAAATACGCAAAATCATCGGGACTTGAATACACTGTCACCGACCGCAATATCAAGAAGTTCGCGTTCATAGCTGCTATGATCGGTATTATAATCTTAGTTGTCATATTCGCTCTTGTGCTTATGAAGCGCAGCAAAAAGACCGCTCCCGCCGCTGCAAGAAAGGCAGAAAAGACTGCAAAGAAGAAGGCAGAGGAGCTGGAAGAGGAGAAGAATTACAAGAAGATAATGGACTCCGACGATGATGAGGACGAAGATGATGATGA
>JAFWTA010000026.1 GCA_017519145.1 Ruminococcus sp.
GATTTATATGAACGCTTTAGACAACATAATGGTTTATTACCTATGCAGAACGAAGGATGTAAATACGAACAAATCCAAGAATACTTTAAGTCTCATACAAAGCTCGGTTATTCTATTTTTGTTCAATCACCGTTATCACAACCTATTGTTCATAGAAATAAAGATTACTATGAACAATTTGCCGCAGAGAACCACGTCGATTTGAAGAATTATACAACCGAACAAGGAATTAAAGATATAAAAAGAGTTGAAGGTATCCTGATCGAGGCATATAGAAAAAGCTACGGACACTTTCCAAAATGGAATAAGGTAGGAGGTTCAATAGAAGGACAACAGCGTGTAATGAAACATAATATAAATATTGTGAAAAGCTTTAGCAATCCTCAATTGTTTGAGATGAATCCAATTGTTTCAAGGTCAACTATTAGGGAACTATCAGATAATCCAACATATGAAGGCTTTGAGAGTTTTCTTCATGCTGTTAGAATGTGCGTGTTATTATTTGGAATGGATTATTATGAAGCTCTAAAGTTCCATAATGAGCATGATTCATTTGGTTGGTATCATCGAATGTGTTCCGAAGGATATATGAATAAAAAACTTATAGTATAACAAAAAGAGCTATCCGATTCTAACTTGAATCAGATAGCTCTTATATTTTCAGACAGAATATCTATAACTGTTGCCGATAATCGAGAAATGTTGCCAAATCGTTGCCATTCGGCTCAACCGCACCTTGAAAAGCACGGTATTACGCTGTTTCAGCAAGTATTTGCATTATTCCCACTCCACAGTTCCCGGAGGCTTGGAGGTTATATCATACACTACTCTGTTAACGTGCTCTACCTCGTTGCAGAGACGGTTGGATACTCTCGCAAGCACATCATAGGGGATACGCGCCCAGTCCGCTGTCATGAAGTCATCGGTGGTAACTGCGCGTATTGCGATAAGATGGTCATATGTACGGTGGTCGCCCATTACGCCTACTGTACGCACGTCGGGCAGAACTGCAAAGAACTGCTTGAGCTCCGACTCAATGCCGCTCCTGCGTATCTCATCACGGAATACCGCGTCTGCTTCCTGAAGTATCTTTATCTTCTCCTCTGTTATCTCGCCGATGATACGAACTCCGAGACCCGGACCCGGGAAGGGCTGTCTCCACACAAGATCGTGGGGGATGCCAAGCTTCTCGCCTACCTGTCTTACCTCGTCCTTGAACAGGTCTCCCAGAGGCTCGATAGTTCCTGCGAACTTGATGTCCTCGGGCATCTTTACCATGTTATGGTGGGTCTTGATGACAGCTGTGCTGCCGTGACCTGCCTGATT
Organism: Ruminococcus sp.; assembly: GCA_017519145.1. Classification (GTDB taxonomy): domain Bacteria; phylum Bacillota; class Clostridia; order Oscillospirales; family Ruminococcaceae; genus Ruminococcus. Next base: position 1,327 of record JAFWTA010000026.1, read on the forward strand.
GCCTCTGCCTGACTCGATACGGTCGGGGTAGATGGTTCCCTGTGCGAAAAATCCGTCTGTTCCCTGCTCTCTTATCTTGTCCCAGAATACGTTGTAGAACTCTGTGCCGATTATCTTGCGTTTCTGCTCGGGGTCGCTGACGCCCTTGAGCGCCTTGAGGAACTGATCCTTGCAGTTTACACGGACAAAGTTCATATCAAAAAGCTTTGTAAAGGTCTCTTCGACGAAGTCTCCCTCGTCCTTGCGCATGAGTCCTTGATCCACGAATACGCAGGTAAGCTGCTTTCCTACTGCACGGCTGAGAAGTCCTGCTGCGACTGAGGAGTCAACTCCGCCGGAAAGTCCCAGTATTACCTTCTTGTCGCCTATCTGCTCGCGGAGCTTAGCAACTGTGTTCTCGATGAAATCGTCCATTACCCAGTCGCCTGTGCAGCCGCACACGTTATATAAGAAATTATGGAGTATCTGCTTGCCGTATTCGCTGTGTGTCACCTCGGGGTGGAACTGCACTGCATAGAGCTTTCTATCGGGTGCTTCAAATGCGGCACAGGGACAGTCCGCAGACTTTGCCGTTACGCTGAATCCCTCGGGAAGCTGACTTACGAAATCGGTATGGCTCATCCATACTACGCTCTTCTCGGGAACGCCCTCAAATATAAGGCTTCCGCTGTTCTGAGAGATCTCGATCTTTCCGTATTCGCTTTTCTCGCAGCTCTCTACCTTGCCGCCGAGAGTGTACGCCATGAGCTGACATCCGTAGCAGATACCGAGGATCGGTACGCCGATGCTGAATATCTCCTCCGAGATATGAGGCGAGCTGGGATCGTAAACGCTGTTGGGACCGCCTGTGAAAATGATCGCGGTCGGGTTCATCTCCTTTATCTCGCTTATTGGCGTGTCAAATCTCTTGATCTCGCAGTATACGCCGCACTCTCTGACTCTTCTTGCGATGAGCTGATTGTACTGACCTCCGAAATCGAGGACTATACAAAGCTGGTTAGACATAAGTCCCTCCTTAACTTCCGCTTTTCGGCTGCGGACGCCGTATTTATGAAGCTGTCAGCCTTTAGCCCTCAGCAGCGGCTTCACCCCTTAAACATACGGATAAAAGCCCTTAAAATGTCAATGGCTGACGGCTAAAGGATCATGTTTTAATTATGCCATATTTCAGAAGAAATTTCAAGTGTCTGCACCCACTTTTTTTCTGCCGCAAAAGTTGTACTGCCAATTATAGTTAAAATCCATAAAAAAATCATATATGCCTATTGAATTTAATAACAATTTGTGGTATAATAATTATACTGTATTTTAAGGAGTACCATTATGACTGCAAAAGAAGAATTCATATCTATCTACAAGGAAAACATCAAACGCGAGGGTGCAGACAAGCTTCTTGAGTTCCTCGAGAGAAGCGATTTCTTCACCGCTCCCAGCAGCACAAGATTCCACGGCTCTTATGAGGGAGGTCTCGTTCAGCACAGCCTGAACGTTTACCACTGCCTGAAGGACTACCTTTCACGCCCCCGCACAAAAGAGCTCTACGGTATGGACTATTCTGAGGAGACCATCGCCCTCGTCGCCCTTCTCCATGACGTCTGCAAGGTGAATTTCTACACCGTCGAGATGCGCAACAAGAAGAACGATGAAACCGGTCAGTGGGAAAAGGTCCCCTTCTATGCCATCAATGATACGCTGCCTTACGGACATGGGGAGAAGTCCGTATACATACTCTCGGGTTATTTCTACGGTGAGAACCGCCTTACCCGTGAGGAAGCATTCGCAATACGCTACCACATGGGCTTTTCATATGGCGGTACCGAGGAAAGAGGTACCATCGGAAAGGCGCTGGAAATGTATCCGCTCGCGCTGGCACTGAACGTGGCTGATATGGAGGCGTCATATTTCCTTGAAGGCTCAAACAAATAAAAATAAGGAGTGTGTTATTATGAATTGGTACGATAACGCGATAATCTATCACATCTATCCGCTGGGATTCTGCGGAGCACCCAAATTCAATGACGGAAGCGAGGATGTGACCTACCGTCTTGACAAGGTCCTCGACTGGATACCTCATCTCAAGGAGATGAACGTGGACGCCGTTTATTTCGGTCCCGTTTTTGAATCCGTAGAGCACGGCTACGACACCATCGACTACAAGAAGATAGACCGCAGACTCGGTGACAATAACTCGTTCCGCTTCATTTGTGACAGACTTCACGAAAACGGCATACGCATTATCCTTGACGGAGTTTTCAACCACGTCGGAAGAAAATTCCCTCAGTTCGTTGATATACAGGAAAAGGGTCAGGGCTCTGAGTACTGCGACTGGTTCCAGAACCTCAACTTCGGCGGTCCAAGCCCCTGCGGCGACCCGTTCTGGTACGAGGGCTGGAACGGTCACTACAATCTGGTCAAGCTCAATCTCCGCAATCCCGGTGTGTGCGACCACCTCATCGACGCGGTGAATTACTGGATAGAGTCCTTCGACATTGACGGCATCCGCTTCGACGCCGCCGACTGTATCGACTTCGACTTCTTCAAGCGCATAAGAAGCTTCTGCAAGGGCAAGAAGCCCGATTTCTGGCTCATGGGCGAGATAATCCACGGCGACTACAACCGCTGGGCTAACCCCGAGATGCTGGACAGCGTTACCAACTATGAGTGCTATAAGGGTCTGTGGTCCTCTCACAACGACAAGAACTACTTCGAGATAGACTACTCCATCAACAGACAGTCGGGCACTAACGGCGGTATCTACCGCAATATCGACCTGTATAACTTCGTGGACAACCACGATGTGAACCGTCTGGCAAGCACTCTCCACAACCATGCACATCTGCCCCTCGTCTACACACTCATGTACACCATGCCCGGTATCCCCTCTATCTACTACGGAAGCGAATACGGAATCGAGGGCAGAAAGGAAAACAACTCCGACGATAACCTCCGCCCCTGTCTCCATCTTCAGGATATGGAGCGCGAGAACATTTCGCTCTATAAGCATATCGTAAAGCTGGGTCGGATATACCGCGCTTACCCTGCCCTCAGAACAGGCAGCTATGAGCGTATTATGATAACCAATCAGCAGCTTCTGTTCAAGAAGGTACAGGGCGAGCAGACTGTTTATGTTGCTCTTAACCTTGCCGACTATGACTTCGACCTTAACTTCGGTACCCATATGTCAAGACTTGTGGACGTTTTCACTGCTTCTCCCCTTCAGGTGGAGAACGGCAATGCCTATGTCCGCATGAGACCTTACTCGGCTATGATAATCGTCGCTGACGATATCGTCAACATCGAGCCCGAGGATGAGGTGCCCGTTGAGGACAAGGATACAGAGATAGTTGTGGGCGCAAAGTACCGCCACTTCAAGGGCAATGAGTATGAGGTCATCGCAGTTGCAAGACACAGCGAGACCATGGAGGAGCTCGTGGTTTACAAGTCCCTCAAGGACGGCGAGGTCTGGGCAAGACCCAAGGCTATGTTCGTGGGCAAATCAGGTGAGGTAAGACGCTTCACAAAGCTGGACTGATATAGTGTTCCAAGCCATGGTATTCCGATAGATCGTCGGGATACTGTGGCTTTTTTGTTATCTCCGCGCAGACGGCAATCACTTACAGAGACTGTCGCGAATAATATAAGGATAGGGCGCGGTGACTGTTACATCAGTGCACTGCGCCCTTGCTATTTTTTCAATTCTATGTTATAATGCAAATAGTTAGTATTCGCTAACTAAGAAAGGAGTTATTATGCTTGAAATTGTAAAAGGACTTTCTATCCCGTTTCTCGGTACGTCCCTCGGCGCTGCCTGCGTCTTTGCAATGAAGAACAACTTCAGCATTACCATACAGCGCATACTTACAGGCTTTGCCGCAGGCGTTATGACCGCTGCAAGCGTGTGGAGCCTACTCATACCTGCCATTGAGCAGTCTGAGGGAAACATGGGACGTCTGGCATTCATACCTGCCGCAGTGGGCTTCCTCGCCGGAATTGCTTTCCTGCTCCTCCTCGACAAGCTCATCCCTCATCTCCATATGAACAGCGACAAGGCAGAGGGTATCAAAACTAAGCTCTCAAAAAATACTATGCTGCTCCTCGCCGTGACCCTCCACAATATTCCGGAGGGTATGGCTGTGGGAGTGGTCTATGCAGGGCTTTTCTACGGAAATTCCAATATTTCCGCCGCCGAAGCTTTCGCCCTTGCGCTGGGCATCGCTATCCAGAACTTCCCCGAGGGCGCTATAATCTCTATGCCCCTCCGCGCAGGCGGCATGAGCAAGCCAAAGGCTTTCCTCATGGGCGTTCTTTCGGGTGCTGCCGAGCCTGTGGGAGCTATACTCACCATTCTCGCCGCAGGTCTTGTCATTCCTGCTATGCCCTATCTCCTCAGCTTTGCCGCAGGTGCTATGATATACGTCGTTGTGGAGGAGCTTATCCCCGAAATGTCCGAGGGAGAACACTCCAACGTGGGTACTATCTCATTCGCGGGAGGCTTCACCGCCATGATGATACTTGACGTGGCTCTGGGCTGAAAGCGCTCACAGCTTCTTTTCCATCTCATCATAGCAGAGGTAGTCGCCGCCGCTGCACTTTATACTGTTGTAATCCCTGAAAATATAGCCCTTTTTCATGTAGATGGACTTTGCAGGCAGTGACGCGGAAAGAACTATATTGTCATACCTCTCGGCAATGCGCTCCTCAGCAAAAGCAAGGAGCTTTCCGCCGTATCCCCTGCCCTGATATTCCGGCAGCACGAAAAGCCTGTTCAGCTCATTTTCCGCAGCAGTTACCGTTCCCGCAGGAACTCCGCCGTCGTAAAGTATGTATACGCTGCCTGCGCTGATGTCCTTCATGATGTTTTCGGGACTGTGGTGGGCTATGAAGAACTCCACCGCTCCCTTGGGATAATAGTGAGGATAGACCGCCATTATTGTCTCATGCACTATTCGTTTTACCGTTTCCAGATCTGTTATTTCTGCTCGTCTTATCTCCATATCCTCATCTCCTTTACTGCTGATTATAGCGTATAAGCGAAGCGTTATGCTATAATTTCCCGATTGCAGGGAGCAGATCTCTGATCTGCGTATCTGCAAGGGCTTTCAGATAATTTATAATGAATGCTTTGCATTCATTATAGCATATGATCTTAGGTAATGCAATATCAGTTTTAGTGATAAGTGCTTAGTGCATAGCAGGGGCGGCATCACATCTCGGATAAAAGCAAAAAGCGGAGCATTTAGCTCCGCTTTTTTATGCCTGTACTGCGCCCTTTTCGGCAGCAGCTCTTGCTGCGATATCCTTGCTGAAAATGAATTTGAATACCGTTCTCACAAAGGGCTGTATGAACAGCAGCTGCGAGAAGAATGCAAAGGGCAGGTTGAAGCACACCAGCTTCAGCCAGTTCGCAAGGAGGGTGAACACGTTGAATTCCACCATGCCGTAGGGATAGTAGAGTATGGCTGCGATGAAGCTCATTGAGGGACACATAATGCCCACAGTTGCGGTGATGATAGCTGTCTCGAAAATAACAGGATGAACGTCACCGAACTTGAACACGCGGCACACCAGCTTGAACGAAAGCGGACTTCCCAGAAGCACCTCAAGAGTATAGGCGAAGCAGAACTCGATGAGTACCACTGCCCAGATGGGAACAGCCTTTCCCAGCACGGAAACTCCTCCCATGGCATTGATAGCTCCGATAACGGAATCCTTGCCTGTTATCTGCATGAATGTGCTGCCGTTAATAACATAGAGGCTGTAAAATACATAGGCGTGAACGGTTATCACTACGGTGATAAGTGCGAATATCATTCGCTGAAACTGATTTCTTGGCATAAAAACTCTCCATTTCCTCAAAAAGCACAAAAAAATACACACATACCGCCAAAAGGGTATGACCGCAGAATTTTCGTTCCGTGATCAGATTTACATACCCTCAGGTAATACATGTGTCGTTTTCGCTTTTTGATATTAAATTCACTTGTAATATTATATCACAGAGATCGGCAGCGGTCAATTGACCCTTGAACGAAATTTTTCAATGGCTTTGTGGAGCAATTGGCGAAAAAGCGCATGAAAAAGGCTGTACGGAGGTCCGTACAGCCTTAAACTGTTATGCGTTGGGATCAAGGGAATCTCTCAGGTGGAGAAGATACTCCTGTATATAGAGAGCGTCGTTCGCTGTAAGTCCCACTGTGGATCTGTCAACGTCGGCATTTTCTCTGCCCTGATCGGTAATGGTGTACTTATTGGGATTTGCAAGTACCTGCATGATAAGTATAGCATCTGCAAGCTCAACTGTACCGTCGCAGTTCGAGTCGCCCCATACCACATTGCTCACGGGAGGAGCTGTTGTGGTTGTGGTGGTGGTCGTGGTAGTTGTTGTTGTAGTGGTAGTTGTTGTTGTGGTAGTTGTTGTTGTAGTGGTAGTTGTTGTCGTTGTCGTTGTTGTGGTAGTCGTTGTAGTTACCACTGCGGGTTCCTTTACGAAAACTGTGTAGTTGATGACATTGCCTGTCATTCCGTTAGTTCCGAGGAGAACCTTTTCGCCTGCCTCGAAGGTCTTCTTGTAAGCCACAAAGTCAACGCCGTTGCTGGACTTAGCGGTCAGGTCTGTTCTTGTGTAGCCCGAGAGCCATGAGGGAACCAGATCTGCCTCTTCCTCTCTTGTATCAACGAGGACATATACCTCAGCCTTGTCAGCAGCTGTGAACTCGGCAAGGTCACCGTCGGTGTTCTTGGAGTTGCAGGCTGTCATGATGTACTCGCAGCCCTGAAGCTCGGAAGCCAGCTCTGTGTATGTAAAGTCTCTGTCGCCGTAGATAGGACCGTTTATGCTGTTGGACTCCATGAGCTTCCATGCGAGAGAGTTGTTATAGTCCTTCACAAGAAGATTGCTGACCAGCTTGCCGTTAACGGGCTCGGGAGGAGTATTGTTCATCTTTACGTCGGGTCTTGCAGGGAGAGGAGCCTCTGTGCCGAGGTAGAAGCTGGGGTGAGGAGGCTGATTGTAGGAGCTCTGCTCACAGCCTGCCTGCATACGGTACTGCATATCATGCATGAGAGTTGTCAATCTGTACTTTGTCTCGGTGTTCGTGCAGAATATGCGGAGCTTGGAATTGTCCTCAGTCCTGAGCACAAGCTCCTCGCGCCAGTCGCCGAAGATATCTGCGGTAAGACAGGGAACTGCCTTTGTGCTGTTGTTGGAAGCACAGCCTGAAGCTGTAAAAATTGCAGGATAATTGTTTATAGCCGCACCGTCTGTAATGGTGATGTTATCAAGCAGCTCGCGCTCAAGGTCGCCGTCCCAGTAGATAAGGAAGTTTGAAGAAGGCCATTTGTTGCCTATCTGCTTGCCCGTAACGTCGAATACTGCATTAGCAGGTCTTGAGCCCCAGAACTCAGCACCGCTGTTGCCTGATACGATATTGTCCGCGCAGCAGCGTCCTGTGTCCTTGTCGCCGTCGTAATGCCAGATTATCTGACCGTTTCTGCCGTCAACGAAGGAGATACCGTAATTTCCGTCCTCATGGCAGATGAATACCTCCTGACCCTCATGATTGGGGTCAAGGTCGCCGACGTGCATAGCGTCGCCGTGCATCTTCTTTGTGGACCAGAGGAGCTTTCCGTCATCGTCGATAGCGCAGGCACCCATGCAGACCTCCTGCTTGCCGTCGTTGTCGAAGTCTGCCACCATTACGTTATGGTTTCCGCAGCCGTAAGCAGGATTGGACTTATCAAATCCTGTGTCGAATACCCACTTCTTCACCAGCTTCTTGTCCTTAACGTCAACAGCTGAAAGGGTAAGTCTTGTATAGTAGCCTCTGCCGTAGATAACAGAGGGGTGAACGCCGTCAAGATAAGCGATAGCGCAGTTATAGCGCTCGCAGCGGTTACCGTAGTTGTCGCCCCAAGTGCTCTTGGCAGTATTGCTCGTAGCATCGCCTCTGAGCACAGGGAATTCGATGGTATCGAGAGCAGCTCCCGTAGCACCGTCGAATAATGTCATATACTCGGGACCTGTCAGAACAGTACCGGCGCTGTTCACATAATTAGCGCTTGCATTGCCGATGACCTTTCCTGTGCCGTCAACAGTTCCGTCGCAGGTCTTGGTGATGAACTCAGCCTTGCCGTCGCAGTCAAAGTCCGCAACAGCCATCTGTGTATAGTGCTGACCTGCACGGATATTCTTACCCATGTCTATGCGCCAGAGCTTCTTGCCTGTCAGGGTATAGCAGTCGATATAAACGTTGCCTGTGAAGCCCTGTATGCCCTTATCGGGATTGTGGGTCTGTGAGTTATCCTTTGAATTTGAGGGGTCCCATTTAAGGAAGATCTCATACTGACCGTCGCCGTCAACATCTCCCACGCAGCAGTCATTGGGGGAGTAGCTGTAAGCCTCGCCGTTGATAGTTCCGCCCTTGGGGACATCAAGAGGTATATCGAAGTAATTGGAGCCGGAGCTGAAATGGCAGCCGTCAGAGCTTACCACAGTGCCGTTCACAAGGGTATCAACTCTATAATTTGAGTTTGCATTGCCGCTTGCGTCCCAGTAGTTGGTGGGATCGCCTGCCTTGCTTGTGTAGATGAGCTGATCGTCGCGGAACAGCTGAAACTCGGCATTATCGTCGTCGTTTGCGTTGAAGCGCCAGCTTACGAACATACCGTTGCCCGACTTGATAGCGTAGATGCCGCGGTCAAGATACTCCATAATGGCAGCGCCGTTTCCGCCCACTCCGTAGGCAGCGTCCGCTGTCAGAAGTGAAGCCGCGCTGAGGTTAGAGGTCGCAGCTATCGCCAGAGAGGCAGCAGCAGCCACGATACGTTTGATTTTTAGGTTCATTTTAATTCCCCCTGTGTTTTATTTTTTCATCGTTTCGGAACAGATCCGCTCCATGTCTATTATATTATACTATTTTATTCATGATTTAGCAATGATTTATTGTATCATTTTTCTTTCTTTTTGTACATAATAGTGGATGATATGTACAATAATGTACCAAAAAAGCATTGCAAAGTGCACTATCCGATATATAAAAAGCCCCGAAGTCTGCACTTCAGGGCTTGTAGTTTTTTCAGTATCCGCCTATCAGTCAATATAGATGACTCTGTTATCATTTCTGGGCGGTATGGGAGCTGCTTCACCGTCGGGATAGCCCAGAGCAAGATGCCCTATGCCGATGTACTTTCCGCTGAGACCTGCCTTGTTCAGTATCTCATCACCGAAAGTGCCTTCCATCTCCTCCTTGGCGCGGTGTATCCAGCAGGTTCCCAGTCCCAGCTCGTGAGCCTTCAGCATCATGTTGCCGAGAGTGAGACTTCCGTCATAAACAGCAGTCGGTATCTCCTCGGGAGCAATTACCAGAAGGATAACGGGAGCGCCGTAGAATGGGTCGAAGCCCTTGTCCCAGCCGCCGATAGCACAGTTTTCCTCCATGATGCGGTCTCGGAGCTCCTTATTGGTGACAGCAATGACTGCGGGAGCCTGCTTGCCTCTGCCCGAAGCTGCATAAAGACCTGCCTCGATGACCTGATCTATGAGAGCCTTTTCGGGCAGCTGCGAGGTGAATTTGCGTACGCTTCTTCTTTCCTTGATGATACTTGTAAGATCTTTCATGGTGATACCTCCTTGGTATGATTTTATCAGTATAATTATAGCACTGAAAGCAGTTTTTTTCAAGTAGGGAACGCCTCCCTCGGAGTTCCGCATATATACTGTAAGCGCTGAGCCGCCGCACCATGTTTCGCGGAAGCGCTTTACTGCCCGGAAACTTTTACGCCGCGTCCCTTGCTATTTACGGATCATTATGCTATACTGTAAATATATTTTTCATCAGGAGGGATACCATGAACATCACAAACAAGGACATCGACGGCGGAAAAGCCTTCGACTGGGGAAAAACTTCGGAAAACTACGCTAAATACAGAGATATATACCCTCAGGAGTTCTACCGCTGCCTTACCGAACGCGGACTCTGCGTAAATGGTCAGCGTGTGCTTGACCTCGGTACGGGTACAGGTGTCATACCGCGAAATATGTACCGCTTCGGAGCTAAATGGACAGGCTGCGATATCTCCGAAAATCAGATAGAACAAGCTAAGCTCCTCGCCGCAAAAGAGGGCATGGATATCGACTTCTTTGCAGCTCCTGCCGAGGAGATATCCTTCCCGTCAGGCACCTTTGACGTTATAACTGCCTGTCAGTGCTTCTGGTACTTCGACCACAAGACTGTGGCACCCATACTGGCTGATCTGCTCGGCTCCGACGGCAGGCTCTGCGTCATGCAGATGGCTTGGCTGCCATTTGATGACCCTATCGCAGTCAAAAGCGAAGAGCTGGTGCTGAAATACAATCCCACATGGACGGGCGGCGGCTGGACAAGACAGCCCGTGCACATAGATGAAGCCGTGCTGGAGCACTTCACTGTCGAGGAGCAGATAGGCTTCGATGTGAATATCCCCTTTACCCGTGAGAGCTGGAACGGCAGAATGAAAGCCTGCCGCGGTGTTCAGGCTTCTCTCTCCGAGGAGGAGACTGTCCGCTGGGAAAAGGAGCATATGCAGCTTCTGGAGGAAATAGCTTCCGAGAAGTTCGATATACTGCACTATGCTGCCATAGCTGTACTGAAAAAGAAAGCATAGTTTCCCGTATGAAAATGAAGCCCCGAAGCGTTATTTCTGCCGCTTCGGGGCTGTTTTTATCTCTCAAATCTGTAAACTGCCAGTCTGTCCATGACCTTGTTGAACAGCTTGCTTCCAATCTTGCCGATGAGTGAATACTTCTTTATCTCCTCAAAGAAGTTTATCTCCTTTACAAAGCTGATACCGCTGCACAGTGACTCGGCTTCCCTGCCGCTCTCAATTCCCCAGCCGAATGATGCCTTGGTGTTCTTTACGGTATCATGGTGGCTGCTGTTCTTTACTGCAAAGGGATGCATTATCTCAGCCAGTATGTAGCCCTTGCCGAAATAGGTGCATATATGGTCAAGCAGTGCGCTTACCTGCTCCTCGCTGAAATACATGAGAAGTCCCTCGGCAATGATTATGGTAACGCCCTCATTGGGTATGCCCACTGTCCATTCGGTGTCTGTCAGGTCTCCTGCTTTCATGAACTCGCGGTCACGGTCGGAAAAGACCTTCTTTCTCAGCTCTATGGAGTCGGGAAGATCAACATTGTACCACCTTACGCTGCCGTTGTCAACTCTGGAAAAACGATCGTCAAATCCGCATCCGATGTTTACACACACGGCATCGGGATACTTTTCCAGAAGCTTCTTTACCTCATTGTCGAAAAGTATTGTCCTTGCAACTACTCCCTCATGGGACATATACTTGTCGTACTTCTTCGTATCTATTCCCAGTCCGTCGATGATCTCAACGGCTTTTGCATCGTATATCCTGTGATCGCTTCTCTTGCTCTCATCTGCCTTTATTGCAAGGGGGATAAGTGCAGTTTCCTGAACGTCGCCGAGTTTAAGTTCCATATCAAGTTCTCCTTTAGAAAAATAAAAAGGTGCTCAGAGCACCCTTTTATTATATCACAGAAGATCATGCAAAGCCCAATTGTTAGCCCAAGCAAACCTTTATTGCAGCTGCCGCAAATTCAGCCGTGCCCTTTCCGCCTGCCCTGTCTATGTTCTCCGTGAACTCTCCGCCTGCTGCGTACATCTTTCCCAGTCCTCTGAGTATCTCATCCGTGCAGGTGTACATATTCTCGGTTATGAAGCTCTGAAGCTTCCTCACCTGTGCCTGCGCCTCGGCACTGTCGGGACTGCCGCCTTTCAGCTCGCCGAACTCCGCAAAAATAGTCATTAATCGCTCTGTGAGCTGATCGTTCTCCGCGGCTGTGCGCTTGCTGTCCTTTTCCTCAAACTCCTTGTATTCGGGGGTATCTCCCCATTCTGCCTTTGCCCTCTGTGCGTATTCATCAAGCTTTGATCTGTCAAATGCAGTAAAATCCACTGCTCTCACTCCTAACATTTTTATTCCCCGAGCGAAGTCGATAAGCTTCTGAAGGTGCTGCTTTTTCAGCTCCAGCAGCTCTATCTGCTGATCAAGAGCCTTTCTGCGGTCAAAATCCTTCCGCTCCATGATACTTATTATATCTTTAAGCGGAAACTCAAGCTCGCGAAAAAGCAGTATCTGCTGCAATCTCTCCAGTGCCGTATCGTCATACAGCCTGTAGCCGCCCTCGGTGTGTCCCGCAGGGCTCAGCAGCCCGATATTGTCATAGTATCTGAGAGTGCGTATACTCACTCCCGTAAGCTCACTGACCTGTTTTACCGTCATCATCTCAATGACCTCCTCTCGTGTGATCTCAGTATAGACCATGACGTAACGTAAGAGTCAATAGTCCCCTGAGAACTTTGTAGGAACTCACAAAAAGAAGCTGTACATATTATTCAGATTGCATACAGTCCATTGTCACAGCTTTATATCCGAAACCGCAAACAGTACGGCTTTGCCCGATATCCTTACCCTGTCTCCGCAGACCGTACAGTAAAGCTCTCCTGTGCGCTTTGACGCCTGAAATGCAGTGAGGCTCTCCTTGCCCAGTCTCCTGCTCCAGTAGGGCGCTATCATGCAGTGAGCGGAGCCTGTGACAGGGTCCTCTGTTATGCCGTATCTCGGCGCGAACACTCGCGATACGCAGTCATAGCCGCTGCCCTTTGCAGTTACTGCCACGCAGGCTCCGTCCAGCTGTGAAAGCAGCGCTGAGTCGGGCTGAAGTCCCCTTACCTCGTCCTCCTCCCTCAGCACAAATAGCAGGTCGCGGTCACGGTATGCCGCAAGGGGGATAGTCCCCAGTGCCTCTATCATCATGTCAGTAATCTCGGCGTGTTCAAGCCGATAGGCAGGAAAGTCCATCTCGATCAGACCGTCCCTGTGCACCACGGAGAACTCTCCGCACTGACCGGAAAAGTCAAGCCTTTCACAGTTCTTTTCATAAAAGCTGAAAAGCACATATGCCGCCGCAAGTGTAGCATGACCGCAGAAGTCTATCTCACTTTTCGGAGTGAACCAGCGTATGTGATAGTGCTCCCCCTCTTTGACTGCAAAGGCGGTCTCGGACAGGTTGTTCTCAGCGGCTATGCTCTGCATGAGACTGTCCGCAGGGAAGCTGTCCATAACGCAGACCGCCGCGGGATTTCCTGCAAATAATCTATCTGTAAAAGCATCAACTATGTATTGCTTCATGACCTTATCTCCTTTTCACATTATAGCTTAGTATATCATATCACGAAACCCTCTGTCAAACAAAAAAGCACACCCTAAGGGGGCATCCTCCGCCGAAACCGTGACATAAAATTACCGAGCCTGTGATATCAGGCTCGGTAACTCACGTTTTTTCGTTAAGGAAAGCTCTCTGAAAGGAGTGCGCTTTGCGATCTATACAATGTCTGTTTTTGATGCGATCAGTCTCTTACTCCGTTATGGAAGTCGAGAGCCATTCTTACTTCGTCCTCAAGGAGCTGTGCATAATTACGTCCGAATGTAGGATTATAGGGACTCATAATATAACGGCTCGGACCATTCCACGCATAGAGACGGTGTCCGTATACGAACTGAAGATTGTGTGCGCCCTTGAAGCTGCGGTTTGCAAGACCGGATCTTACAGAGTAATCGCTGATCTCAACGTTCTCGAGAAGATCGCAATTCTCAAATACAGACATACCAAGTTCCCACTTATCCTTGAAATGGATCTCTGTGAGGTTGTGGCAGTTGAGGAATGCGTATGACTCGATATACTTTACGTCGTCATGCAGATAGGGATCAGAGAAGCTTGTGATGGCTGTGTTTGCGAATGCACGGCTCTTGATCCTGTCAAGGTTGGGAGGGCAGGAAGCATATGTGAGAGCTGTGCAGTTCTCGAATGCACTTGTGCCGATGATCTTTGCGCCCGAATTTATGTATACCTGTGTGAGACTTGTGCAGTTCCTGAATGCATTAGTGCCGATCTCCTCGATGTTGTAACCGAACTGGCACATTTTCATGGTGTGATTGTTCATGAATGCGCCTGTGCCTATTTTAGTAACTTTATAGCCGTTGAGCTCAACGGGCAGATAAACGCGCTGCTCGTTGCCTGTATATCCTGTGAGGGTGCAGGTGGTCGAGCTTGTTACCTGATATGTCCATGTGCCCGAAACTGCTGCGTCTGCGGTAATTGTGTTTGTGGGAATGATCTTGCTGAATACGTTTGACTCAGCAGCTGCTGTTGCTGCTGTAAGCATAGTAAGTGCCATTAAAGATGAAATGATCTTTTTAGATCTGATGCTGAATCTCATTATTAATATCTCCTTGTAAAGTTTATTGTCGCGACTGTGGTCATTTTACCATATGACCTCAATAATGTCAAGTTTTTTTGTTAAAATGAGCGGCAATACCCCCATATAAAGTTAATATATTTCAGCCTTTTTCAAGTGTGTCAGGAAAGTGAAATTATCCCTGTTTTCATTGACCTTTGGGAATATAAATGATATAATAATACCATCAACCATAAACGAAAGGACACACCATGAACATAAACAATGAAGTCATAAGAAATCTGCGTGATCTCGTGGACGCCGATATGACAGAGGCTGAGTTCCTCCAGTCTGTCGAGAGCAACATGATACCCATGCAGCAGTTCTTCACATATTACAAGTGCGCCATCATGGAGATAGAGACCAAGTTCCGCGTACTCAACGAGCAGTTCTCACTCAAAGGCGAGAGCAATCCCATCGAATTCATACAGTCAAGGATAAAAAGCTACGGCAGCATCTACCGCAAGATAATGACCAAGCATATCCCCCGCAATATGGAGGCTATCGAGCGCGATATCAATGATATCGCCGGCATAAGGGTGGTCTGTTCATTCGTGCAGGACATCTACCGCCTTGCCGACTGCTTCCTCCGGCAGGACGATATCACCCTCATCGAGAAAAAGGACTACATACAAAATCCCAAGCCCAACGGCTACAGAAGCCTCCACCTTATCGTGGCTGTGCCTATATTCCTTGAGAATGAAAAACGCCTTGTGAAAGCTGAGGTACAGCTCCGCACCATCGCCATGGACTTCTGGGCAAGCCTTGAACATAAGCTCCGCTACAAAAAAGACCTCCCCCCCTTCAAACTGGACCTGCTCACCGACGACCTGAAAAAATGCGCCGACCAGAGCGCGGAATGGGACAGCCGTATGCAGGATATCAAGAACATCCTCGAAAGCGACTGAACCGCTTTATAAAAAATATAAAAAAGCTCCCGAGCTTCATAAAAGCTGCGGGAGCTTTTTTATTGAGCCTTTTCGGTAAGATAATGCGCTTATCCCGTAAAATACGAAAAAAATGCACCATATCTTTATAAAATATGTTGCAATCCGCTGATTTTTATGCTATATTATACATAATAAGAGGATATGTGCCGAAAAAGATATAAAATTAGCACAATCTGTTAAAGGGGAATTATTAAAAAGGAGGAAAAACTTATGAAACGACTCATCTCCGCAGCTGTTGCTTTTGCGGCGGCTGCAATGTCACTGTCCGCTTTGCCGCCTGCAAGGACGGAAGCCGCAGATGTCAAGTTCAGCGGAAGCGAATGGACGGGCAGGAACGGTGCAGAGGACGTCTTTGCTGTGAACCGCGAGGCTGCTTCCTGTAATCCCGTGCCATTCCATGACAGGGATTCTGCTGTGGGTGCCGTATGGGACTACAACGCCCGTGAAAACTCGGAATATCTCCAGATGCTCACAGGCGCAGATCAGGACTGGCGGCTCACTGTTGTCCAGAACGCTAAGGACGCCGAGCGCCACATCGACTACGCTCTGAACAACAAGTACATCGACGATCCTACCGAAAGTATATGGAAGACCGTTCAGCTCCCGAAAAGCTGGACCTGTCAGGGCTTCGACTTCCCTATCTACTCAAATGTAACTCAGCCGTGGCAGGCTAAATACGACAGCAATGTACCCGTGCCGCAGGCTCCCACCAACTACAACCCCGTAGGCATCTATAAGAAGATCTTCACACCCGACAGCTCTATGCTGGAAAGCGGCAGACGCATATATATAGAGTTCGACGGAGTTGAGTCCGCTTACTACGTCTACCTCAACGGCAAGGCTGTGGGATACAGTGAGGACACATTCAGCCCCCACCGCTTCGATATAACCTCATATCTTCAGGAGGGCGAGAACGACCTCGTGGTAGAGGTACACAAGTTCTGTGACGGAACGTGGTTCGAGGATCAGGATATGATCTATGACGGCGGTATCTTCCGCGATGTCTTCCTCGTAAGCGCTCCCGAAACACAGATAAGAGACTACACTGTACATACCAATGTAAATACAGGGAATAACAGCTCCTCTCTCACCATTGACCTCGACCTGCGCAATGCCTGCGGCAATGACAGGTCAGACTGGAAAGTAAAGGCGGAAGCCTTTGACGAGAACGGCGTTAACGTCCTCGGAAGCGGCTCCGATACAGGGTTCTCTCTGAAGGCGTGGAGCGACGGCAGCGCAAGGATAGAGACCTATGCCGAGAATATCAGGCTCTGGTCCGCCGAGCACCCCGATCTCTATGCGCTGGTGCTGACTCTTTACGACAATCACGGCAATGAGCAGGAGATCATCTCCACTCAGCTGGGCTTCAGAACTATCGACTTCACGCCCGCAGAGGTGGACAGCTCCTATAAGGTGACCACCAAGAGCTGGAAGCCTGTTACAATTAACGGACAGCGGCTCATATTCAAGGGCGTCAACCGCCATGATACCGATCCGTTCAACGGCAAAGCCGTTCCTCAGGAGACCCTCCGCGAGGACATAAGGCAGATGAAGCTCAACAACGTCAACTCTATCAGAACTTCACATTACAGCAACGACTCATATCTGTACTGGCTCTGCAACAAGTACGGTATGTATGTCATGGGCGAGACCAATATGGAGTCCCACGCCCTCATGAACAACAACGACGGCAAGGCTCTGTTCTATGAGCTGGCTATGGACAGAACAGAGACAGCCTACAAGAGACTCAAGAACAATCCCTCTATCGTTGCATGGTCAATAGGCAACGAGATGGCTTACACGGGAAACCCCAATGACGCAGGCGGTATGTTCCGCGATATGATATGGTACTTCAAGAAGCAGGACGGCTCCCGCCCCGTTCACAGCGAGGGTCAGGGCAGCGGCATGGGCGTTGATATGAGCAGTAATATGTACCCCTCATCCGACGGTATAAGAAACAACGCAGGTCACGGCAGGATGCCCTATGTCATGTGCGAATACGACCACGCTATGGGCAACTCCGTAGGCGCTCTCAAGGAGTACTGGGACGCTATAAGAAGCGCGGACAATATGCTGGGCGGCTTTATCTGGGACTGGGTGGATCAGTCAAGAGCTACTCCCCTGCCGAACGGCGGCTGGGACTACTACTCGGAGGACTATGCCCGCAAGAACCTCTACTCCGAGGAGAGCAAGGGCAGATACTACGCTTACGGCGGCGACTGGGGCGACTGGCCCAATGATAACAGCTTCTGTGAGAACGGTCTGGTGAGCCCCGACCGAAATCCCCAGCCCGAGCTTTCTGAGGTAAAGTTCCAGTATCAGAACTTCTGGTTCTCATCTAAGGGCGGCGGTCAGGAGGTCTCGGTCTACAACGAGAACGGCTTTGCCGACCTCAGCGAATTTGACGTTGACTGGAAGCTGCTGAAAAACGGCATACAGATACAGGGAGGCACTATCGCGGACGCTTCATGCGCTCCATACACAAAGTCAACTCTCACTGTGCCTTTCAATATGCCCAAGAATATCCTATCGGGCGACGAGCTCATTCTTGAGCTTTCCGTAAAGACAAAGCAGGGCACCGACCTTATCCCCGAGGGTACCGAGATATCCTACGGACAGGTGGAGGTATCCGCCAGCGGAAGCTCCGTAAAGTTTGACTACGGCACCGACAACGTGGACGTTATCGAGACTCCCGACGCCTATGTCCCCACAGGTCACGGCTTCAATATGCTCATAAGCAAGTCGACAGGTCTCATGAGTCATTATTCATATCAGGGAAATACTCTCATCGACGAGGGTCCTGCTCCCAACTTCTGGCGCGGAAACGTGGAAAACGACGGCGGAAGCTCCCGTGCCAACGCCTTCGATACGAAGTGGCGCAACGCTATGGACAAGGCACGCTGCGACGGTATCGACGTCAAGGACGGCGAAAACGGCGCAAAGGTAGTTATTTCTCACCTCACCCTTACCAATGCAGGCAATACAAAGGTGGATATAGCCTACACCATCCACTGCGACGGCAGTACAGATGTGGAGTTCAGCGTTGACGGCTCTAAGTCGGGGCTGGGCAATTTCCTCCGCGTAGGCTCCATTATGAAGCTCCCCGAGGGAAGCGAGAAGGTGAGCTGGTACGGAAACGGTCCCGTTGAGACCTTCAACGACAGAAAGAGCGGCGGCAGACTGGGTATATGGAACAACACCGCCTCGGGTATGTTCTATCCCTACATGAAGGCTGATGACTGCGGAAACCTTACCGATGTAAGGTGGATATCCGCAGACACGGGCACAAGCGACTATAAGCTCCTCATTGCTGCTGAGGGCACTGTTGAGGCAAGCGCTCTCCACTTCACTCCCGAGGATCTCCAGAATGCAGACCACCCCTACAAGCTCCGCCCCCGTTCCGAGACCTACCTCAGTGTGGACTACGGCTCAATGGGTACGGGAAGCGCTACCTGCGGTCAGGCTACACTTGATAAGTACCGCCTGCCCTCATCAAAGACTTACAGCTGGAAGTACACCATCATGCCCGTGGCAAAGAATGCCTCCGATAAGGAGATATCCGACAAGGCTGCAAAGCTCCGCTCCAACGGCGTGTCCGTTCAGGACAAGAGCCGCAATGCGCTCACTATCCCCGTAGGCGGCTCCGCAAAGCTTGGCAGCTCCGACAGCGGCAATTATATCTCCGGCGCCCTCACTATTCCTCACAACTCTGACCTTGACTCCGCTGTTGAGGGAAAGCGCTCATTTACAGTAGAGGTAAATGTTGTACCCACAGGTACTCAGCAGTTCAATATGTTCGCGGGCAAGGGCGATTACACATTCGGTCTCCGCGCAGGCTTCAACTGTGTAGAGTTCTTCGTATACGCCGACGGCGACTGGAGAAACCTCTATTGCAGCATGAGCACAGACGCCTCATCGGGCTGGCTGGGCAGAATGCATCAGGTGGCAGGTATCTATGATGCCGAGAACAACATGATACGCGCTTACGTTGACGGTAAGATAATCGGTGAAAAGAGCACAGGCACCTCCGCAGGCGTAGGTCACTCCGACTATAATCTGACACTGGGATATTGTCCCGAAACGGGCAGAAGCTCCGTGGCTGACTTTTACGAGCTGAGAGTGTACAGCAAGGCACTCAGCACAAATGAGCTAATCTCCCAGAACACCGCTTCTCCTGCATATGCTCCCGACAACGAGAATGTTCAGCTCTGGCTGGACTTCGACAACATCACCGAGCCGGCAGAGCTTCCCGAGGAGGATATCCTCTGCGGCGACACCAACTGCGACGGCGTTGTGGAGCTTGCAGACGCTCTGCTCATCATGCAGGCTCTTGCAAATCCGAACAAGTACGGCAAAGAAGGCTCCTATGAGCTGCACATTACCGAACAGGGCATCGCCAACGGTGATGTTGACAAGTCCACAGTGGGTCTCACCTCAAACGACGCTCTGAAGATACAGCGTTATCTCCTCCACCTCATTACAGACCTTGCTCCCGAGGGATAAGCGCTGTGCACAAACTATAAACTTTATCAAAGCCCCGAAGCTGCAAAAAGTCCGCTTCGGGGCTTAATTTCGCAGAAAAAATGTTATTTTTATTGATATTTGTACATAAATGTGATATAATCGAAGTAACATAATTCGTTATCACCAAAAAGGAGGAATATCATGGATATCAGGAAAAAGTTACTGTCCGCAGCAGCAGCTCTGGCTCTTATGCTATCGGCAGCTCCCGTGCAGCTGTCAGCTGTTCACGGGGCAGGACAGGCTCCCTCGGAAGCAATATCGGAGGAGATAGGTCTGGTGGGCAACCTCTTTACCGTTGCTGACAGCGGAAAGGCTGACCACGCAGAGCTCCAGTGGGCAACCACACTGTCCGCACAGAGCTATGTGCTGTACCGCTCCACCGACAGCAGCAGCGGCTTCGTGCCCGTTTACGAGGGTACGGGAACTTCATGGACGGACAACGATATGTCCGTGGGGCAGACCTACTACTATCAGCTGAGAGTCATCGGCAAGAACAGTGAGAACTGCTCAGAGGTAAAGGAGCTCACTCCCTGCGCACTGCCATCGGGTCTCAGCACCTACGACAACCAGAAGGGCAGCAATCTGGTCTATGAGACCAGCGGCTACAAGGTGGGCGACACATATTACAGCTACTCGCTGAAAAAACACGCAGGCAAGGACGATATCTACCTTGCGGAGACCACTTCAAAGGACGGAAAATGGTTCTCAAACGAGAAGAATGTGGCAGACAGCTCACAGAATTCGGCGCTGGCAAGCTGTAAGATAGAGTCCGTTCACATCGACTATATCCCTGCCAAGAACAAAGTTGTGGTATGGGCGCACTGGGAAAAACCCAGCGGATACAGCGACGGTAAAGCCCTCGTTATCACGGGTACTCCCGGCGGACAGTTCACTGTGCATCACGTTTACAATCCGCTGAATATTCAGGTACGCGATATGGCTATATTCTTCGACGACGACGGAACAGGCTACCTTATCGCTGCTGCCAACAAAGAGGGTCAGGGTGCTAACGCCACTATGTACATCTTCCAGATGAACGAGGATTACAGCGACGTTACCCGAGTGGTAAAGACTCTCTTTGAGGATCAGTACCGCGAGTTCCCCAACCTTATCAAAAAGGACGGCTACTACTTCCTGTTCACCTCACAGGCGGCAGGCTGGTACCCCAGCAGCGGCGCTTACAGCGTTACCACCGATATCGGCGGCAAGTGGAGCGACCTGCGCAGTATAGGCAATACCTCCACATTCTCCTCACAGTCGGGCTGGATAGTGAATATGCAGGACAAGAACTACCTCATGCACGCCTACCGCTGGCTGAGAGCCTCCGATACCAGCGGAACTACACTCTGTCCGCTGTACTTCGACAACGGCTTCGCATTCTACGACTACTGCCCCTACTTCAAATACAACACCTCAACAGGAGACCTTTTCCCTGTTCAGCAGGGAGAACTCCTCTCTCAGGATAAGCCTGCCTCATCATCACTGGCGGCTAAAAGCGGAAACTCACCTGCTAAGGCTGTGGACGGCTCCTACCAGAGCTCCTTCAATGCCATCGGAGACTACAAGAAGTGGCCCTTCTACGTTCAGGTAGACCTTGAACAGGTCTGCGACCTCGCCAATATCCAGACCTCTTGGTACATCTGCAAGGGCTCGGAGGGCTACTACACATACACCGTGGACGGCAGTCTGGATGGCGTCAACTGGACACAGATACTGGATCACACCAACAAGAACAGCGAGGCTGTCACAAAGACCTACGGCTTCAACAGCGATATGCTCAAGGGCCGTGCAAGATATGTAAGGCTAAACGTCAAAAATGCAACTCTCCAGAATAATCCCGACAATAACTGGTACAATCCTCAGGTCTATGAAATGAAGATATTCGGCACTCCCGTCAGCAAGACGGAGACTCCCTCGCCCGTTATCGACATCGACTTTGAAAACGGCACGGGAGACCTTAAACTCAGCAGCGGAGCTTCCGTTGACGGAAACGGCTCCAGCGGCAAGGGGCTCCGTCTCGACGGAAGTGACAGCTCCTATGCAGAGCTCCCTGCGGGACTTCTGGACGGCTGCCGCGACTACACGGTGAGCATGGACATAAAGTCCGACTCGGAGGGCAATTTCTTCACCTTTGCCGCAGGCAAAAACGATGAGAAGTATGTCTTCTTCCGCGTTGCTAAGGATACCTTCAGATTTGCCGCAACTACCGATTCATGGCGCGATGAGACAGTCATCGAGCGCGATGCTGACGGTACCGGCTGGCACAGCTATACCATGGTTTTCAGCGGCGCCACCGCAAAGCTCTACATCGACGGAAAATTCGTCAGCGAGACCACCGAGACCCACGGTCAGATCGCCGATATGGGCTCGGGTACCACCTGCTATATAGGCAAGTCATACTACGGTGATGACACCTGCTTCAAGGGTGAGATCGACAACCTGAAAATTTACAAGTGCGCTCTTACGGACGCCGAGATAACAGGCAGCGCCCCCGAGGTGACTGTACCTGTTGAGGGCGATGTCAATAACGACGGGCAGTGCAATGTTGCTGACCTCATCGCCATGCAGAGCTTCCTCCTCGGCAAGGACAGTCTGGCAGCTCCTATGAACGGCGACCTGTGCAGGGACGAAGTCATCGATGTTTTCGACATGATAGCTCTCAGAAAGCACCTGCTCAGCTGAATAATAACAGCGCCCCCGAATGCTATAAGCGGCATTCAGGGGCGTTTTTTTGCGCTTTGTTATTTGGAGTATATTGACATTAGTTTTTCAATATGTTATTATAGTTATATACAACATCAACAGGAGGACGACATCTTGAAACTGAAGAAATACATTGCCTGCTCCCTTGGTATCTGCCTGCTTCTGACAGGCTGCGGCAGAGCTCAGAAGGCTTCCTCGGACATCGAAGCCTCAGCTGAGCCCGAGTCGGTGACCGAGGAGTTTTACGATATAACCGAGACATCCCCCATACCCGAATACACTGTGATAACTACATCAAAAGCTCAGGATACCACAACTGCTTTATCGGAGACCGTTACCGCTTCGGCTACTACTGCGGTCATGACCGAGGAAAACGATAATGGCTCGGACAGCAGCGGCGAGGAGAACGACAGCTCCGCTCAGTATGAGGACAATAACGACTATGAGCCTCAGCAGCAGAGCTATGAACCGCCTGTTACTACTCAGCTTACAGTTAATACTTCGACTGAGAAAAGAACTACTGCTGTAAGGACTACCGCCATCGTCACCACAACTACCATCAACCATGACCCTTCACCGCAGGAGGTCCTCAGTGAGCTCACTCTCGAGCAGAAAGTGGGTCAGATGTTCATGGTAACTCCCGAAGCTTTAACCGGTATTTCTCCTATGAGAGAAGTGGGAAACGGCACAAAGAATGCGCTGGCTGCTTATCCCGTGGGCGGTATCATATACTTCGCACAAAATCTCACCTCTCAGGATCAGATACGGACAATGATCCGCAATACCCAGAGCTACTCGCGAAGCGCCTGCGGCGTCGGACTCTTTACCGCAGTCGACGAGGAGGGCGGCACCGTTGCAAGGTGCGCTCAGAAGCTTGGCACCGCATCTTTCAGCAATATGGCTCACTACGGCAGGGACAACGACTACGGCACCGCTTACGGCATCGGCTCTGCTCTCGGCAGAGACCTGCACAGTCTCGGCTTCAATGTGGACTTCGCTCCCGTCGCAGATGTGGACATTTGCAGCGGCAACGAGCTGGGAGACCGCATATTCAGCAGCGATCCCGATGTGGTGGCAAATATGGTCTGCGGCGTCACAATGGGACTTCAGGACAATGGTGTCTGCGCCACTCTGAAGCACTTCCCCGGACTCGGCGCAGAGGACGGTAATACCCACACCAATTCTACCGTTATCATTGACCGCTCCGTGAAGGAGCTGCGCGAGACTGAGTTCATCCCATTCAAGGCAGCTATCGACAAAGGAGCCGACTTCGTAATGGTGGGGCACCAGACCGTTACGGGATTCGGAGATGAACTCCCCTGTGACCTCTCTTACACTGCGGTAACGGAAATGCTCCGCGGAGAGCTGGGATTTGACGGTATCGCTGTCACCGACGCTCACCAGATGAACACCATCTCAAAGGTGTACTCCTCGGGTGAGGCTGCCAAGCTTTCCATAAAGGCGGGTATGGATATCATACTCATGCCCGTGGATCACAGAGCTGCCATAGACGAGGTGTGCAGGGCTGTCCGCAGCGGCGAGATCCCCGAAAGCCGCATCGACGAGAGCGTAATGCGTATACTCAGCCGTAAGTATCAGCTCGGACTGCTGAAAAGATGAATATAATGACCCGGAAGTCTGTCTTTCGGGTCTTTTTTTGCAGTTCCGTTCTGCTCTATAAAAATATACAAAAAAGCAGTTTTTTATATTGCAATAATAGCTATTTTGTGTTATAATGAATTATCATTACTATTTGCACCTTTTTCTTGTATGATAGGGGGGATATGACCATGAGAAAAATAATCGAAATAGCTGTTATCGTTGCAGGAATAGACGAGGAGTACCAGAACAGCCTCCTCGACGGCATCACAAAATGCGCTAAGATGAACCATGCCAATATCTCCTGCTTCTGTGCATTCGGAGGAGTTCTCTCCAGCAGCAGATACGATCGCGGCGAGTACAATATCTACTCGCTGGTAAATTACGAAAAGTTCGACGGCGTTATCCTTATGACCAATACCATAAGCGACCCTGTCGAAAAGGGAAAGATACTGAAAAAGGTCAGGGATTCGGGACTTCCCGTGACTGTTCTCGACTGCGACGAATACCCCGAATTCTATAACGTCAGCATCGACAACTATCAGGCAATGAAGGATATCGTTGAGCACGTTATAAAGGTCCACGGTGCAAAGCTCATCAACTATATCTCGGGTCCCCTTGCCAACCCCGAGGCGTCCGACAGATACAGGGCTTTTCTTGAGGTCATGTCGGAAAACGCCCTCGTCACCGATATGGACAGGGTATACTTCGGAGAGTTCAGACCATCTGACGGCAAAAAGGCTGTGGAGACTTTCATAAGATCGGGCAAGCCCCGTCCCGAAGCTATTATCTGTGCTAACGATGCTATGGCTCTGGCTGCTATCGAGGAGCTGAACAATTACGGGTATGTGGTGCCCGATGACATGATAGTCACGGGATTTGACAACACCTACAACGCAAGACATCATCTCCCTGCGCTGACCACTGTGTCCCGCCCCCTTGACGAGGCAGGCTTCATGGCGTGTGAGATACTCATTGACGTTATCAGCGGCAAAGAGTACGACAAGACAACTACCCTTGAGTCATCTCCCGTCTTTACGGGAAGCTGCGGATGCGGCGGCAGCAGCTGCACGAACGATATGGCGGAATATATGGTGTCAATATACAAGACGCTCAACAGCTGCAAGAGCGATATTTCCATAATCAACCGCATGACGACGGAGCTTGCTGAAAACGAGACCTCCGATTCCAATATGCGCACTATCGCTCAGTTCATAAACGAGATAAAATGTGACAGATTTGCCGTATGCCTTTGTACCAACTGGGACACAGTGATAAAAGGCACTTCCGGCAGCCATGTTCCTGAGGATATCCAGATCCGCGGCTACACAGAGCATATGACCGCCCCCCTCGTTCTTGAGAGCGGCATCAACTCCTCGGTGAAGCTGTTCAGCACTGCCGATATGCACCCCCGTCCGCTTAAAGGCGGCGGCAATATAAGCTATTTCCTGCCCCTGCATTTCCGCGAGCGCTGCCTTGGCTACTACATCTTCACCAACAGCCTTTTCCCCTCAAAGAGTCTGCTCTGCCACACACTTATCCTCAATATAAGCAACTCTGTGGAGAATATACGCAAGCTGCTCCACCTCAACAGCATGATAGACGAGCTTGACAGACTTTACGTCATCGACCCGCTGTGCAATATCTATAACCGCAACGGCTTCATAAGAACTGCCGATGCAT
Organism: Ruminococcus sp.; assembly: GCA_017519145.1. GTDB lineage: Bacteria > Bacillota > Clostridia > Oscillospirales > Ruminococcaceae > Ruminococcus. The sequence continues at coordinate 27,089 of JAFWTA010000026.1, forward strand.
TGTTCAGGCATTGTCAGGAAAAAGGAAGCAAGCTCCTTATCGCTTTTATCGATATGGACGGGCTCAAGATGATAAACGACAACTACGGTCATAAAGAGGGCGATTTCGCTCTCCAGCGCCTTGCAGGCGTCATCAAGGACTGCTGTGGAAGCGGCAGGATATGCGCCCGATTCGGCGGTGATGAGTTCATCATTCTCGGCAGCGACGCCTCGGATGAGGACGCTCCCGCAGTGGAGACCGCTTTCTATGCACAGCTCGAAAACATCAACAGCATCATAAAAAAGCCGTACAGTATCGCTGCCAGTATCGGTACCATAGTTACCGAAGTCGAGGACGACAAGACTTTGTTCAACCTCATCACTCAGGCTGACACGATAATGTATGAAAAGAAAAAGCGCAAGAAGACCTCAAGGTATCTGCGCCGTGACTGATAAAGATAAATGAAACATATTGGAACAGTTAAGCTCGAAACAAAGCGCCTCATTCTGAGGCGCTTTGAATATGCCGACTCGGAGGCAGCTTTCCGCAACTGGACAGGCGACCCCAAGGTAACAGAATTCCTGCGGTGGAAAAATCACTCCGTCCTGTCCGAGACTCAGAGTCTCGCACGTTTCTGGGACGGAAAATACTCCGACCCCAAATGGTACCACTGGGCAATAGTGCCAAAGGATACGGGAGAAGCTGTGGGGACTGTCTCTGCTGCCAATGTTTATGACGACACCGATACCATAGAGGTGGGCTACTGTATAGGCAGAGCCTTCCGGAACAAGGGGTATACCACGGAAGCTCTCAGGGCTGTCATCGGCTTCTTCTTTGACTCGGTGGGTGCCTGCCGCATAGAAGCAAAACACGACCCGCGCAATCCTGCTTCGGGCCGTGTCATGGAAAAATGCGGTATGACATATGAGGGTACCCTGAGGCGCTCCCAGCGCACAAACAAGGGCATTGTCGATGTCAGGGTGTACAGTATACTCAGAGAGGAATACATTTAGAGCAGCGGCGCAAACATATTCAGCACCGCTCCTGCCGCTTTCTTCAATACGGGTCTGGCTGAGCACTCCTCCGATGTGACAAGATGGGATACCTCCACGGTCTTTTCAAAGTCGCGGACTATCTTCTTTATCACGGAGCAGTCGTACAGCACCGAGCCGCATTCAAAGTGCAGGTAAAAGCTTCTGTAATCAAAATTTATAGTGCCGACCACTGCGGTCTTTCCGTCCGCAACACAGGTCTTGGCATGGATAAATCCGGGGGTGTATTCGTATATCTTCACGCCCGTTGCTGTAAGAGCAGCATAATTGTTCCACGCTATCATGTGGACATACCACTTGTCGGGAATATGAGGTGTGATGATACGGACGTCAACGCCCTTTTTTGCTGCAAAACCCAGAGCGTTCAGCATTTCCTCATCCAGTATAAGATAGGGCGTGGTTATGCAGATATACTCGCGTGCATTGTTGATAAGCTCCATGTACACTCTCTTTCCCACAGGCTCCTCATCAAGGGGAGAGTCGGAAAAGGGCTGTACAAAGCCGTCGGCGCCGAGGAATGAGAACACCTCGGGATGCTGCGGCTTATACTTCAGGAACACCTCGTCCTCAGCCTTTTCCCAGAGCTGAAGAAACATCACCGTGTAATTCCACACAGCCTGTCCGCGTATCATTATGGCAGTATCCTTCCAGTGTCCGAAGCGCTCCTTGCGGTTGATATATTCGTCTGCAAGATTGGTCCCGCCGTTAAAGGCTGTATGACCGTCAATTATGACTATCTTGCGGTGGTCGCGGTTGTTCTGTACAGAGGAGATCATCGGACGGAACGGATTGAACACCTTGCACTTCACGCCGCCCTCCTCAAGTCTGCGGAAGGGCTTTACGGAGTTGAGCATTCCCGTGCCTATGCCGTCATACATGAGCCTTACATCCACGCCCTCTCTCGCCTTGCGTATGAGGAGCTCGCTCATCGTGTCGAACATATAGCCCTCGGTGATTATGAAAAACTCAAGGAAGATAAAGCTCTTTGCCGTTTCAAGCTCTGCAATGAGGTTCTCGAACTGTATCTCGCCCAGCGGATAGTACTCCGCGTGATTGTTCCTGTACACGGGATATAGTCCGAAATCAGTGACATATCGGGCAAGATTCACGGAATCGGGACAGCTCAGCTTCAGCTCCTCCATGACAGAGTCCTCCTGCACAAGAAGCGTTCTTGTCTGCTTCTGGTTGCGCATATCTATGGACTTGGGAAACTGCTGGGTGAGCTTGATGAACAGATAGGAAACTCCTCCCAGCAAGGGAAAGATACTGATAATGATTATCCACGAAACACGGTATGAAACGGGTTCGTTCTTGTTTGTAAGGTAGATCGCAAGTATGATGTCAAGCACAATGAGAGCGAAATAGACGAATACGAAACGCTCTCCCAGACTCATGACCGCCAGCATCAGGAAGCCTATCTGCAAAAGCAGCAGGATAACGAATGCGGCATTGCTGCTGAGTATGCTGCTGAGAATTTTTTTGAGCTTCATACCTCACCTCCGAATAGAATTATAAAATTATTATACCATATAACAGCAAAGAAATCAACGGTATTCGGCGTAAAAACTGCAAATGCCATATTTTGATAACAGAAAGGATAAATACTATGACAGAGATCAAACCATTCGAGCGAAAGGTCAACTACTATGAGACAGACAAAATGGGCATCGTCCACCACTCAAACTATATCAGAATTTTCGAGGAGACCAGAGTCCACTATCTTGCGGAGATGGGGATGCCCTTCGAGAACATTGAAGCAGCAGGAGTTCTCATGCCCGTACTGTCTGTGGAGTGCAGCTACAAGCACCCTCTTGTCTTTGGCGAGGCTTTTCAGTCAAGCATAAGAGTCACAAAGTTCAACGGAACTACCCTCCATCTTGCGTACAGGGTCATCAGCCTGAAAACAGGCGATCTCTGCGCTGAGGGCACCTCATCCCACTGCTTCACCGACACGGATCTGAAGCCCATCAGGACAAAAAACAAGTTCCCCGACATCTACAACGTCTTCAATGAACTGACAGCAGCAGCCTCTGAGGGATAAACCAAAAGCTGCACGGCATATGCCGTGCAGCTTTTCTATTGGAGGTCGTTATTCAGCATTCGGATCAAGAGTTTTTCTCATCTTGAGGAGGAACTCCTGAATGAACAGAGCGTCATTGGAGGTAAGTCCCTTTGTAGCTTTGTCAACATCGCCGTTTACCTTGCCCTGATCGGTTATGACATACTTGTTGGGGTTAGCAAGTCCCTGCATGATGAGGATAGCGTCGGCAAGCTCAACAGTGCCGTCACAGTTTGTATCACCGTAAGTCACATCCTTAACTGTACCGCTTGATGTTACGGTAGTAGTTGTAGTCGTTGTTGTTACTGCGGTAGTAGTCGTGGTGGTCTTGGAAGGCTCCGAGCTTCCCTTGAAAAGATCCTTGGGGAGCTCTGAAAGTGTGATACAGAAATCACTCTTGTAAAGCTCTGTAAAGGTCTCGGGGTCCTGATACTCCTTGCCGCAGAGGAAGTGGGACTGCTCTGAGTCGTACCATGGGCAGAAGTACAGCCAGTAAGCGTGCTCTACCTCCATATTGTTAAGGCTGGGGCACGAATCGTTCTCGGGCATAGCTACCATCTTCTTGCCCTTGACGAATTTGTTCAGTGTGTAGAATATACCTGCCTCAGCGTCCTCGTTGGGAGTTCCCTGCTGCTTGCCGTCGTGACGGTTGTACTGGCAGTTATACTTATCAAAGCCTACGATATCGACTCTGTCGTCGCCTGAATACCACTGTGCGGAATTGTCAGACCATGCATAGAGGTTCTGCTCGTAGATAAGGTTGTGGAGACCATACTCGTCCCTGAGAGTATCCTGAAGGAAGTTCCAGAGCTGCTTGTAAACGACAGCGCCTTCCTTTGCCCACCAGAACCATGCTCCCGAACCGTCGATAGGATCGTCAGTATGGCTGGGGTTGCCCTCTGCCTCGTGGAAGGGACGGAAGATAACGGGAACGCCTGCGTCCTGAAGCTTCTTCAGCTCAGCTGCAAGATTCTTCATGCAGAGCTGGAAGTAATCATACTCCATAGTGCCCTTTACCATGCAGTTCTTGGTGATGAAGTCGGTCTTTTCGGTGTATGTGGTCTTGGAGAAGTCAAGAGGCTCTCCGAGAGTATAATCAGCCTTGCTTGTGGGAACATTGATATGCCATGAAGCTGTGCATATACCGTTCTTCTTGGTGGTCCAGTCTATCATACGCTGAGCCACGCCGTCGTCCCACGCATAGCAGGGGCAGTAGCTTCCGAAGTCAAAGCCGCGGATAGCAGGCTCCTCTCCTGTGAGGTTCTTGATGTATCTTACCTCAAAGTCATAGTCATTGTATGAGTAGTTGCGGTTCTGAGTGCTGTATGTATAGACCTGTCCGTCAGGACCTGTGCAGTGCCACGGGAACTTCTCGCCGCTCTCGGTCTTGTCCCAGCTCTCCTCGTCGATGACATACTCAACGCCGTCACTGTCCACACACTTGTTTGCATTTGCATCATAGCGGATAGTGGTGTCAACGCCGTGACCGCCGCCGTAGATCTCCTGCTGACCCGAGAGGATATTCTTTCCGTAAACGCTCTTGAGGTACTTCATGAGAGCCTTTGTCTCGGGAGTTGCATCGGGATCCGCTGTTGTTCCGTCAGCCTTTGACAGATCGGGGAACTGCGCCTCGTCCACCGTAACAGTATCTATTGCCATATAGCCGTATTCGCTGATGAATTCGATAGTGTTCACGCCCTTGTTCATTCGCACCATTCCAAAGTCATAATCCGTCCATTTATCGGAATGAGCTGCCTGTGTTGTGTATTTTACTCCGTTTATTTTTACTGCCTGCTGTCTTGCGCCCTTGTCGAGGATCTGTGCGCCGTGTACTGTTATGGAGTACATTCCGTCGGCGGGAACAGTTACCTCAAATGAAGCAGGTGATGCTGTCAGATAGAAGAAGCCATCTCCCGAATAACCGGGGATCTCTGTCTGATAGATACTTGTCCACAGGTCTGCGCCCTCCATTTTTTCGCCCTCGATAACATAGGGGAAAGATGTCGCAGCTGCCTCCCCTGCTGCGATGGAAGTGAAAAGTCCTGCGGTGCCGCACTGTACTGCTGCCATAACTCCCGCAGCTGTCAGTGCCAGTGTTTTTTTAAGCTTTCCATTCATTTTCAATATCCTCCTTTTATTGGATACGACCAATAACTTCTAACTTTATTATAGTCTTTTTTAAGCCCTATGTCAAGGATTTTCGCTTATCGAATATGTAAAATTATTGTGATGATTTAAGCTGTTGCTTAAATTATGAAAAAAGGAACCTTATGGGGAGGTTCCTTTTTCCATCATATCATTATACCGCAGTCCTGTCGGATCTCAGGACTCGGGGAGAGCTGGCACAAGACCAAGGAGATACTTCTGTATAGCAAGTGCGTCATTGGCTGTTATACCGCCGCCGCGCTCGTATACATCGGCATTCACACGCAGCTCGGGCCTGATCTGGTACTTGTCAGGGTTTGCAAGTGACTGCATTATGAATATTGCATCAGCAAGCTCGACCTCACCATCACCGTTTGCGTCGCCTGCCTTGCCGTTGTAAGGCTCAAAGGTGGTAACGGGAGATGTTGTCACGGGAGCTGTTGTAGTAGTCGTTGTAACAACAGGCTGTGCTGACGAGGGCGAGAATACCATGTAGAACAGGTTTGCCGCATCAGCCTTTGCGACTGTATGTGCGCCTGCAGAAAGGTCTGCGCTGATAATTCCGTCGCCCGATGATGTATACTTGGTACCGTCTATCTTGATAGTTGCCGCAGGTTCTGTGAATACGAGGGTAAGTCTGCCGGCTGATGGAGCGTTGAAGCTTACAGCTGTTGCTGTCTCGATCTTCAGACATCTTGTCAGGGTCTTACCGTCATAATTCACAGTTCCTTTAGCGTCAGAGAGGTTACCTGTAATGCTGTAGAAGCTGCTCTGTGTACCGTTCTCGGTAAAGTTGTGGATATATCCGCCCGATACGGATACAACGAGTGAAGTTACCGTAGTTGTAGTGCTCTGGACAGGCTTGCTGCTCGTGGTCGTTGTCTGCTGCGAAGAAGCAGAGGTCTGCACGGGAGCTGTTCCTGCTGCATAGGGGTTCGGAGTTGCGGTCTGTGTAATTCCGCCGCTCATGTGATAGCCTATGCTCTTGTATGTGCTGCCCGAAGCTGTCTCGGCAAATCCCGAGGGCTTGGGAGAGCCGTCTGCGTTTCTCCATGCCTTGTGGAAATCTGTTCCCATGGCTGCAACGCTGAGGCTGATGAAGTCACTGTCGGCAGGTGTTACGATGTCGCCCAGCTTTGCGCCGCTGGTCATGGTAACGCCTGACTTTGCGTAATAATACTTGCTGTTGTAGTATACAGAATCGCTCATGATACCCACGAACTTGTCGTTGGATACCTTGATGCCTGCGGCATTGGTCTTTGAGACCTTGCTTGTGTTGATGTAGGACATCATGCCGCTGAACTTGGCAGATGTGTCGCATCGGTATACCATGTAGTTGGACTTGCCGTTGCCGCCGATACCGTTATTGTATGCGGTGCAGTTCTTCATGTCGCCGAACTTTGGATTGTTGTTGTCGGTAAATCCGCAGTTCAGGTTCTCGAAGGAGAGGCAGTTCTCAACGGTATGGCGTGTACCTACTCCGCCGCCGCCAAGCTTGAAGCCGTTTCCGTCACAGTCGCCGTAGCCTCTGCCGTTCTCGGTAAAGCCGTTGCGGAAGGCTATGCTGTTCTTTATAGTCACACTGCCGATAGGACCTGTCTCGGTCTTTGCATAGAGGTCCCAGCCGTCATCGGAGTTGTTGTATGCGATACAGCCGTCGAATACGTTGCCCTCGCCGCAGGTGAGCTTTGCAGCAAATCCGTCTGCATTCTCCATTGTTGCATCGTCGCAGTTGTTGCGCGAGGTGCAGTTCTTCACAAGGTTGTTTGTGGGCCACTGTGATACGCTTGTGTACGAGGCATTGTATCTGGATATCTGCAAGCCGGTATCCTGATTATTGTCAAATACCATCATCTCGATGATATTGTTATCGCCCGAAAGGAGCATTCCGTTATCGCCTGCATTGGCTATCTCAAAGCCGTAGAAGTGCCAGTATGAGCCGTCAAGGACAAATCCACGGTTAGTGCCTGATACCGCTTCGCCCGAGAAGTCGAACTTTACCGCCGCATTGGGGTAGGCTGCGATGGTCTTGTATGCGCCCGACTTGCCTGCATTGCTCTCCTCTATCATAATGGGCGAGCTGTATTTATATGTGCCGCCGAGAAGATAGATGGTGCCGCCCGCAGGTATGGACTTTATTGCGGTAAGAACATCCGTAGGGGTATTGAGAGTCTTACCGTCTCCTCCGCCGTTGGGAGAAGCATAGATCACGTTAGCGCCTGTAACCGGGGTAACTGATGCAGGTACGCTTGTGGTGGTCTTGGCAGGCTGTGTTACGGAGATAGTCGTAACAGCAGGCTGTGTGTTGATAACGGGAGCTGTAGACGTTGTAACTGCCGGGGCTGCGGAGTTGTCCTCCTTGAAGCCGCTGCCTATTGCGGTCACTGAGCCCTTGTAGGAGCTGAGTGCAGATTTAAGTGCCTGATTAACTGCATAGCTCTCATCGTCTACGGAATTGTTGAACTGCCACTTGAAGTCGCCGCCGTCAACTCTGCCTGCCTTTGCTGTAACTATGGCAGGTACATCGGCTGCATTGTCAGCTGTGTAGCTGTACATAACGCTTGATGTGTCAAAGTTGTTGTAGGCTGTTCCGCCTGACTTAGCCTTTACGGAAGCTCCTATCTTCTCTGTTTTTGAGGAGGCTTCATAGGCGTCGAAATCAGTGCTGTTCTCCTGATAGGTGGTGTACGCCTTCTGACCTGTCATGATGTTGCCGTAGGACTTGATGACTCCTCCTGCCTCTCCCGAGAATGTGCCTCCCGAAAGATCGTCGGAGCCCTGAAGTGATATGAGCATGGGGTACTTGCAGTTGCGGAAATAGTTGCTCTCCACAAAGCAGGATGCTCCCATGGTTACGCCTACGCCGTACTTTGCATTGCCGTCAAAGTAGTTGTTGTAGCAGTGTACGGAACAGGTCCTTATTCTGGGATGGCGCGAGTCGGAATGATCGTACCAGTTGTGGTGGTAGGTTATGTAATTTTCGGTGCTCTCAGATTTCATGCCCTGAAGATTACACTTTCCGTTGTCCCAGAAGTGATTGTAAGAGTGAGTGATATAAGTGGAGGTCTTGGTATCAAGAGCTCCGTCGCCCTTTGCCTGATCGGCGTCAGAGCCTGCGTCGCCGTAGAAGAAATCGCAGTTGTGGACCCAGATGTGGTTGTTGTTCTGCTGGAGTCCGCAGTTGTCGCCCTCACTGCTGTTGCAGTTCATGAAGCCGAGATTTCTTACCTCTACATTGGAACAGTTCTTCAAGACGAGACCGAAGCCGTTGAGGGTAGCGTCATTGCCTATACCCTCGATGGTGCAGCCTGCTGTGACTGTATCCACCATAAGGTCTCCCTTCATGAGAACGGAAGGATCTGTGATATTGCCGATGATACGGATGTTCAGCGGTCTTGGCTCCTTGCCCTTCTTATACGCGGTGATTATATTCTGCACGCCTGTTACCGCTGTGGCTCCCTTTCCCGTGGAGTCGATGCTTGCTGATACCGTATCCTTGTTTCCTTCCGTAACATAGATCACTATTGCATTGCTTTTAAGAGTACCGTCATTGTTGTAGGCACCGCTTGAGCTTCCGTTCACGAAGCCGAAGCCGCTGCGGTCATGTGCATAGGCTGTTGCTGTTGCCTCTGCCGCCTTTGAGCCGTCCTCTTTTCCACCTATTACCGGAACTACACGCATAGTATGGCTGCCTGCTTTCAGTCCCACGGCATCTGCTCTCATATAGCCGCTGTACTGTCTTACAAGCATGGTGTCGATCTGTACGCCGTCAACATAGACGTTGTAGCCGCCTGCACCGGATACCGATGACCATGTGGCATACATACCCTCGCCGAAGCCTGCGGAGCTGAGTATCTTCACGCTGCTTTCGGCTGCATAGGCTGTGAGCGAGCTTCCTGCATAGATAACAGGCATTGATGAGGCTGCCGTGCCGACCGCTGCCGACACTGTCATCATAGCGGCTGCTGCAATGGAAGCTGCCCTTCTTTTCAGCAAATTATTCTTCATAAGTGATCCCTCCAAAATTTTAATATCCTCTGATGAGCGCCCTATCGGCGCTCCTTTCTCTTACTGTATATATTATATCCCCGTAAAGCTGACTTTTCAATGACATATAATACTCAGAATATGACATTTTACGCTATTGGTTTGCAAAGTCGAATACAATCGGTCACTTCATTACATAAAGGTCATTATCTTCTTATTTATATATGCTGTAATGTCATCTGCTTACAAAAAATAATAAAAAATCTGTGAGAGTTCATGTTTTTTCATACGTCAAAATTATAGAATAAAATGTTGCCGTAAAGGAGGTATCTTTATGTTATTCAAGAAAATCTTATCTTTCGCCCTTGCAGCTGCTATGGTATCAGTGCTGCCTGCTTTTCCTGCTGTCAGCAGTACTAAAGTCATTGCAGCCGACTCTGCTGCCGAGGAAAGCGGAGACTTCTCCCTCCTCGCTTCCGAATATGAGGTAGCGGTGGGAAGCACCGTTCAGATCAGTTACAGCGGCTCAGCAGACGGGCTTCAGACACAGATCGACAACCCGTTTATCATTTCCGATGATGCCACAGGTCTTGTCATAAAGGGACTGAGAACAGGTAGTTCCGGTGTGTCGTTCTTCTCGGACGGAAAGGAGTTCAAGGCACTCATAACCGTTGTCCCGAATCCCGATATCACCGATGTCTGTGATATCTGCCGCGAACCCCTGAACACCGACATCAACTACACCACCACCTCAGACGGGGAAAAGCTCTGTCAGAACTGCTATCCCACCATAGGAGACTGCTGTCCGAGAGTACATGACACCATCACCGACGAGGTAACATCAATAGTCCGCGATAACGACGACTCATATCACATCTTCTTCAAGGAGCACGGCGAATACTATCTCAGCTCCGAGACTTTGTACAATGTTATCACCTACAGGCTCGGCGCAGAGATAAAGGAAGGCGACAAGGTAGTCCTCGACTATGACTACTACGACCTCGGTCCCGACAACAAGAAATGCATCGTATGGCGTATCCGCAGCGTAAAATACGCTCCCGAGGAGCTCACCTTTACAGGGCACGTTGAGTACAGCTGTGCGAGATTTGTTCGTTTCGGCAGAGAGGGACTCTTTATGCTCCCAGACGATCTCGAATATCCCGACGGAAATCCATTTGCAGAGGGAAATACCGTTAATGTCACTGTTCTATGTGAGAAAAAGGACGATATTCGCGTCATAACCGAGATAAAGAGCGCAGAGGTCGCAGGCACCGAGGAACCTGTACATATAGAGGCTCCCTTCAAAGAAAGCTTCACTGACATAGTTGTTGAGAGAGACTCCGAGCATATCACATTCGGGGACCACGGCAGATTTTTCCTCAACAAGGGCTATTCCATGAACAGCAGCACCGATGTCAGCAAGATCAACATCGGCGACTCATGCGAGATAGTTTTCTACTACCGAGGTCTTTCCGATACAGTAGATCTTATCACCTATATCGAGTCGCTTTCAGCTGCTCCCGTGACTACAGCAGATGTTTCCGTAACAACTGTGACCACCACGACCACAGATGCCAAAGTAACTACTACAACTACTTCAGATGAACCCGAGATATGGATGTGGATGACAGGTGTGGATCACTTCGACAGCATCAGGACTCGCCCCACAAAGACCATCTACACCGAGGGCGATAAGCTCGACCTCAGCGGTCTCGTTATCAATGCTTATCATCAGGCGGATAAATTCTCCAATAAGGGCAACGGTATGACCGTAAGGACAGACTATGTCTGGGAGATCGAGAATATCGATCCCAAGGACATCACCATTGAGGATCTCGGCGGTGAGGTCGTGGGCAAAAACGGTGATATCAGCAAGCTCATGGGCGGATACGCTTACACGGTAGTCATCGGCGGCGGTGATACCATCAGTCTTAATGTCAAGGGCGAGAAGTACGAAAAGGAAATGTACGATACGCAGGGATTCAGGTTCAGGATATATGTTTCACCCAAGGACAGCGTGAACAAGTTCATCGCTATCGACAATGGCGAGATAGAGGCATTCAGCTACGGATTCGATTCCCACGGCTTTGTCATCAAGGGCTACGGTGCATTCAGCATCGATATGGACGCTCATATGCACGTTAGCTACAATATGCCCTCACACCTTCAGAAAGGCGATATAGTTTCGGGAGTCCTCTATATCAATTCAGAGACAAACTACATCATAACGGGCGACATGGAAGTATTCCACCCCACACTCGGAAACGGTGACGCAAACTGCGACACAAAGATAGAGCTGGCAGATGCTATACTCATCATGCAGGCTCTGGCAAATCCCAATAAATACGGTATTGACGGCTCTCATGAGCACTGTCTCACCGAAATGGGCAGGATTAATGCCGATGTAAACGGCGGCGGAATGACATCCGACGACGCTCTGGATATCCAGCTCCACCTCCTCGGCAAAAAGACTCTCGCCATGAGATAACAAAAAAGGCTCTCCACCGGAGAGCCTTTCATTATATAAAAGTACGCAAAAAAGCTCCGCATGAAGCGGAGCTTTATAATTCTCAGAAAAGATCAAAATTGCCGAATGTGTTATCGTCGATTACATAGTAAACCTTGTTGATCTCAGGTCTAACGTATACAACAACGCTCTTAGCCGACTTGATTCCGGCATCAGCCTTTGCCTTGTCGATAAGGTCTGTACCTGCAACCTCACCGCCATTGTACTGAATGAATACCTTTCTCTCTTCAGCAGCAGCTGTCTTCTTAGCAGCAGCAGGCTTCTTTGCAGCTGTAGCCTTCTTTTCAGCAGGCTTCTTTGCAGCTGTAGTCTTCTTCTCAGCGGGCTTCTTTGCAGCAGCAGCCTTCTTCTCAGCAGGCTTCTTTGCAGCAGCAGTCTTCTTCTCAGCGGGCTTCTTTGCAGCAGCAGCCTTCTTCTCAGCAGGCTTCTTTGCAGCAGCTGTCTTCTTCTCCTCAGCGGGAGCAGCAGTCTCAACTGCCTTTGTTTCTGCAATCTTCTTATCCGGCATGATTATTTCCTCCTTAGAATTACTTGTTAACAGCGTTCTTGAGTGCCTGACCAGCCTTGAATGCGGGTGCCTTTGAAGCAGGAGCAGTCATCATCTTCTTTGTCTGAGGATTGATAACCTGCTTCTCCTTACGGTCACGAACCTCGAAAGTACCAAAACCAACGATAGAAACCTTCTCTCCGCCTGCGAGAGCATCTGTGATGGTTGAAATGATAGCGTTTACAGCTGTCTCAGCATTCTTCTTAGTGAAGTCAGCCTTTTCAGCAACTGCACTGATTAATTCGGTCTTTGTCATAGTATTATCCTCCATAAAATAAGATTTTACAATTGAATTATATACCCTTTATAACGATTTGTCAAGATATTCCCGAAAAAATGACAAATCCACCTATATTTGGGTATTTATAGCCTGTTTTTTATTCAAAACCGCCATAGAATTTGCCTATTTTCCGTTGAGAAATTTCGGGTGCCGCCGATTTGACTATACATTATGTATATTATTACCGTTTTATTCCGAAATATACATAAAAAACCGACTTCGGAATATGAATTTTTTATGAAAAAAATGCTTCCCCTGAGCGATGTATTTTTCACTCAGGGGAAGCATTTTACCATTTTTTATTGTGCAGCTCAGACTGTCAGTCAGCTATGAGCTTTCCGTCAGCGTCAAGGTCGATATCTATAACATCTCCTGCGGAGAGATTGCCGCCGATGATGCGCTTAGCCGCCAGTGTCTCCACATTGCGCTGTATGAACCTTCTAAGCGGTCTTGCGCCGAAGTTGGGATCGTAGCCGCAGTCCACGATGTAGTTCTTAGCTGCATCGCTTACGTTTATGCGGATATGCTTGTCGTCCAGACGCTTCTGGAGGTCCGCCAGCATAAGGTCAACTATCTTCATAATATTATCCTTTGTGAGCGGCTTGTAGAAGATTATCTCGTCAAGACGGTTGAGGAACTCGGGACGGAACTGCGTTTTCAGCAGTCCCTCCACCTGTGAACGTGCCTCGTCGGTTATCTCACCGTTTGCGTCTATACCCTCAAGGATATAGGGGGAACCGAGGTTTGAGGTCAGGATTATGATAGTGTTCTTGAAGTCCACTGTCCTGCCTTGTGAATCGGTGATACGTCCGTCGTCAAGCACCTGAAGGAGTATGTTGAACACATCGGGATGTGCCTTTTCTATCTCGTCAAAAAGGATGACCGAATAAGGCTTTCTGCGGACTGCTTCCGTAAGCTGACCGCCCTCATCATAGCCCACATATCCGGGAGGCGCTCCGATAAGTCGGCTCACGCTGAACTTTTCCATATACTCGCTCATGTCGATACGGATGATATTTCTCTCGTCGTCGAAAAGTATCTCCGAGAGAGCCTTTGCAAGCTCTGTTTTGCCCACGCCCGTAGGTCCGAGGAAGAGGAATGAACCGATGGGTCTGTCGGGAGCCTGTATGCCTGCACGGGAGCGCAGGATAGCTTCGCTGACCTTGGTGACGGCTTCGTCCTGTCCCACAACTCTCTTGTGGAGAAGTCCCTCCAGTCCCAGTATCTTTTCCTTTTCGCCCTCCATAAGCTTTGATACGGGGATACCTGTCCAGCGGCAGACTATCTTTGCTATCTCGTCCTCTGTGACTCTGTCACGAAGCAGCCTGTCATTTTCAAGGTCATGCTCTGCCTGCTTTTCAAGCTCCTCCAGCTCCTTCTGAAGCTGAGGCAGCTTGCCGTATTTCAGCTCCGCAGCCTTGTTGAGGTCATATTCGCGCTCAGCCTTTTCTATCTCTCCGCCTGTGCGCTCTATCTCCTCACGGAGCTTCTGAACTGCGGAGATGTCGTTCTTTTCGTTCTCCCATTTTGCCTTCATGCCGCTGAACTTCTCGCGAAGCTCTGCAAGCTCCTTCTGTATCTCCTCAAGATGCTCCTGAGAGATATTGTCGTTCTCCTTTTTAAGAGCAGCTTCCTCAATTTCAAGCTGTACTATCTTACGGGAGATAACATCAAGTTCTGTGGGCATTGAGTCCATTTCCGTACGGATGGTAGCGCAGGCTTCGTCTATAAGGTCGATAGCCTTATCGGGAAGGAACCTGTCGGTGATGTACCTGTTGGACAGCACAGCCGCAGAAATAAGCGCGTTATCACTTATCTTGACGCCGTGGAACACCTCATAGCGCTCCTTGAGTCCGCGGAGTATGGATATTGTGTCCTCAACGCTGGGCTCGTCAACCATTACAGGCTGGAAACGACGCTCCAGAGCGGGATCCTTTTCGATGTACTGGCGGTACTCGTTAAGGGTGGTAGCTCCGATACAGTGGAGCTCTCCCCTTGCCAGCATAGGCTTCAGCAGGTTGCCTGCGTCCATAGCTCCGTCGGTCTTGCCTGCACCGACGATGGTGTGGAGCTCATCTATAAAGAGGAGTATCTGTCCGTTGCTGTTCTTTATCTCGTTGAGGACAGCCTTCAGACGCTCCTCAAACTCGCCTCTGTACTTGGCGCCTGCCACGAGAGCTCCCATATCAAGTGAGAAGACCTTGCGGTCTTTAAGGCTGTCGGGTACGTCTCCTGCCACGATACGAAGGGCAAGTCCCTCTGCGATGGCAGTTTTTCCGACGCCCGGCTCACCGATGAGCACAGGGTTGTTTTTCGTCTTTCTTGAAAGTATGCGGATAACATTGCGTATCTCGCTGTCACGTCCGATAACCGGGTCAAGCTTGTTTCGCCTGGCAAGTCCCACAAGCTCCTGACCGTACTTGGTGAGCACATCGTAGGTGTCCTCAGGATTTTCGCTTGTGACTCTGGTATTGCCCCTTACAGACATAAGAGCGCTGAGAAAGCTGTCTCTCGTAATGTTGAAGGTGCTGAAAAGCTGCGACACTTCCCTGTCCTTGCTTTCGATAAGTGAGAGCATGAGATGCTCTACGGACACGAATTCATCCTTCATATTTGAAGCGATACCCTCAGCGGAAGTGAGTACGCGGTCACACTCTGCCGAGATACCGAGATTGCTGCTCCTGCCGCTTCCGGTTACCTTGGGAAGTCCGTTGAGCTTCTTCTCCACCTCGCTGTCGAAGATATCCTCATCTATATTCATTTTTTTCAGGAGCTGCGGTATAAGACCGTTCTCCTGTCGTACAAGTCCTGCAAGGAGGTGTATAGGCTCGATGACCGAGTTAGACTGCATAACGGCTATGCTCTGAGCCTTCCTTACAGCATCAATTGACTTCTGAGTAAGTTTCTCTGCATTCATATCAATATCCTCCATTCTTAGTTTTCATATTTATCCTTTTTTCTTTTGGCGTCCTAAATAATGTACCGTCCAAGCAGGGTACGGTAGTCCCTTTCCAGTATGGGCGCGCTCTCGCCGAAGGTGTCGGGAGAAGCAAAATAGGTCTTTACGGCGTGGTCAAGGTCCTTGATGTACTCGCCGATAGCCTCACCCGCCTGCTCGCCTGTGAGGGCTCCCGTGTTTATCAGCCTGCGTGAGAAGCTTCCGTCGCCTATCTCGCAGCTGTAGCTGTTTATGCCCAGACGGCTCAGGTAGCTGTTCTCAAGTTTTGCACGGTAGGCGAAAAAGCTGTGGAACATATCTATGAGCGCCGCACTCTGAGTGCGTATGCTCACTCTCAGTGTGCCGAGATACTGCTGGGGCGAGCGTTCAAGCTCCACCTTATAATTAATAGTGGGGCGGTACTTGTATTCCAGCGCTGTCTTTACCGTCATCAGTGACGGCGAGCGCTGTTCCTGAATGCGGAAGCTGCTGTTCATCAGCTCTGTCATCTGTGCAAATATCTCTCTCATCCTCATCTCGGGAGTCACGCATGAGAGGTGCTCAGCCAATATCTGGTTTATGAGGTTGGAGCGGCTGGTGCCGAGGCGGTAAGCCTGCTCATCCACTGCCTTTATGACATCATCCATAAGGACGAGGCTGTATACGCTTTTTTTCATTGGGTACATCACTTCCCTTCTCTGTTATATTCATATTAACACGGATTATAGAATTTGTCAAGCGGATTATATAATCTTTCACGCAAATTTCACAATGTAAAAAAAGTCCGCTCACGAGGAGCGGATAATTCGGCCCAAACGATTTTCATCGTTTAGCACTGTGGACCGAGCCATAGACAATAAGTTAAAAAAAGTTATTGAGAATAGAAAACATGAAAAAATTACAAATGAAAGGGGTTAGTTTTATTACTTGACAAAACTATTTCTATGGCGTGCAAGTGAACTAATACTCACTATCAAGCACATGAGAGGGGAGGGTACTTGATATTGAATACCAATAATCTTCATTTGCTGATATTATTATATTGCAAAACTGCCCGTTTGTAAATATACATTTGCAAACAGAAATATAATAATGTGTAGTTTTATCACTTTTTTCTCATTTTTTATTGTCAATTTTTTGTGAATATGTTTTCTGTTCTTCTTTATTTACATTTTATTTATGAAAATTCATTGTTATTTCAGCTTAAACAGGTTTTGTCCCAGAGATACGTTGAATTCCTCACTGCTGTTTCCGTTGATGACTGTGTAGAAATTTGAACCCTCATGTACATCGGGTGAGAGCAGCATCAGACAGCGGAATTCATTCTGAGGTTCCATGGTCACTACCTGAGTTCCGTCAAGCACCATTTCCACTGTGCTGCCGCCGCCTATGACCTCACCAAGGTCGGCAACAATATATGGATGGTCGGAATATGTGGGAGTTGACACCTTATTCCCCGCCGCATAGAGGTAGCCGTTTGTGTAGCTGAATGTGCTGTAAGCATAAACAGCACTCTTCTCCTCCTTGGTACCGCCGGAAATAACGGTATAGCCGCCGTTTACGTTGAGCGTTCCCTCTGACTTGATACCGTTTGTGCCTGACTTGACATGGATATTTCCGTCGTTTATTGTAACATCGGCGTTGGCTGTAATGCCCGATTTACGGGAATCTATATTATATGTACCGCTCTCGATGACAACGTCATCATCGCTGTTGATACCGTGGGAAGCTGTCGCTGTGATATTCAGCTCGCCGTTGCCCTTGAGCTTTATAGTATCATTGGAGAATATCGCTCCCGTTTCGTGAGCGCTTTTTTTCTCAACGCCGCTGGAAACATAGTTTACAGAGCCTTCCTTGGGCTTGATGGTGCAGCGCTTGCACTCTTCTATAAATATTGCAGGCTGAGAGGAATTTGCTATGTCAACGCCGTTAAGGACCAGCGTTACCTTGTCCTCGGTAGCTGCCACACCCGTTCTGACGATTATCTGTCCCTCGGAAACGCTTCCCGTGAAGATATAATCGCCTTCCGCAGTTACAATGACGGTGGAGCCGTTTACAGTCACGTTGCTGCCTGTTACCTTAGGAGTGCTTCCAAGCACGATCTCAGCGGTGTACTCCTTGACCTCACCTGTGTCTCCCGAGGAGCTTCCGCCAGATGAACTGCTGCCGGAGCTGTTTCCGCTGCTGCTTCCGGAGGAGCTGCTGCCGCCCGAAGTGTTACTGCTGCCCGAGGAGTTACTGCTGCCCGAGGAGGAGTTTCCGCCGCTGCTGCTTCCGGATGAGCCGCTCTTGGCAGTCGCAGTCGTGCCCTCAGACTTCTTCTCCCCTGCCTTTGTGGTTGTTGTACCGTTCTTGTCGGATTTTTCATCCTTGGCTGTTGTTGTAGTCTTTTTGCTGTCGGAGCCGGTAGTCTCCTCCTCATCATCAGATACAGTATCATTACTTCTTTTATCTGTATCGGACACTGCCGAGCTTTCCGCAGCAGGCGTTGTGCTCGCCTTCTTTTCCTTTCCGCAGGAAACCATTGATGCCATAACCGTCATTGCTGCAACCGCTGCCATAAACCTTCTATATTTCATAATAAACGCTCCTTTTTCCTCCATATACAAAATTTGCCAGACTCAAAGGATATCAAGTCTGACAAATTTTTAAGTAAGAGGGTGGTATTTCTTCTTTATTTCTATTTAGTTTTCGTAGATCTTATCATCGTACTTGAAGAATACGAGATTGATGGTCATATTGCCGTTGAGTGCGCGGAGCTCGTCAACGAACTTCTTCTGATCCACATTCTCAAGAACATCAACACTGTAGATGAGCTCGAACAGTGTACCGAAGTTTGTGGTCTTGACTCTTCTGAGCTTGTGGAATGTTGTGTATCTTGAAAGCACGGGCTCGAAAACTCCCTGATAGTCGAGGTTCTCGGGAATAGCTATCTTCAGTGTCATATGTCTCTTCTTGCAGCCGCCGAAATCGGTCTCGCTGAGAGCAAACATTACAGCGCCGAGAATGATGAAGAATACGATGGCAAATCCGATATAGCCTATTCCGCAGGCAACACCTGCTGCCATTGCGAAGAAGATATAGGCGATATCCTTCGGGTCGCCCGCAACGCTTCGGAATCGTACAAGGGTGAATGCACCTGCAAGGCTGAGAGCTCCCGCAGTTGTATTGATAAGCAGAAGTATCAGTGAAACGATGGTGGGAAGCATTATCATCGTAAGAACGTAGCTCTGTGAATAGCCTTCTTTTCTGTGGGTAAGGATGTAGATAAGGCTGATAAGGAAGCCGATAACAAGTGCAGCTCCCACGCAGAGGAAGAACTCCCCGGGCTTGATGGTACCTAAAGCAGAACCGCTGCTGTTGATGACCGAGTCACTGTTTTCATAATACTTTGAAAGTACATTTCCGAAAAAACCATGTTCAAACATAAAATTATACGCTCCTGTTCATAATGACGTTGTTATTTACCATTGAGATCCCCGATATATATATGCGTCTTCCTCCCGACGCCTGCTGAGCGCCCTCTACCTGACTTTTTACAAAGTTCTGGTAGGCTCTGCCGTACTTGGAGAAGCTGGTCTTGTAGATCTCAAGCTCTGAGAGCTTCTTTACCAGCCAGTCGGGGATAGCATTGGATACCTTGACCTCCATGAGTCTCTGGTCAGCACCGATTATGTAGTTGCCGTAGCTCTCATAGTTAAGTCCCAGATCATAGCGTCTTTCGGTGATCTTTCTGTCAAAGGTAAGGCGGAAGTCTCCGTCATCCTTTCCGAAGAAAGCCTCGCGCTGATAGCTGATATACTGCTTGGGAGCTATGGGGTAGTTATCGAGGAACACGTCCAGCTCTCTGAACACCTGCTCGGTGATGTACTTTGTACACTCGGGCTTTGTACGGTTCCGCAGATAAAGGTCCGACTCAGCAAGAGTCATGGACACACGCCTCTTGGTAACGATGCCGCCGATCTTCTTCTTTATCTCAAGAAATACCGTATCGTCGGGTGACGCAGGTGAATAATAACTGCGGAGCCTGATCTTTTCCTTATAATAGGGCTTTGACAGCGATTCTCTTATAAGATAATCATCAGGGGTGTCATAGTAGATGTTGTAGATGCCGTACTCCTTGCCGCCTATGCAGAATTTATCGGGATTCATGTACTGGTTTATGACCTCCATGAGTCCGTGATACTGATCCATATTAAGGAGGAACTTGATCTCTTTACGAGCGAATGTATTAATAGCCATAATCGCCTTCGCAGCGGTCCTGCCGCCCGAAGCTCACACTCCTTTCGTATCGTTTGATTATATTATAGTGACGTTTTCTTAAAATAGTCTTAAGTTTGCCAAAAAATCACCAAATCTTCAATATCCCGCCGCAATTTTATACGTCCCTCGAAATATCGGCTATATTACGTCGTTTCAAGAGCTGATAATTATGTTTTTTTCGTTTATTCATAGTTCATTGTCTGTTTTTGTACATCAATAATTCATATATTTTTATTTAATTTTCACAGTTTCAACACGTTAAAGATGTTGATTTTTGAGATTAAATGCCTCCTTAAAACTTGATTTTAGCAATTTTTGAACATTGTTCCGCAATAAATGGCGAAAACGCCGTCCTTTCGTATGTTTTATACCTGTTTTCTGTATCGTGTCGGAGTCACCCCGACTATCTTCTTGAACTGCCGCATAAAATGCTCCTCGTTGTCATAGCCGCACATTGCTGCCACCTGTGAAATGGTACAGCCTGTTTCCGTGAGTATTTCCTTAGCCTTTTCGATCTTGCCGCTGATAACATCGGCAATACAGGACACGCCGAAGGTCTCGCGGTAGAGGTGCTGGAAATACGACCGCGACATACTCACATATGCCGCCATGGTATCAACATTCCACTTCATCTGCGGATTGCGGTATATCTTCTCGCGGAGCTCAATGAGCATTGCGTAGTGGGGCTCCGAGGTCTGCACCTTGTCGCCGCCGCGGTTCATGGCGTCACCCGCTTTGACGAGCAGGAGCCTCATGAGATTTTCCAGCATCTTCGCTCTGCGGGACGCAAGAGAATAGTACTCAGAGGCTATATTGCGCATGAGCTCGCCTATAAAATTGGTGTCCGCGAACAGCACGGGGCGGTTGAATATCAGCTCCAGTGCATCTATGAACTCCCTTTCGTCTTCGCCGTCAAAGCATATCCAGTCGCAAATGAGAGGGCCGTCCTCAGCCGAATAGACCACAGGAAGCCTTCCGTCGCAGATAATGAATGCGTCCTGCGGCACTCTCATGGTCAGACCGTTTATATCGAACCGACATCGGCTCTTTGTAAGCATTATCATGTACTCGCCTGTTGCAGCCCTGCGAAAGACCGAGCTGCTGTCATATATGGAATTACAGCCTAAACACCGTATATTCACAACATCACTCCTCGCTTCCGATGAAACGCCACTCAACGTCCTTCCAGTACTCCCCTGCATAGTCTATTCCCACTCTTGGGGCAGTCCTTATTTCAGGACGGAAACCGTCGTCCTCGAACCAGATCTCCTCGCAATCGCGAAGATCAACACCATTGAAGCTTCCGTCGATCATCATATTTTTTGTCAGTTTTGCAGGCCCGTCAAATCTTACGCCTGCGCGGAGAAGCAGTCCCTGAGGCTGATCCTTCTCCCCTGTTATCACATTCATGAGCCAGTGCATACCGTAGCAAAGGTATACATATATAATACCGCTCTCACCGTAGAGCAGCTCCGTCCGCTTTGTTCTTCCCTTTGCAGCGTGGCAGCCCTTGTCCTCCTCGCCTCTGTACGCCTCCACCTCGGCAATGCGCTCGCGGAGCTCCGTACCGTCGGGAAGACGGTGTACCAGTATCTTTCCCACAAGGTCGGGAGCCGCCTCCAGAACATCGCGGTGAAAGAACTCGGGGTCTATCCTCTTGTTCATATCATACCCTCAGGCTCTGTTCAAGCTCGCGGTCGGGCTTTACAAAAGCCGTCTTGTAGTTGGTGAAGATGACCTTGCCCGGCTTTGCGCCTGCGGGCTTCTTTACATAGCGCGCGAGGCAGTAGTCCACGGGAACAAGTCCCGAATCCCTGCCGCTGCTGTTGACCGCAGCTATCACCGCCGCCTCCTCTATGGTCTTGTCGGGAGGAGTCTCACCGTCCGTAAGAATAAGGACATGAGAGCCCGTGATGAGCTGTGTGTGCAGCCATATATCGGTCTTTTCCGCAAATTTAAGGCTCAGCTGGTCATTCTGCTTGTTGTTGCGCCCCACAAGTATGGAGTAGCCGTCGCTGGACTTGTACTCAATGGGCGGCAGAGCCTTTGGCGGCTTTGCCTTTCCGCCTGCATAGCGGACATATCCCTGCTCACGCAGCTCCAGTCTCAGCTGGATTATATCGTTCTCGGAGGAAGCTCTGGTAAGTGAGTCGAATACGCTCTCCAGATACTGAAGCTCCTCCTCGCCTTTCTGTATCTGCTCCGCCAGCTTTTCCTCGGCAGTAACAGACTTCTTGTATTCACCGTAGTAATGCTGGGCATTCTGTGCGGGAGTCTTTCTCACGTCCAGAGGGATAGTCACCTGCGGACACTCCTCATCGTAGAAATTCTCCACAACAGCACTGCTGTCGCCCTTCTGTATGCGGTACATATTTGCGGAGATAAGGTCGCCGAACAGCTTTGCACGGTCCTTGTCGGCACAGGCATCCAGCTCCTCACGCTGGGCGGCGATACGCCTTGAAGTCCTGTCCGTAAGGTTCATGAGCAGCTTGAAAAGATCGTTGGCACGCTGCTTTGTACGGGCTGCACGATCGCGCTCCGAATAGAAATAGTCCAGAAGCTCCGAGGGACCCGAAAGCTCCTTGGTATACATAAGTGTTCCGAACTGTGAAAGGCGCACGAAGGAGAAGTCCTTCAGCTGACCTTCCTTGTCGCTGACCACCGAAAAGCAGCACTCGCCTCCGAGCACCTGCTCACGGGTACGTTTTATGGTAAACAGCAGCCTGTCAAGCTGGTCGCTGCTGATGGTATCGCTGTCTATGTGCGCTCCCCTGCCTGCAAAGTAAGCCCACTCACGGGCAAGTATGGGGGAAATTCCCTCAAAAATGCGGATGAGAGCCTTTGAAAGCTCCTTGGGCTGAGTTCCGGCAAGGCGCTCCTTTATCTCCTCGGGCTCACAGGTGAGGAAATTCAGTCTGTCATCGCGCGGAGGGAGAGTGTACTCCATTCCCGGAAGCACCATTCGCTCACGGGACATCTCCTCGTCAACGCGCTTGATACTGTCGATGACTCTGCCATCTCCGCTTACTATTATAAGGTTTGAGCAGCGCCCCATTATCTCCACCGCAAGGGTGACGGTAACTATGTCGCCAAGCTCGTTTACGCACTCAAAGTCCAGAAAAAGTATACGCTCCAGACCATCCTGACGGATATCTATGAGCTTTCCGCTGCCGAGGCGCTTCCTGAGGAGCATACAGAACATAGGCGGAGTCTGAGGGTTATCCACGGTATTTTCGGTTATGTGTACTCTCGCACTGCCTGCATTTGCTGAGATGTACAGCTTTTTGCTGCCGCTTTTCGTGCGTATGGAGATGATGACCTCCTCACGGGAGGGCTGATGTATTTTCTCGACTCTTCCGCCGATAAGGGGGAGGAGTTCGTTCCTGACTGTATATAAAAATGCTCCGTCCAGAGCCATAAGATCAATCCTTTGCTGTTTTATTGTGAAAGAGTGATAAGACTGACAACGCTGCTCTGTTGGAATTGCACATATTCTTTTCCATGTTTATTATAACATTTTGTGCGCTGCCAATCTAATCAAATATTGCGATATACAAGAAGCTCAAAGTCAGCTTTTGTGCTCAGGCTGTCCAGCTTTGCAAGGCGCTCCTGCTGATCCCGTCCCGTGCGGTAATAGTAAGGAGTCATGGAGAACAGTGCCATGATGTCCTCGGAGGATGTCAGCTCCATATTATATGTTACTTTTTGTGCACGAATAAACCCGAAGCCTTCAAGCTCATAGGGCTTTACTTCGTTCTTGTAGGGGGTGTCGTACACAGCCTGCTTCAGCTCCCAGAGGTGGTCTGCCGAGGGTATAGCCATTATCATGATGCCGCCCTTTTTCAGTACTCTGCGGAACTCCTCTCCGCAGTAGGGTGCAAAAAGAGTCACCAGCATATCGCAGGAGCTGTCCGCCGCAGGAATGTGGAAAACGCTTGCCACAGCCAGTTCAGCATCTTTGCATAGCTTTGCGCAGTATTCAACTGCTGCTTTGGATATGTCTATGCCGCAGACCTCTGCCGCAATATCATGCTGCTTTAACTGCTCAATTATTGCGCTCGTATAGTAGCCCTCGCCGCAGCCTGCGTCAATAATAGTTCCGCCCGTAAAATGGTCTGTGACTGCGGTACAGAGTGCATCACACAACGGCTTATAGTACCCCTTGCCGAGGAAGCTCCTCCTCGCCTGCACCATGAGCTTGTTATCGCCGTGAACAGTCTTGCCCATGTGCTTTGAAAGCAGCAGATTGACGTAGCCGCTCTTTGCCCTGTCGAAGCTGTGCCTGCTTGGACAGATGTAGGAATTTCCCGATATATCAAGTTTTTGTCCGCATACGGGACATATGAATACGCTCATTTGCTCACCTCAGACATACTCGCAGGGATCTGTTGAGGACTCCGCTATCTCTATGTCCAGCAGTGGGAACTTCTCCTCCAGAACACGGCGAAGCTCCTCAAGAACGATGTTCTCGGTGTGGAAATGTCCGCAGTCCAGCAGAGCGATATCGTAGTTGTTGGCATCTATCCAGACATCGTGCTTTACGTCACCTGTTATGAGTGCATCGCAGCCTTTTTCTCTTGCAAGGCCCAGCATTGAGCCTCCTGAACCGGAACAAAAAGCAATTTTTGACACAAGCTTATTGCTGCAGCGTGAAGTCCTTACATACTCGCAGCCGAAGATGTCCTTGCAGGTCTCCGCAAGAGCTCTCGCTGAAACTTCCTCATTCAATGTCACTATCCAGCCCAGATTGTTTCCGCCGCCAAGCTCCTCAAAGGGCTCGGGCTCCCCTCCGAGCACCAATTTTTCGCCTAATTTACGCAGAATAACGCCGTTTGTGCCGCCCTCAGCTATATCAAGATTGGTGTGCATACAAACCGCTCCGATGCCGCTTGCAATAAGCTTATAGACGGGGTCGCTGCACTTTATGCTTCTGCGCGGCTCAAAAATAACGGGATGATGGGAGATAATAAGCTCGGCGCACTTCAGGTCTGCCTCGTCCACCGCTTCGGACGTGATATCAAGGCTCAGCAGTATTCTGCTGCACTCCTGCTCTACGCTGTCCACAAGATATCCCGAGTTATCCCACTTCTCCTGAGCAGCAAAGGGATAGAGCCCGTCAAGGTAGTCGATAACATCACTTATCTGCTCAACGCCCATTCCCATTGTAACCTTTTGTGCAAGTGCCTTATAGTGCTGAGAATCTGAGTTCCTGCCTGCTTTTTCAAGGTTTTCCGCAACCTTTTCAAGGCGCTCCGCCTCACGGGCACGGTACTTATTGGCAGTTTCGTCCTCATCATCGAAAAATCCGCAGACAGACTCGGCTTCGGTAAGCCTTCTCGGGAAGGGGCAGTACTCTGCTGTCATTATAACATACAGCTTGTCGCCCTCCTCAGCCACACACTCCCCGGTTATCTCCATGTTATACTCATAGAGCTTTCTGCGGAGGATCTCGGGCTTGGTCATAGGCTGAAGGATCCAACGGATATTCATTTTATCTACGGAATCTATTCTAACTGCTCCGATTATATCAGCTATGGTCTCGCCGCCCATGCCTGCAATGACTACATCTGATACTCCGTCCAGCGACACATTCTCAAGTCCGTCGGAGAGCACGAGCTCCACCTTATCCTGTATGCCAAATTTCTCAACTGTATTTCTTGCGGAGTCAAGAGGTCCCTCCTTAACGTCGGAGGCAATGACCCTGCTGCACTTTCCGCTGTTTACAAGCTCTGCCGCGAGGTAGGCGTGATCCGTTCCCACATCGACAGCGATCCCCTCTCCGCTTACGAGCTCCGCTATTTTTTTCAGTCTGTTATCAAGCATATTGCACCTCATCTATAGTAAAATAGCGCACCGCATAGCAGTACGCATAAACAAAACCAAGCACAGCCGTTTCCGACTGTGCTTTCGGTCTCATTAATTATGCCTCGTTCATCTTTGCGAAGCAGTCGCTGCAGTAAACAGCTCTTCCTTCCTTGGGCTCGAAAGGAACCTTTGCCTCGCCGCCGCATGAAGCACAGACTGCTGTGTACATTACACGCTCAGCCTTGCCTGCATTTTTTCTGGCGTCACGACATGATTTGCATCTCT
Source organism: Ruminococcus sp. (assembly GCA_017519145.1). Lineage (GTDB taxonomy): Bacteria > Bacillota > Clostridia > Oscillospirales > Ruminococcaceae > Ruminococcus. Next base: position 52,956 of record JAFWTA010000026.1, read on the forward strand.
GGGGCTCGTTCACGAAGCCTTTCTCTGCATAAAATTCCTGTTCGCCTGCGGAGAAAATGAACTCCTGTCCGCACTCCTTGCAAACTAATGTCTTGTCTTCGTACATAGTACAATACCTCGCTTAATTTTTTTCGACCACGGTCGGATTTCCACCCACATCTTTGTAAAACAACGCTCTTCTGGGTTGAGCTACACGGTCATATTTTAATTTGTGTCATGCATTACTGCACGGATCTTTTTTCTCGCACGCTGCATAGCATTGTCCACTGCTTTTTCGGTGATCCCCAGCTTTTCCGCGGTATCCTTATAGCTGAGTCCCTGTACACACAGTGTCAGGACGTTAAGCTCCGTGAGAGACAGCACCGAGCATATAGTCTTCCACAGCCCGGAAAAAAATTCTTTGTAAAAATAAATGCTTTCCGGAGTTTCCTCCACAGACAGTATATCCTCAGCCTCGTCTTCGTCGATCCTTTCCGTAAGTGAGAGATCCTTCACCGTCTTTCTGGACAGGGTCCTCATACGGTTTACGATGCACACCTCAGCAAAGGTAGAGAACTTCACCCCTTTCTTCGGATCAAAAGCCTCAATAGCCTTCAGAAGGCTCATCATGCCCTCCTGATGGAGGTCATCACAGTCAGATTCCGAATTGGCGAAGATCTCCGACTTTATGAAAACAAGTCTTGAAAAGCGTGATATCAGAACAGCAGCAGCTGCTTTGTCGGTCTTGCCGAGCACAGCCAGCTCCTCGTCTGTTTTGCTGTTAAGTTCATTCAAATCGTGATCCAGATCAAGCAAGATATCCACCCAACAATCCGCATTTTTCCATACAAATAATTTTATTGCCGACTCTCCTCGGAGCACTCCGAAGAGAGTCGGTAAATTTGTCGGTTATCAGTTTTCCTTTGCAGCTTCTTCCTCGGCAGCCTTGAGAAGCTCTGCCATATCGAAGTTGAAGTTTGCGCTCTTGTTGCCCTGTGCAGGCTTGTTGTTCTGCTGCTGGTTCTGAGCAGGAGCCTGAGCGGGCTTGTTGTTATTATTGTTCTTGTTGTTATTATTGTTCTTATTAGCGTTATTGAAGTTGCCTACATTAGCAAAAGGGTCGCTGTTTTCAGCAGGCTTAGCTGAAGGCAGCTCACTGAGATCAGCCTTGGGAGCCTTTGAAGGGCTGAATTCTGCTCTGGGAGCCTCAGCCTTCTTCACGCTGTTATCGGACTTGGCAACGTCAACAGTCTTGCGAGCCTCACCGATGATGTTCTGAGCCTCGTTCATTCTGCTTGAGCACTGACCTGTAAGGTTATTGAGAACAGAAGCAATATCTGTGAACTTGCTGTTTACGCTCTCGATCTCTGTAAGGAGCATCTCGCGTACAGTCTTGGACATTGCATTGACCTTATCTGCATGAGTATTAGCCTCATCAACAGTGTTCTTAGCCTGATTGTTAGCCTCCTTTATGCAAGCCTCAGCAGCTGCGTTTGCGTTGGCAACAGCCTTCTCAGCCTCGTTATTAGCATCCTTGAGGATCTGTGCAGCCTTGTCGTTAGCTTCCTTGGTAACAGCCTCAGCATCCATCTTAGCCTGATTCTTGATCTGGTTAACGTTCTTCTGAGCCTCAGCAAACATAGCGCCCATCTGAGCGATAGGATCAGTAGACTCTTCCTTGAGCTTGGTGATCTGCTCGTTGAGAGCCTTGATCTCCTCATCCTTCTTAGCCAGCTGCTCGCTGATCTTGGAGGACTCATCGCCCTTCTTTGTAAGCTCAGCGATCTTGCTGTCCTTATCAGCCAGTTCCTTAGCCTTTGCAGCCAGATCCTTATTCTTATTGTTAAGTTCTTCTGTGATCTTTGCAAGCTCCTGCTTGATCTTAGCTACCTCGCCGTCAGCATTTCCGCCTGCAGCGATAGCAGCGCCTGCTGAAGCAGCCTTAGCCTCGGCAGCCTTGAGTCTGCTTCTGAGATCCTCGATCTCCTTCTTTGCAGCCTCGAGAGCAGCAGTTGTCTGTGCATTAGCCTGTGCGTTATTTCCTGCTGAAGCAGCCTTAGCCTCTGAAGCCTTGAGCTGTTCCTTGAGGGTCTCTATTTCCTTCTTAGCAGCTTCCAGAGCAGCAGCAGCCTGAGCGCCGCCTGCACCTGCACCGCCTGCAGCCTTGAGCTGTGCGATAGTTTTCTGGAGCTCTTCGTTTTCTTTCTTAGCAGCTCTGAGAGCATTATTGGAGGTATTGAGCTTCTCCTGAAGATTCTCCACCTGATTTCTGTACTTTATAACCTCCTGAGGGTCAGAAGCACCGCCTTCCTTAGAAGCTTTAAGCTCGTCCTCGAGAGCAACGATCTTTGAATTGAGTTCGTCAAGGTAAGTAATAACGTCTTCCTTTACGAAACCTCTTTGACCCATCTTGGTTTCTCTTAATACTGTTGGTGACTGTTCGCCCATGGTACACTCCGTTCCCCTCGGTGAGACCGAGGTAAAAAATTAAGGAATAAGAACCCATACTCAGTTTCTGTGAAGGTCCGTTTTGGTGAATTTGCATATAAAAAAGCCTTCACAGCCCACGAATACAGGTTCTGATGATTATGCCTTACATAAATTATAACATATTGAATATATTATTTCAACTACCCAAATGTAGAAAATTTAAACTGATTTTAGTGCAATTTACTATAAAAACAGTAAAAAATATACTAAGTGTTAAAAAATTGGTAGATTAGTTTAACTATATGAGTTATAATTATTTAGTTAGTAAAAGTTTGATAATATAAATTGTATAAAGAAAAACAATATCAAGACTGCACAATGAACAGCAATATCATACTGTTTTTAAGCCCATCACCTATTCTTCCGGCAAACAAAAAAAGCGGTCCATACGGACCGCTTGTATTTGCTTTATCAGTTACCGAGCATCTTGAAGATATCGTCAAGGTCGTAATCCTGGCTTGAAGAAGCAGGCTTTGCAGGAGCACTGTTTCCGCCGAAGCCGAACTCGTCGATAAGAGGATTGTCGATGGGAATGATATCCTCCTCGGGATTGGACTCCTCAATAGTTGAAGGAGCGGGAGCGTCATCATCATCGAAGCCGGCTGCGATAACTGTAATTGTCATCTCATCCTGCATATCTTCCTTGAATGCTGTACCGAAGATGAACTCAACACCCTCAGCAGCTGTATCTGTGATCATCTTTGTAGCTGCATCAACATCGGAAGAAAGAATATCCTCTGACATAGCGATATTGATAAGGAGTCTCTTTGCGCCCGAGATAGATGTCTCGAGAAGCGGGCTGGAGATAACTGCATTTGCAGCGTCTCTTGCCTTGTCCTTGCCTGTACCGTGACCGATCGCCATGTGAGCATAGCCGGCATCCTTCATGATAGTTGAAACGTCTGCGAAGTCGAGGTTTATGTAGCCTTCCTCAACGATAAGATCGGAAATGCTCTTTACACCTGTCTTGAGAACGTCGTCTGAAAGTGCGAAGCTCTGCATCATTGTAAGGGGCTTATCGAGGCCAACGAGAAGTCTCTCGTTAGGGATAACGATAAGTGAATCAACATACTTTCTCAGCTCTGCGATACCTCTCTCAGCCTGAGCCATCTTCTGCTCTCTCTCAAAGAGGAAGGGCTTGGTAACGACTGCAACTGTGAGGATATCCATCTCCTTTGCGATCTTGGCAACAACGGGAGCAGCACCTGTACCTGTTCCGCCGCCCATACCTGCTGTGATGAAGATCATGTCAGCACCCTTGAGGTGTGTCTCGATCTCGTCGCGGTTCTCCTCAGCACTGCGCTGTCCGATCTCGGGCTTGTTGCCTGCGCCTCTGCCCTTTGTGAGCTTTGCGCCGATCGGTATCCTTGTTGTAGCCTTAGACTTGTTAAGAGCCTTGGCGTCAGTGTTTATAGCTATATATTCTATATTATTGACACCCGAATCCACCATGCAGTTTACAGCGTTTCCGCCGCCGCCGCCAACACCGATGACCTTTATATTAACATCGGGTTCGAGTGTTTCCTCATAATTGAAATCTGACATTTGAACTCCTCCTACTATTTATTATCCTAAATTTATCAATTTTATATATCACTCTATAAATACACTTTATATTTTAGCATATAGTCGCATTTTTTTCAAGCGCAAACAAAATTTTTTTTATTTTCAGCGAATTGTACAATTTTGCGCACCAAAGCACTGCCACTTTGCACACTTTCTTACCACTGGCTGCCGTCATAATTGCCGTAGCCGTTATCGGCGTAGCCATTGTCATAGCCGCTTCCGTCATCGTAGCCGGCGTTCCACTGGTTTCCGTCGTCATAGCCGCTGTTGTAGTCCTCGCCGCCGCTCCATTCTGTTACAGCCTCTGTAACAGTGGTGGGAACGGTAGTTGTACGGCTGTTATTTATCTCACTGAATTTTGCCTCCATATCGGGATCCTGCTCGTTGATCTCGTCGATGGGATTGCCGTATTCATCGGTCTTCTGAGCCGTTGTGGGCTCGATCGCTCCCGGAACAGCGGCAGGAGTATCGCTGTCCCTGAAGCTGCACATATTGTTGCCGATCATCATGAGATAGCCCTTCTTGCCCTTTACCGACTCCTGATTCATTACCGTGTCCGCAAGACCCAGCTTATACTCGACATCGTTCCAGTTGCCCATCTTGAAGATCATATTGTTCTTGTAGTTGACTATGATGGAGTGCTCGTCGCTGAGATCAACGGACATTATATTGTTGTCGCTCTTGGCGACCATGCTTGCGATTATCTCCGAAAAGGCTTCGTTCTTATGCTCATTCTCCGAAGCTACGGGCTTTCCCGGAACAGTGTCCACGGGCTCAAGTCCGTAGATTATAGGGAGTCCGTCGGTTATGAAGCCGTTATCCGCAAGTATCTTGCCTTTTTTGCTGACAAGAAGAGTTCCGTCGCTGTACTGCACATTGAATGCAGGTATGCACTTTGTGACTGTAATATCAAGTGAGGACGGAAAATCGCGCTCCACCTTTGCTGTCTCCACATACAGAAGCTCATCGAGTATCTTCTGCTCGCTTGAGGAACAGTCCAGCCTGAGCAGGTTATCGCCCTCGTTTATGCCCGAAGCCATAACTATCTCCTCTGCCGAATACATATCCGACTCGCCAGATACTCTTATCTCATTTATATTGAAAAGAAATGTATAGCTTATAGTTATTCCCGCAGTGATAACAAGCAGCATTACCACAAGTCCGTAGACATTCATCATCCTTTTGCGCCGTCTTATGCGCTTGCGGCTGTTGGGCTTTTTGATACTGGTTTTCTCGACGTCTTTCATACCTTCTCCAATTCCTTCTGCCTCAGACCCGACGCATCTCCCCGCCGAGAAGTCTTACAGCTTCCTCCATTTTTTCATAACCTCTGTCTATATGACAGATGCGCGTGATCTCGGTATCCCCCTCGGCACACAGTGCAGCTATGACCATTGCGGCTCCGCCTCTCAGGTCAGTTGCCTCCACATTGGCTCCGTGGAGAGAGCTCACTCCCTTGACCACTGCCACCTTGCCGAGGACCTCTATATCCGCTCCCATTTTCACAAGAGCGTCTGTGTGGCGGTATCGGCAGTCGAAGATGTTCTCCTCGAAGATGCTGGTACCGTCAGCAAGCGAAAGTGCAGCCATAAGCACTGCCTGAGCGTCTGTGGGGAAACCCGGATGAGGCATTGTCCTTATCCTTTCGCCCACCGCTCTCAGCCGTGTACCGCTGCGCAAATATATCCTGTTTTCAGATGTATATACGCTGCATCCCGTCTGCTCGAGCACCGTGAGAAAGGGCTCCATCTCGGGAACACAGGCATTTGTAAGTATAAGCTCGCCCTTTGCCGCAGCCGCCATTGAAAGATAGGTGGCTCCGACTATCCTGTCGGGCATTATTGTATATTCACAGCCGTGAAGCTGTTGTTTTCCTCTTATTATTATACGGCTCTCGCCGTCGCCCCTTATGTCAGCTCCGCAGGCTCGCAGAAAGCCGCAGAGGTCGCATATCTCGGGTTCACGGGCAGCGTTGTTTATGACTGTCTCGCCCTCTGCCGTGACTGCACAGAGAATGATATTCTCCGTAGCTCCCACCGAGGGAAAGGCAAGGGATATCCTTGCACCCTTTGCTCTGCCGAACTGTGCCCTGCAAATGATACTGCCTCCGCTCTCGCGGATATCCACCGCCATTTTTCTCAGCGCGGCAAGGTGCATATCTATCGGTCTCGGTCCCAGCTCGCAGCCTCCGGGAACGCTTACAGTACATTCCCCTGCTCTGCCCAGCATGGCTCCCATGAAGATTATGGAGGAGCGCATTTCGCGCATAAGCTCCTCCGAGACACTTGTACTCTCAATAGTTCCGGCGTTTATCACCGCCGTGTTATCGGAAAAGCTGCACCGGCAGCCCACGCAGTTGAGTATCCTCGAAGCTGCATAAACATCGGTGAGCCTCGGACAGCTGTGCAGCGTACACTCGCCGCGGCACAGCAGCGCCGCCGCCATTATCGGCAGTGAGCTGTTTTTGCTGCCCTGCAGGGCAAGCTCGCCTCTCAGCCGCCTGCCGCCACTTATTATGAATTTCTGCATATCATCACCCCACAGCATTTTTATGTATATTATGCTGCGGAACGATGTGTTGTTACTCTGCGCCTATTCCCTGCGCATTGAGGAATTTCAGAAAGGTCTCCGACATCTCGTCGGGTATACGGGCATACATCATGTGCCCTTTGTCTGATAAATGTATCTCAGCGCCGCATTTTTCGGCGTATTCAACGCCTGCCTGACGCCATGTTTTCTGCTTGCTCATGCCCTTCATGTCGCTTATGTAGAAGCAGCAGGGGCATTTCAGCACTCCCGTCCCGACGGCTTCCGCCGCATTTGCGGTCATGAGCCGTGACTCCTCGATATACTCGCTGTTGGCGAGGTTCTTGTAGAAGAGCTGACGGTATATCTTCTTCTCCTCATCGGTAAGCTCATTGCCGGTGAGAAGACCTGAGACATTCTCCGCCTTGTTCCTGAAAAGCTTAGCCAGAATCCCGTCCTTTGCAATAGTTTTCAGCAGCCTGTGCTGCTTTGCAAGGAGCTTATCCCTCTTGTCATCGGGTACCTCCTCCGCCTGCAATACCGCATAGTCGGGGATGCCCATATCCATGCTGAGGACCGCCCTGACCTCATCGGGATAGGTATTCGCCCAGTAGACTGTCTCCAGCCCCGAATAGGAGTGGGGTGCAAGCACATAGGGCGGCTCAATGCCTGCCCTGCGCAGAGCTTCCCTGTCCTCGCTGACAAGATTTTCTATTGTCCTCGGAGTCTTCATGGCTCCGCTGAAGCCGTAGCCTGCCTTTTCTACCACAGCTATCCTGTACTTTTTGGACATTCTGCGGTATATCGGCTTGTATTCCAGCACAGGGCAGGTAACTCCGCCCCCGGAAAGGAACACGATCGTGGGACTGCCGCTGCCCTCGGTATAGACATTGAGCTCGGTTCCGCCCACTTCAACTTTCTTACCTGTTTCCATTGCTGCCCTTCTTTATCAGTTTCTCGACTACGGACAGGATCCTTTCATTTGTGTCTGTAAGATGGAGCTTTGCCGCACTTTCAGACATATTCTTCACCTTTTCGCTGTCATTGTACAGCTTTTCTATCTCAGCTATCATGCGCTCGTTGGTGACGTCCTTCTGCTCGATGACCACTGCCGCGCCTGCCTTTCCAAGCACCATCGCATTGTGGTACTGGTGGTTGCCTGCAACGATGGGAGAGGGAATGAGTATGGAAGCCTTTCCTGCGGCTTCAAGCTCCGCAAGTGTGGAAGCTCCCGAACGGCATATAACAAGATCGGCAGCCGCAAGACAAACATCCATATCGTTTATGTACTCTGTGATACGGAGCCTGTCGGATTTAAGCGGTATGCCGGCTTCCTTCATTGCCTGAGGGAAGCTGTCCTTGCCCATTCCGCCGTAGCCGTGTATGTGGTTGATGGGAAGCTTTTTCCCCGTGTGCCACTTCACGACCTCGGTCATAGTCTCGTTGATGCAGCCTGCACCAAGACTTCCGCCGAATGAGAGGATGGTGAAGCTGTCGTCGAAGCCCAGCTTCTTACGGGCTTCCTCACGGCTCATGGTATTGATATTGCTGCGCACGGGAAGTCCCGTAACGCTGTACTCGAATTTGCTCTTGTCCATGAACTTCAGTGCTTCCTCAACGGTGAGCATAACATAGTCCACTTCCTTGGAGAGGAGCTTGTTTGTAACACCCGGGTAGGCATTCTGCTCATGGATAGCCGTAGGTATGCCCATTCTTGCCGCCTTGCGGATAACGGGTCCTGCGGCGTAACCGCCTGTACCTATGGCGAGGTCGGGCCTGAAGCCCTCGATTATCTGCTTGGCTCTCCTGCCGGATGTGGCAAGATAGGCAAGCGCCTTAGCGTTCCTTCCGATATTCTCAAGGGATATCTTTCTCTGGAAGCCTGCTACCTTTATGGTCTCAAGCTTATATCCTGCCTTGGGTACAAGCTTTGACTCCATTCCCTTTGGTGTACCTGCAAAGAGGAACTCCGCATCGGGATACTTTTTCTTTATGATATCAGCGATGGCAAGTCCCGGATTTATATGTCCGCCTGTGCCTCCGCAGGCTATCAGTACTCTCATGGTCATGCTCCTTTTGGTTCAGCGATCTGCTCTTTCTCACGCTGTTTTTTCTTCTTTTTCTCCTTGGGTTTCTCGTCGGGATAGTACCTGTGCTGAGATATGTTCAGCATGATGCCCATTTCCGCCAGCTGCATTATAAGCGCCGTGCCTCCGTAGCTGAAGAAGGGAAGGCTGATACCGGTGTTTGGTATCAGGTTGCTTACAACGGCGAGATTGAGGACGGTCTGTATGCCGATCTGGGTGGTGATACCCACTGCGATGAGCATACCGAAACGGTCCTTGCAGCGGACTGCTATGGAGTAACCCTCTACGATGAGAAGGAAGAATACTATTATAATAGCAAGGGCTCCCACGAAGCCAAGCTCCTCACAGACTATGGGGAATACGAAGTCGTTCTTGGTCTCGGGAAGATAAAGATACTTCTGACGGGAATTTCCAAGACCCAGTCCGAAAAGTCCGCCCGAGCCTATGGCGATAAGTGAGTTTGCAGTCTGCCATGTGTCGCCCAGCTTATCGGCAAACGGGTTCTGCCATGACTTTATACGGACCGCAACGTAGCTTCCCGGTACCTGTGCCTGCCACGAGATATAGGCTATGGCAAATCCGAGAGCTCCTGCGCCCAGTGCGAGGAAGTGCTTTTTGTTGACTCCGCCGCAGAGGATCATCGCTACGGCGATGGTGCCGATGAGTATGATACCCGAAATGTGCTTTTCAAGGGCGATGAGCAGGACGTACACGCCAAGTATCACCGCGTATTTGATAATACCTGTGGTAAAGGTGTTCATCTTCTGACCGTCGCGCTCCATGCTGTATGCAAAGAAGATTATGAGTGCCAGCTTTGCCACCTCGGAGGGCTGGAGGTTGAGAGGACCGATGTCTATCCATCTTCTCGCGCCCATGGAGCCGCCCTCGTCGTTACCGATAAGAAGAACGGCGATGAGAAGTATTCCTCCGATGATATAAAGCAGTCCTGCGATGTTCAGCTTTTTCAGCACGGGGAGCTTCAGGTTCTTGAAGTTGTGATAATCCATCTTCATGAAAAAAATCATAGCAACGAAGCCGATAACGGCATTCTTCGCCTGATTTTTAGCGTAGTAAAGTCCGTCTCCCCCGTGCTCGCTGTATGCCCAAGCGTAGCTCGCCGAGGACATCATTACTATGCCCACAACAAGCAGTATCATTACATATGCAAAGAAAGACAGACTTATATCACCGCGCCTGCCCCCCGAAAAAGGGTTCGGGACAGCAGGACGCTTTTTCTTTTCAGTTTTGGTTGCCGCCATTTTTCCTCCTTATGGTCCGACCTGACTATTAAAATACCATCAGTGTGATTATGCCCAGAACTCCGAAGATAATGCCGCAGAGCGAAAAAGTTATCACTATCTTGTATTCGCTGAAGCCGCTCATCTCAAAGTGATGGTGGATAGGCGTCATCTTGAATATACGGCGTCCCTCTCCGTACTTTTTCTTGGTGTACTTGAAGTAGAGCACCTGTATCATTACAGACAGTGCCTCGATGATGTAGACCAGAGCTGCGAGGAGGAGAAGCAGGTGCTTGTGGAGGATAAGCCCCACGCCTGTAACCGCCGCGCCGAGGAACATGGAGCCCGTGTCGCCCATGAAGCACTTTGCGGGATTGAGGTTCCACAGCAGGAAGCCGAGACAGCCGCCTGCAAGTGCCATTGTGAAGCATGACATCTCATTCTGCTTCAGTATTGAGCAGCATACCGTGAATACCAGCATCGCCACGAATGTGACCGAGCCGCAGAGACCGTCAACGCCGTCTGTAAGGTTTACCGCATTCGTAAGGTAGATTATTACCGCCATCATGAGGATATAGTAGAATATTCCCAGTGAGGGCGAGGTCCAGAAGCCAAGGTCGAGCTTTGTGGACTTGTCTCCGAAGCATCTTACCGCAAAGAGGAAGCCTGCGCCGCAAACCAGCTGGAGGGCTATCTTCTGCCACGGTGTAAGTCCATCGTTATTCTTTCTGGCGACCTTGGTATAATCGTCAATGAAGCCTATAAGTCCGAATGCCGCAGAGAACAGCAGAACGCTGAGCAGCAGATAAAAGGGCTTGAAGCTGTCCTTATCGGTGGTGTCTATGCCTGTTTTCCACCTGTATATCCAGTAGCCTGCGATAGAGGTGATAACTGTGGATATGATGAACATGAAGCCTCCCATTGTGGGAGTTCCCTGTTTCTTGGCGTGCCACTTGGGTCCGTCCTCGGTCTTGATGGGCTGACCGAATTTTATCCTGTGCAGGAAGGGTACCAGAAAGATACCCGAAACACCTGCAATAACAAATGACAAAAGTGCTGTTATAAGATCGATTATCCAGAAAGACATTTTATTAAAACAACTCCAGTTTTTAATTCTCGAGGAGCCTGAGCCCCTCAGCTACCACTTCGCGCTCGTCGAAGTGGATATGTTCCATGCCTGCAAGGATCTGATAGTCCTCATGTCCCTTGCCCGCAAGAACTATTATATCACCTTTTTCAGCAATTTTCAAGGCATGATATATAGCTTCCCGCCTGTCGGTGACAACATCATAGTTAACAGGCGAATTATCGATACCTGCGAGGATATCCTTTATGATCGCCTCAGGGTCCTCGTTTCGGGGATTATCCGAGGTTATTATGAGCTTGTCGGCGTATTTTGCAGCCGCTCTCGCCATTTTCGGGCGCTTTGCGGCATCGCGGTTTCCTCCGCAGCCGAACAGGCAGATGAGATCGTTCTCGGTGTACTCCTTTACGCTCCTGAGGATATTCTCGATAGCGTCGGGAGTGTGAGCATAGTCGCAGATAACGGTGAAGTCCCTGCCCGTGGGGATGACCTCGCAGCGTCCCTTGACGCCGTTGTATTCCTCAATGGCGGGAATGATATTGTCGATGGACAGTCCCTCCTCGAGGCAGGCAGCGATAGCTGCCGTGATGTTGGACACATTGAATGCTCCCGGCATCCTTGTCTTTATCAGGTGGGATTTGTCGCCGCTGCAGAACCAGAAGCTGGAGCCTGTGGACTTTATCTTAATGCCGTCGGCATAGTAATCCGCGTTCTCCTTTACGCTGAAGCTGAGCTTTTTGCAGCTGACCTCGCCGTAAAGCCTCTTGCCGTAGTCGTCGTCCGCATTGATTATAGCTGTATCGCAGATGTCAAATAGCATTTTCTTTGCCTGATAGTAGTCCTCCATATCCTTGTGGTAGTCAAGATGATCCTGAGTCAGGTTCGTGAATACCGCCACATCGAAGTATGAAGCTCCTATCCTGTACTGGCAGAGTCCGAAGGAGGAGACCTCCATGACCACATACTCACAGCCTGCGTCTGCCATCTTCGCAAGGAGCTGCATGAAATCATAGGTCATGGGAGTGGTATTGTCCGTGTGGAGCACCTCATCCCCTATCTCGTTCTGTATTGTACCCACAAGACCTGTCTTGCGGCCGTTTTTAGTGAGTATATGCTTGATGACGTTGGTTATGGTAGTCTTGCCGTTGGTGCCCGTAACGCCTATCATCTTCATTCGCCGCTCGGGATGACCGAACCACGCCGAGCAGATCTGTCCGTAGAGCTTTCTGGAATTGTCGGTGAGTATCTGTCTGTCACCAAGTCCCAGATCGCGCTCGCAGACCACTGCCGCCGCGCCTTTTTCAAGCATTTCCTTTGCAGCCGTATGTCCGTCGAAGCTGCCGCCCTTTACGCAGACAAAGAGGCTGCCCTCAGTCACCTTGCGCGTATCGTCGGTCACGGAGCTTATTTCTGTATCGCCTATGGCTGTTACGGCGTTATTTTCGATAAGATCGCGTAATTTCATTTTTGTCTGCCTCCTGTCTTTTTCTTTATTTATATCTTTAATCGTTGAACTGCTGTGCTTTGAACTTCACCTCGATAGTAGTACCCTTTTCCACCATAAGTCCGCCCTCGATGCTCTGGCTCTCCACATAGGCATCTTCCTGATCGCCGACAATGTTCTTTGAAACATAGTTCAGTCCGTAGGCATAGATGGTCTGGTTTACCGCCTCGGGAGAGTAGCCTGTCAGATCGGGCACCGTTACGGGGTCGGTCGTGTTGCCCTTTTCGGTGTAAAGGTAAACATATCCGTCCTTGGATATGGACATTCCCGTCTTGGGAGACTGCTCCACTACCTCGATACCGCTTCCGACGGTCACGATGTGGTCCTCCATGATGCCCAGCCCGAGAAGTGTCTTCTTGGCGTCGTCGATAGATGAGCCCCTTACGAGAGGTATCTTTATGTCAAGGTTCTTCAGCTCAAGCTCGCTGTACTCAGGGCTCTTGTCCATGTATTCGAGGACTTCCTCCAGTATTTTTGCTGCACAGGGAACTGCACACTTGCTTCCGTAATACTGTCCTGTACTGTCTGCCAAGGGCATATCTGCCAGAACAAGAAGCATAAGGTCTGGGTGGTCCGCAGGCGTAAAGCAGATATAAGAAGCGCCATACTCCTGTATATCAGCGTTTTCCTGCTTGTTCTCGTCCAGAGTATTTTCCATTTCACTGAGTCGCTGTGATGTACCCGACTTACCGCCGATAGCATAGCCCTTGATCTTGACATTTCCTGTCTGGTTGTTCTCAACCACATATTCCAGAGATTCGCGCATAATAGCGGAGGTGTCCTCGGATATTACCTGACGTCTTACGGTGCGCTCGTTTTTCAGCTCGATGTTTCCGTCGCTGTCCACCACTCTGTCCACCACATAAGGCTCAAGCAGATAGCCGCCGTTGACAACAGCACTGCAGGCTGTTATGAGCTCCAGAGGAGTAACGGTAACGCACTGTCCGAAGGATGAAAGTGTAAGGTCGATATTGGTCATTGCCCTTTCCTCGGGTGTATCTTTAAGAGGCGGGATCTTGCCCTTGACCTCATAAGGAAGATCGATACCCGACTTTTCCTCAAAGCCGAATGCGTCAAAATACTGATGGAACTTTTCGATGCCGAGGGATTCTCCTATGGATATAAACGCAGGGTTGCATGAATTCTTGAGAGCTGTCTTGAAATCCTGCACATGGTGTCCGCCTGTTTCATGGCAATTGATCCTCAGCGGTACCTCGGTTCCGTCATCACGGAGCACAAAGCCCTCGCAGTTGTAGCTGAACTTGTTGACATCTATGGTCTTCTCCTCAATAGCAGAGGCTGCTGTAACTATCTTGAATACAGAGCCCGGCTCATAGGTCTCGCTTATGCACTTGTTCTTCCACTGACGCTCACGAGCTTCGGGAGTATATTCCTCAATATCCTTTTCCGTAGGATTATCTATCTTCTTCTCGGTGAATATCTTCCTGAGAAGCATACCGTCATCGGCAAGTTTCATAGGATCGTTAAGGTCAAAGCTGGGATATGTAGCCATGCTCAGGACCGCGCCTGTCTGGGGGTTCATGAGTATTGCACAGGACCTGTTCTTGACCTCGTGCTCCACAGACATCTCCTGAAGGCGCTTTTCCAGTATGAACTGAAGCTCTCTGTCTATGGTGAGATATACGTCGGAGCCGTCCTTGGGCTCGAAGGTCTTGGAGTACCTGTAAGGCAGCTCCTTGCCGTTTGAGTCTACCGCAGAAACCGTTCTGCCGTCTACGCCCGAGAGGTAACTGTCATAGTAAGATTCAATGCCGTAGGCGATATTGCCGTTTGTGAAGCCCACCACCTGAGCAGCAAGCTCATTCTGAGGGTAATAGCGCTTGGTATCCTCAACGCTTCCCACGGATATAAAGCCCACATCACCGAAGAACTCGGCTATCTCGTCTGCAACAGGCTTCTCTATCTGCGTCTTGAACTCCACATAGCGTCCTTCGGCATCCATAGCCTCCTTGACCTTGTCGGCAGTGACGGACAGCTTTGACGCAAGGAACGTAGCCGCCTGCTCTCTGAACTCGTCCGTAGAGGCAGGGAGGACGTTGGTCTCGTTTCCCTCCTCGTCATAAACGGGAGTGTAGGTGCCGTTGGCTTTATCCGCATTTCTCTTTTCTATGAGCTTGCCGAGGTTCTTCATATCCTCCTGAAAGCTCTGGGGGTCAATGAATATCTTGTATACTGTGGCGCTCTTGGCAAAGGTATAGCCGTTTGCGTCATATATTGAGCCTCTGTGGGCAGATATGCTTATGGAACCAAAGTGCTGGTCATTAGCCATGGTCTGGTACTTTTTGTTATCCAGCACCGATATCTTGAAAAAGTTGGCAGCTACCGCAGTGAACAGCAGGCTGAATGCCGCTGTCATCACGATCTTGCTCCTGAACCTCATTGCATTTGAGGGATTGGTATTTATCACCGCAGGATTCTTCCTTTCCGTGAAAAATTCATCTATAAATAAATAAGGCAGGGTTTTCATGTGCCCCGCCTCTGAACATCTTATTTTTTTCTGGGATGTCCTTTTGTTCTGATACGACGAAGGATTTATCGCTATTCAAGCGTGGGACTGCCGCTCCCGGGCTTTTATTCACGCCCAAAGCCCGGGAACTGCAATTCCGTTATTCCGATCACCCGCTGTATCTCCGTGTTCTACATATAACTTCGGCATATATATATTTTTTGTCGCCGATAGTGTTCATTTTAATAACAGGCAGTCCATGTGTTATATTTATATTGGTACTACCCTCTGAAATATTCCACGCACTTATCGAAAAGGGATTTAATTTTCGCGATCAAGCCCTTTTCCTGTTCGGGAATTGTTACGACGTCGCCTGTCTGAGTCTTGATGTAAAAGATCTGTGAGGAATTAAGCTTTACCATTCCGAGAGACTGAGCGTATTCTTCTATATTCTTTGCGCTCATCTTACTGTCAAGTTCAGACTGGAGTCTTACGTTTTCGGCTTCGGCGCTATCCAGCTTTTCATTCATTGCGGACACCTTGTTGTACATGGTGTTGCGTTTGTCAAGTGAATAGATGACCGAGCCCAGCAGCGCGGCAGCCAGCAGAGATACGAATAAAATCGTGAGTATGGAACCGCTTCTCGCTTCGTTCCTGCTCATTTCGATCTCGGGCTTCTGCTCAGAGTCGTCGTGCAGAGCGCCTTCTGTATCGGTCGTCTCGTCCGAATCGGCGTCATCGTAGCTTTCGTCGTTATAATAGCGTACAGTGTTTTCAGCCATTGCTTTCCGCACTCCTTTCTATTATTCTGAGCTTAGCGCTTCTGCTTCTGTTGTTTCTTTCGAGTTCCTGTTCTTTAGCCTCAATGGGCTTTCTGTTTATAAGCTTCCCCTGCGGCTTATGACCGCATACACATTGGGGAAAATCCGGTGGACATATACAGCCCCTGCACCATTCCGCAAATTTCTGTTTCACGAGTCTGTCCTCGAGGGAATGGAAGGTTATTACTGCAAGGCGTCCGCCTGCCTTCAGACTGAAGAATGCGTCCTCAAGCCCTTTTGAAAGGTGCTCGAATTCTCCGTTGACTGCTATCCTTATTGCCTGAAAGGTCTTTTTGCATGGGTTCTTTTCACGTCTCGCCTTCTGAGGAACGCTTTCTCTTATAATGTCAGCGAGCTGAAGTGTGGTCTCTATAGGAGCTGTCTCTCTTGCTTTTACTATATTCGAGGCTATTCTGCGGGAGAATTTTTCTTCTCCGTACTCGAATATTATCCTTGCAAGTTCAGACTCGGTATAGGTATTGACTACATCGGCAGCGCTCATTCCCTCCTTGCTCATACGCATATCCAGCGGAGCATCAGAGTGGTACGAGAAGCCTCTGCTTCCCTCGTCGAGCTGGAATGAAGATACGCCCAGATCCATAAGGATACCGTCGGCGTACCCGATATCGAGTTCATCGAGGACCGCTCTTATTTCCGAATAGTTCCTGTGGAACACCTTCGCATTCTTATAGACCGCAAGTCTTTCCGTCGCAACTGCGACTGCATCGGGGTCTCTGTCAAGAGCGATCAGTCTGCCTTTTTCGCCAAGGCGGGCTGCTATTGCAGAGGAATGGCCTGCACCTCCTGCGGTACCGTCAACATAGATACCGTCGGGACGGATGTTGAGACCGTCGAGACATTCCTCAAGCATAACAGGTATATGGCTGAATTCCATTAGCTAAAACTCTCCTTAATCCGACGGGTGTCGGAACAAAGACAAAAACGTCCGTATCACAGAACGAGATCCGCAAGCGCGTTGTTGATCTCCTCCTGAGAGATGTTGTTATTGAATTCCTCCCATTTAGCCTTATTCCATATCTCGCATCTTCTGTTCGCGCCGATAACAACGACTTCGTCGGTTATGCCTGCGTGATCTCTGAGCTGCTGGGTGATGAAGATACGTCCCTGTTTATCGGGGACCTGCTTATCTGCACCTGCAAGGAGCTTACGTCTTATGTCGCTTCCCTGCTTACCGGGTATGGAGTTGAGCGTTTCACAATAGTCCTGAAATGCATCGAGCGAGTAAACGGCGATGTAGGCATCATCATGGCCCTGACAAAGGTAAAATTCGGCTCCGAGGACTTCACGGAGCTTTGTGGGGAAGCTCATACGGCCTTTCTGATCTATACTGGGGTAATATGTACCGCATAACAGATCTGCCATCGAACTTCGCCTCGCTTTCCTTTGAAACTCAGGAATGATTTACCACTTTTTGGAAAATTTCACTTCCCATCACCTTTTTTCACCCTAAAACTATTTTATCATCAATCGGGTAGAATATCAAGACGGAGTATTTCACAATCATTAACACATAAATCGCCTATTTTTTGTTGATTTTGTTCAATGATTAACCAAAGGTTGGTTCGGAACGAAACAAACGTTTTTGTTATTGTTAAATTATTTTCTTGCTTTTCACCTTTCTTCACCTTTTTGGATGTTTTTAAGGTTTTTTTCACCACTCGGCTTCACCTTACGTCACCCAAAAGGCGAAATAAGTCTTCGGATATAGAGTGCCGTGGCGATCTCCTGCATCCAAAGACTTATTTCTTTTGTTCCTCTATATATGCGGTATACCGCGATCAGTCATATGTATATGTGAGACTGAATTTCGATGATTTAAGACCCATCATCATTGAGAAGGGATAGCCCTTCGCATAGGTCTGTCCGTCTATGAGCACCTCGGTGACATAGCCTGTCTCGTCTGAGTAAACAGGCTGTATCCAGTTGCCGGGGTCATCGGAAAGAGTGATGTGGTAAGCTGTCTCCAGCTTCTTCTTCACTACATCCGCGCTCATATATGTAACTGTTCCCCAATGGGGATCAAAGGCTGCGTCGTAGTCGCTGGGCACACTTCTGAGGTATGGATAATCCGCATAGAACACCTCATAGCAGTTTGCCGAGCAGCCTCCGCTGGATGCGGAGAATACGGTCAGCGCGTAGTTATCGTCGTAATAGAGAGCCTCGCCGAGTACCTCCTCACAGGCGTCGATAACTACCTGCGGCGGATTGGGCTTTCCTCTCAGATCCTTCGAGTCGTCGCCGTTATACTTTATATAAGTATATACTGCAACTGCCTGAGCCTTGATAGCTTCGTACGAGAAGCTTCCGCCCACCTCGCGGTTGACTATCTCAGAGACAACCTTGAGGGTATCGCCCGCAGGCTCATGAGCAATTGTAAGCTCCTCCTCATCGGTGAGTCCCGTATTCATCAGGTAAGTTCCGGGATAATAGTGGAACAGGATATCCTGATAAGTCCAGCCTGCATAGGCTGCATAGAAGTTGGCGCCGTTCTGGCTCATGCCGACGCCGTGTCCCCAGCCGTATGTTACAAAGGCAAATTCGCCGGGCTGGGCAGCAATGCTGGGATCGGGCTGTGATTCGGGGATATCTCCCACATAAGCGCCGGAGGTCTTGAGCTCTACGGCAGTAGGCTCCTTGCTCCTGCTCTTTGCAGCATTCTTGGAAAGAGTAGGCGTACCCTTCTTCAGAGCATTCTTCTTCTTGGCGATCTCTTCCTCAAGAGCCTTGCGCTCCTCCTCGGAAAGTCCTGCGAAGGGATCCACAGGCTCGCCGACTTTTGCCATTTCAGGCGTTGCAAGCTCATAGCTTACGAGCGTAAGGCTTGAGTCATAGTCGCTGATATCAGCCTTGACCCAGTCCTCAGGCATTTTCTGCTCCTCCTCGGCTATTTCAGTCTCGGCAGCAGCAGAAGAAGCCTCAGTCTCATCAGCCGCAGCGCTTTCCACCGCAGCAGTTGTGACAGCCGAGGTCTCCTCAGCCGTTGTACTGTCCGCAGTATCCATGCCTGTTGTAGCCGAGAGCACAAGTGCTCCCGATACAGCAGCAGCCGCTCTTTTGAGCATTTTCTGCATAATCATAACAATCTCCTTTTAAAAACATAAGGTCAGCTTACTGAAATCATTCGTCATTCTTGGGAGGGGTATCTTGCTCTTCTGCTTCTTTCTTTTTCTCTTCCTGAGCCTTTTTCCACTCCTCAGTGCGCTGGATAGTTGTCATGTCTCCTGCGACCTCGCCGTCCCTGAGCCTTCTGGCAACTACTAAGAAACGGGAGTTATCCTCGTCCGCATAGCAGGTGGAGAGGGTCAGCAGCTGGTCGCCGTACTTCACATCCACTCCCGTATCGAGCATCCATCTGCTTTTGCAGTTGTCGATATAGAAGTTGAAGTCCTCTTCTGAATCAAGCTCCTCCATATTCCAGTAGTGGAAGTCGGTAGCATTGTAGCTTCCGCTGGTAATAAGGAAGGCAAAAATAACATAATCGTATGTCTTGTAGTTTGAGCTGTACTGGATAAATGGACTTACGTCATAGAAATCGAAGTCCTGACGATAGCGCCTGAGACAGCCCATCATATCTCCGTTCCACATTGCATGGCCGTAGATGACCTGATTTTCGGAGTGCTGACTCTCGTCGTTTCCGAACTCATCGCGGTAGTCCAGATAGAGAGTGCCCTCCTGATCGTGGTTCCTGTAAAGGTCATGGTCAAGGTAGAAGGCATCGGGGATATATTCATCGGGACCGTAGTAGGGATCGTTGGCAGGTATCTCGCCGGGGTCCTTTACTACGGGGTAGTCCAGCTGGAGACCGTCTATCTTCAGCCAGCCGACTATGTCCTTGTTGGCTCTGAGCAGAGACTTTGCCCTGCCGGTCATACCGTCCGCTGACGGTGCATAGTCTATCTTTTCAGACCAGCCCAGCGGGAGAGCGCCCACATTCTCAGAAGTGAGCTCGGCAGTCTCGGCAACATTGCTGAATGTAGGGACTGTGTCTGTTTCCTTGTTGAGGAAAAGAGCATATCCGCCCAGTCCGAGAGCTGCGGCACATACCGCACAGGCTGCAATAGTTTTCGCTTTTTTGCTCATTGATAATTCATCTTCCTCCATCAGCCATATGGAACAAATTCCGCGTTGGGATCGTAACGCTCATTGGGGTGAGTCTGATAGTAACTTGTGGGCCACTTGATATTGGGATTTGGCTTGCTGTTCTGTGTGCCCGCCATAGGATCTTCGCCGTCCCTGACCAGTCTCGCCATGATTATAAGGCGTCCCGCATCCTCGTCGGGAAGCGTGGTGTTGCAGGTAGAAAGAGTTATGAGCGGATCGCCGTACTTCACATCAACGTCGTTAAGTCGGAGGGATCTCCTCTTAGCCTCGTTGACAAAGCCGTAGAACTCATTCTCGTCAGAGAACTCAAGCTCGTTCCAGCATTCAAACTTGGTATCAGTTTCGTCTCCGATGTCCAGAATGAAGTAGGCAAATATCTTATAAGTGTATTTCCGGTAATTTGAACTGAGATAGATTATAGGGTGTTTGCCGTAGTAATCCTCATTTCTCTGGTACCATTTAAGGCTTCCGAACATCTGCTCGTCAAGCATATTGTGTCCGTAGATGACCAGATTTCCCGAGTTGGGGCACTTGAGATAGCCGTCCTCGCCCACCTCGTCGAAGTGGTTTCTGTAATCGAGGAATATCTCGCCCGCCCTGTTCTCACTGAGGTCGAACTTTCTTCTCATGTATTTGTCATTGTCATCGGCCTGCATCACAGGATTGTTCACAGGTGTATCAGGGATATTGATAACTCCCACGATATCGTGGTTCTGGTCCCAGAGCTTGCGCGCTCCGTCCAGCATCCCCTCGAACCTTATCCTTGTTTCACCTTCATCCTCAACGGCAACGGTAGTAGCCTCCCTGCCGTCGTAGATGTCGTATATTTCCATGATATTCTCGGTCTTGTGCTTACTTGCCCACAGCTCGTAGTAGTAATCGCCCACAAGGTAACCGCAGACGAATATAGCTGCCACGGAACCGAGAAATACTATTTTTCTCACACATTCGAGAACGCTGTCTCCCTTTCCGGGGAAAAGCCCTCTCAGCTTCTGTGCGAAGGTCTTCTTCTTTTTCTTCTTCTTTTTCTTATGGTTGTTTTCCTCCGACCTGCTGATCATAGACGATCTGGGTACGGAGCAGGTGAACGAGTTTACAAGGAGCCAGCTCTTTACCGTGCTGAACGAAAGAGCGCGGCGGCACCGCTCGGTACTCAC
>JAFWTA010000027.1 GCA_017519145.1 Ruminococcus sp.
AAACAGTCCGGTGGACTGTTTTTGAAAGAGGGACGCCCTGCAAGTGAGGGCGTCCCTTGATTGAGCGGATGATAATCGCCACTATAATACGAATTTTTCGGGACGCCGAGGGCGGCGTCCCCTACATTATGCTAATGGCTATGGGCTAACGGCTTAAATCATAATTTAGCGGAGCTAAATTATGATTTATATTACAGAGTAACGGGAAGTCCGTTTATCTCAATGGTGGGGTCGTCAATATCAATGAGCAGGCATCTTCTGCCGTCCACCACACTTGTGCGCACCTTATCTGCCGCCGAGGGCTTGATGTTAACGGTGATGCCCGGTGAGGTGAGAACTGTCTTGTTCTCTACAAGATTTGCCGCAGTAAGCGGAGCTGTGCCGCAGACCTTTTCGTATACGGGCTCCACCATGTTAACTCTCTCCTCGGGAAGTCCCACATCTACAAGGATATCCTTCAGCTTGGCATTGTCGATGACCACCTTGTCGGTCTCGTCCTTGCTGTCGTCCACGACCTCCTGTATCTTCTCGTTCACGGTCTTTATGAGCATATAGTCAAGGTCCTCGCCAACAACGTTCTTGAGTATGCTCTGGAAGCTGCTCTTTTCACTCTCTGCCGACATCACAAAGGTGCAGCCCAGCACGTTCTCAACCACCGATACGTTAGGAGACTTCACATTCTTGGTGTAGTACATAACATGGTTGATATCGGAGCTCCTGTTGCTGAAAACAGGGTAAAGAAAGCCGTCCGAGGGAGCCTTGCTGATGATGAGCTCGGTATTCACCTTCTTGGTTATCTCGTTGCCCACGCTGTCGAAAATAAAGCCGTCCTTGCTTGTATTCACGGGGCAGATAGCTGTGAGGATATAGCGGTATATCTCGTCCTCGCCATCAGCGAACTCGTCGTTCTTGTCCTTCTTGCGGATAGTGTATGTGCAGTAGGAGGTTATTACCGCAAAGGGTCCCGTATAGGCGATATTGTTGGCGATATGGTTGAGGAAGTCCTCGCAGGCTGCATCGTCCTTCAGCTCGGAGGTAAGCAGTGTATAGAGGATGTTCTGAGGCTGTCCCTCGTCATAAGCCTCGTTGGGGAACTCATACTCCACAAAAGCCTTGCCCACATTGGTGTTCAGCACCTTTTTCAGAGTCTCGTCGTAGACATCGTGCTCCTCAACAGGCATGGTGAGACATGAGCTGACGTTGTGATAACGGACATTCTTGTCCGCGTCGATGAACGCTGTAAGAACTCTTTCCATGATGAAAAATCCGCTCTTGTCGGAGAAATTCTTCTTTATCTCTGCTGTTTCCTTTTTATTCATTATGTACTTCCTTTCTCAGAAACATACGGAGCTGCCGCACTTATGCGCCGCAGCTCCGTAAAACTTATCTTATGGTTATACTTCCGTCCTGAAGGTGCTCAAAGGCATACTTTTCAAAGGACATATCCGTTTCCGAATTGCGGAACATATCCGAGTCCATGTAGTAGTAGCTGAGCTTGTATACCGTACCCGGCTGAGCATCGTCGGGGACCTTGAAGTAGAATGTGGCGATATCTCCGTCGCCGCCCTTGTCGTCCATGAACATGGTGGTAAAGAACAGTGACTTGTTATGCTCTCTTATCATTTCGGGAGCAAGATTGTCCTCCCAGTCCATAGCCACGAAGCCAGCGTTTTTCTTTACAGCCTCGCCCGGCTCATACTTTGCGTAAAGCTCCACCGGGTCGTCCAGCTGACACTCCAGCACATCGGGGTATGTGATATGTATTCCGCACATACTCCACTGGTCGGCTGCACCTGTTACGGATACAGTTACCTCAGCTATATCGCCGGGCTTTGCAGTGGTGTCGCTGAGCTTCAGTACAGGACCGCTCTCCAGCGCGGGGACGTCCCTGAACTTGACGTACATGAGCTCCATGCTCTCGGAAAGCTCCTCGCCTTCGTCATTGGTAAATGACTCGGCGGCAGTTGTCTCCTCGGAAGCCGTAGAAGCTCCCGAGCTGCTCTTTCCCGAATCGAGACAGCCTGTGAAGCAGGCTGCCGCAGCAGCCATAACTGCTATGAGTGACAGTAATTTACGCTTCATTTTCAGTAGCCTCCTTGCTGCCCTCAACAATTATCTTGTCGCCGTCACAGGAAATGCTTATCTTATTGATCTCAGAGCCGCGCTCGAGAATTATCTCAGCAACCTGATCCTCCACCTCGTCGCGGATGACTCTGCGGATATCTCTTGCGCCGTAGGGCTTTCCGAAGGACTTCTCGGCAATGAGCTCCAGAGCCTGTCTGGTGTAGTCCACGGTGATATCCTTTTCCGCAAGGGGCTCCTTCATCTCGTCGATCATGAGAGCGGCGATGTCTGCAAAGTTCTCCTTGGTGAGATCCTTGAACACAACGATCTCGTCTATACGGCTGATGAACTCGGGACGGAGGAACTCTCTCAGCCCCTTCATAGCCTTGTCTCTTGAAATTTCGTTCTCTGTGCGGTTGAAGCCCACACCTATGCTCTTGTCCGTAGAGCCTGCATTAGAGGTCATACAGATGATGGTATTGGCAAAGTTTACTGTTCTTCCGTGAGCGTCGTCCACCTTGCCCTCGTCAAGAATCTGCATGAGTATATTCATGACGTCGGGGTGAGCCTTCTCGATCTCGTCAAAGAGTATTACGGAATAGGGCTTTCTGCGGACCTTCTCGGTGAGCTGTCCTGCCTCATCGTAGCCGACGTATCCGGGAGGCGAGCCTATCATTCTCGCAACGGAGTGCTTCTCCATATACTCGGTCATATCCAGTCTGATGAGCGGATCGGGAGAGTCAAAGAGCTCCTCGGCAAGTGCCTTTACCAGCTCTGTCTTACCTACGCCTGTGGGGCCCACGAACACGAATGAAGCAGGTCTGCGGCGCTTGCTGAGCTGTACTCTTGTGCGCTTGATAGCTCTTGTGAGTACCGACACAGCCTCGTCCTGACCGATGACTCTCTTCCTGAGAGCACCCTCCAGCCTCGATATCTTCAGGAACTCGTTCTCTGCTATCTTAGCCGCAGGGATACCCGTCCAGCGCTCGATGACCTTGGTGACATCCGACTCCTCAACATTTACGTTCTCAGCCTTTTCCCTGAGCTCGGCTTCTGTCTCGCGGATGTGTATGAGCTTGCCCTTTACCTCTGCAAGAGCCTGATAGTCTATCTCATCCTGCTCGGCAATGGACTTCTCCATGTCCTCCAGTACCTTTATCTCCTTTTTGAGCTTTTCGTACTCGCCTATCTCGGGAGAGCGTATGCAGGCGTATGCACAGCTTTCGTCCATAAGGTCGATAGCCTTATCGGGCAGGAAGCGGTCTGTGATGTATCTCTCTGAGAGAACAGCGCATACTCTTACAAGGTAATCTGAGATGTGGACCTTGTGGAACTCCTCGTAGTATTTCTTTATGCCCACAAGAACATTTACTGTGTCCTCGATGGTGGGCTCGTTTACGGTAACGGGCTGGAAACGGCGCTCGAGAGCCGAATCCTTCTCGATATACTTGCGGTACTCGCCGAATGTGGTGGCACCGATGACCTGCACCTCGCCTCTTGAAAGAGCGGGCTTCAGGATATTGGCGGCGTTCATGGAGCCCTCAGAGTCTCCTGCGCCGACCAGATTGTGTACCTCATCGATAAAGAGTATGATATTGCCCTCGCGCTTTACCTCGTCCACAAGACCCTTTACACGGCTCTCGAACTGTCCGCGGAACTGAGTTCCCGCAACAAGAGCGGTGAGGTCGAGGAGATATACCTTCTTATCCGCAAGGTTGAAGGGAACATTTCCCTCGTTGATGCGGAGCGCTATACCCTCGGCGATGGCGGTCTTGCCGACACCGGGCTCGCCTATGAGGCAGGGGTTGTTCTTGGTACGTCTTGAAAGTATCTGTATAACTCTTGCTATCTCGTTGTCTCTGCCGATGATATTGTCCAGCTTGCCGTCAGCAGCCTTCTGTGACAGGTTTGTGCAATAGCTTCCGAGGAATTTGGGTTCTCTCGGTTTTTTCTCCTTATTTCGCCCGAACAGCCCCTTCTTCTCCTTGTTGTCGGACTGCTTGTCATCGGAGCGTCCGCCGCCGAAAAGGCTTCTCGGGTCGAAGCCGGCGTCATCGGGCTTATCTCCGCCCTCAGAGTCGTCTCCGCTGCCGCCGCCGAACATATTTGTGATAAAGTCGGGAAGCACACCTGAGCCGCCCATTTCAAAGCTGTCGCCGTCCAGCATACCCATCATCTGATCCGAGAGCTGATCCAGCTCCTCGTCGGTGATGCCCAGCTTATCCATGTACTCCTTTATCTGCGGGATATTCTGTGCCCTTGCACAAGAAAGGCACAGACCCTCGTTTTTCTTTTCGCTGCCCTGAACGGAGGTGATGAACACCACCGCAGGTCTTTTTTTGCATTTACTGCACATTATCATCAGGCAGTTCCTCCTGTAGTAATTTCTATGCGCTGTTCCGCATACCGCGGGCGCTGTTTACAAGCAGGCTTACATACTCTTTACGAAGTCGTAAACGTACTTGAAGATATAGGTATTGTCGATAGCCTCGTGGTTGAAGAAGAGCATCTTATTGCTTCCGAATACCACATAGAGGCGGACCATTACCGCTATCAGGAACACCATTACCGCACCCTTGAACAAGCCGATGAGGCCCGAAATGACATGGGTGACGAGGCTGGGTTCCATCTTATCGTTCTTACCTGCCGTAGTTGATATTATGATGGTAAGAACGAGGAATATTATAAGCATAACAATAAGGGTTATGAGCTTGATAACAGAGACATAGGGTGTCTTGAGGTAATTATCCACCACAAACTCGGCAGGAAGTCTTCTGCTGTCGGGTTCGTCCATGAGCTTCATGAATTCATAGATCTTGGTAGGATTTTTTCTTATCTCCTCTGCTGCATACTCTGCGGAATACTCGCTGAGATGCTTTGAGACAAAGCCGCTCATGATAGTGGCATATCCTTCATGGAGCTTATTGTAGAATATAGCCTCTTCGTCAACCTTTCTGCCGTTGATATTGTTGACATACCGGTAGATATTGCTGTCTACATCTTCGCCCGTGACATAAATGCCATAGAGCTTATCCATATCGACCTTGATATTGTATCCCTGTGACTCAAGGAATTTAGCAAGCTCCTCGGTGAACTCGCTCTCGGAAAGAGCCTGATCCATCTTCTTGACGTTGCTCTCTCTGATAGATTTGTCGTAGATAGAGCTGCTGATAGACGAGCTGAGGGACAGTGCGATAAACAATGCCAATACATAACCCAGCAGCGATACTGCTGCCTTGAAAAAACCTCTTTTTACAGTGATGAATAAGCAGATAAGGACTGTTGCAACTGCGATAACATCATAAAACCACCAGAATTGTACTCCCATATAGATCGCGTCATTTGATAAGGTGACGCTTCCTCCCTTCGAATATGGATTGATCGTACCAAAAATCAGCTTTCATAGTCTATACGGTCTATTTTATTATAGCCCTTCAGGAAAATATGATCGTCGCTGCGAAGGAATCCGGTGTAAGAGTCGCTGACCTCGGCGACAGAGCGCAGCCCGCCGTTAAAGTCAAAGGCATTTATCTGTCCCTGACACATAACGTAAACGAGATCCTCATATATAGTTACATCTATTGAGGGCTTGTCCAGCTCGATAATACGGGCTTCGGTATTGCCGCCCTTGAATATAGCCATAACGTATTTTCTTCTGTCGTCGTCGTTGACGATAACGGCTGAATTGCCGCCCTCGCTTGCGCCTGCAACGAGCTTGCCGTCGTAGGAGTAATACGAGCTTATCTGACCGTTGTCATCAACATAGCCGCAGGCGTCCGTGCCCAGCACGAAAGCGCCCTTTCCGTAGCCAAAAACATCAAGTCCGAGGGTATTCAGTCCCGGGGATGTCCAGTGCTCACCGTTTTCGCTGAAGTCGATCTCCTGAACATTAGTGACGAGCTGACCGTTTTCTGCCGAGATATAGCTCAGCACACAGCCCTTGCTCCTCTCTATGAAGCTCAGGTCACTGACCTTTTCGATACATTTTCTTTCGTATATGACCTTTCCCCTTTTATCATATACGATGATCTCACAGCTGTATTTGTCGGAAGTTGTGACAACAGCCGTATAACCCTCCTCGCTTATCCTTGCGAAGAGTATGAGATTCTTCGGAAGAGTCTTGGTGTAGATGATCTGATCCTCATCCTCCACACAGAGCTCGTTCCCTCCGTTTTCATAGAGCAGGGCTCTTCCCCCTGCTGCACGGAGCACCGTGTTGGTGTATGTATGCTGACGGCGTCTCAGAAGCGCTCCGTCAGTATCGTAGAAGTAAGTATAGGTATCGCTCATCACGATCATTTTCCTGTCTGTAAGTTCAAACTGGTAATCAGATCCGCTGCTGACCTCTATCGGGAAGTTTCCCTCAGCCAGCTGTCCCGAGTTGACGATAGTCCTGTACTGTTCTCCTATACCCCTTAACTTATTATACCACTTGTCACGGGTAAAATAAAGACCCGTTCCAATGCCCGCTATAAGCAGGATAGTCAGAAACCGCATAAGTCTTTTCCGCCGTCTTTTGCGATTTTTAAGATCGACTATATCATCGGCGTCATACATTTTCGGCACACTGACACCTCCTTATCTTTGTTCTTGCTGATGAGAGCCGCCTCATCAGTATGTATCTTTCATAAGCTCATCCTCACTGTAGAACACGCGGTTCAGGTACAGTCCGTGAGCCATGGCTGTTCTGCCTGCCTTCAAGCGGTCTTTTGCGGCAAGGATAGCGGGGATATCGTCGGGCGAGATGCGCTTTTCGCTTACGTCCAGCAGAGTCCCTGCCATTATCCTAATCATATTATACAAAAAACCGTTGCCTTTTACAAGCATTATCACAGAATCTCCACTATTTTCTATTCTGAAGGAATAAATAGTCCTTACCGTCGTGGAAACATTTGTGCAATCGGCACAAAATGAGGAGAAATCATGAGTCCCCACAAAGTACTGTGCCGCCTTTCTTGCCGCTTCGATGTCGAATTTTCTCCTGTAATGGAGCATAAGATCTGCGGCAAAGGGATTTTTCGATTCGCTGCAGTGGATCTTGTAGATATACTCCTTCCCCTTGCAGTCGAACCTCGCGTGGAAGTCCTCGGGAACGTCCTCACAGCTGAGTATGGATATGTCATCGGGAAGCTCGCCGTTCACTCCTCTGCAAAAGCCGAGGCAGTGTATCCTGCTGTTTGTCTTTACATTGAAGCAGAACATATTGGCGTGGACTCCCGTATCCGTCCTTGAGCAGCCCGTAATGGTCACAGGCTCGTTGAGCACCTTTGACAGCGCCTTTTCCAGCACCTCCTGCACCGTTACCGCGTTGCTCTGCCGCTGAAAGCCGTGATACTTAGTCCCCCTGTACGCTATGGTCACTTTCAGATTTCGCATCATCGACCTCCTTTTCGGGCTTTTTGCTTCCGTCGTACAGTATGACCTCGGTGTCCTCGACCCTGCCTACGTCCTCGCCTATGAGGGACTCGCAGACCTGATCGTAGACCTCAGCCCTGTAGTTGAAGGGCGGCTGCTCCTGAAGCTCCTCCTGCGGAGCCTCCTCTGCGGGAGCTGTTCTCCTGCGCCGGCGCAGCCTTCTTCTGTCGTGAAGCATTGCCAGTATTATCAGTCCGAGACTGACGAAAGATATAGTCACACCCAAAGGGAAGCCCTCAGGGGTATACTCTATGCGGATATCGTGGCTGCCTTCAGAGACCTTTACGCCTGTCATAGCCTGAAGGAGCTTGAAGGTCTCTGCCCGTTCGCCGTCAACGTATACTTTCCAGCCCTTTTCGTAAGGAATGGACAGGAAGAGTATGCCGTCTTCCTTTGCGGTGAGCTCTCCCCTTATCTTCCTGTCGGAAAACTCGGTTATATTGAGCTGTTCATCGGCAAGCTCGTCGTAAGCCCTGTCGAATATCTTCGTATCAAGAGCGTATATCATCAGCTTGAAGTTGCCTGTCTTGTGGTCCTTGTTGGAGGTTATCCTCACTGTTGAGGTCTCTCCGCCCTGACCGTTGCCCATGGGGAAGACTATGGGGTAGCTCTCTATGAGCTTGCCCGAGTCCACCACATCATCGCCGCACTTTATCTCAAGGGAATCGCAGGTGCCGCCCGTACCGTTGGCATAGCCGTAAAGGTAGCTGCCGTCGATGCAGTCATAGGTGTATAAAGCGCTTCCTGTGGGCTCATCTGAGTCGTTCTGGAATGTATAGTTTCCGTAGCCGTTCTTTGTTACTTCAAGTCCGTCGTATTCCACAAGAGCCACGGGCTGGGGAACGAAAAGCTTGTCCTCCACGCCTGAGACCCTGCGGATAAGGTCGTTCTGATACTCGAAAGGATTGGCGCCGCCGTTGTCCTCCATGAGGAGCACCTTGTCCTTGACCATGAAGCCCATTGACAGAGGATAGCGGTTCTTGTAGAGATGTGTGCTTCCCGAGGAGTCCTCCTCTTCAAGCACCCAGCCCTCTGAGTTGAGTGTGCCGCCCTTCTTGATGATGTATTTTATTCCCAGAAGTGAATTTACAACAGGGGTAGAAGTTCTGTAATAATATCTGTTTCCAGCCTCCGAGGCGTAGAGTCCCAGACGCTTGAACATGGTCGTCACCGAGACATTTGCTGCCGACGAGAACTGCGATACTCCGCGGTATCCGTACAGCGCACTGTCGTTGAGGGTGTAGGTCTGAGTCATCTCCAGACGGTAGAAAAGGTCCTTATCACTGCTTTTCACCTTGTCAAGAAGCGGTTTTACGTCACCGTAGCTTGCAGGGTAGTCGTAGTAGCCTGTGGTGTCCACGGTCCTGACGCCTATCTGTGCATTGCTGACGAATTCGCTGAGCACCGCTGCCGTAAGGGCAAATGTCAGCAGCACGTTTCTCCTCTTTGCAGTCTTGAAGGGGAATATCTTCGCCGCTATGAATATGAGCCAGAAGGCTATGGTGATGACGATGGAGCTCTTGAAAGCCTGTGTGGGCTTGAAGGCGTCACCCTCTACCATGCGGTTGAGGACGAACACCGCAACCGGAGCTATGGGCATCAGTATGAGCTGGTATATCTTTATGCCCTTTTTGAGCATGATATCCAGCGCCCTGAACGCCGACGCCGCCAGTACAAAGCTGAATATAAAAGCAAATCTGTATGGTATCTGATTGGTGAAGTGGAAGCCGTGCCAGATGAAGTTGAGGATATTCATGTTGCAGCTCACGGCGATGATGCCCAGCATTATCAGTGACGATACCTTCTCCCTTATCTTTATGCCGAATGACAGCAGGAACACTCCGAAGAGGAGCACCGCCAGCATTCCGCAGGCAAAGTTGGGAAGTCCGTCCACCTTTGTGGGCTCATTGTATGAGAGCAGATTTGCGAATATCTTCTTCCAGTCCTCATAGAAGGACATCTCACGGGGCATGGTGTTGTTTGCGCTGTATGTGAGCTGTAATCCGCAGTATGCAGGCAGGAGGATGAAGGCTCCCAGACCTATTCCGAGGACTGAGGAGCGTATCATCAGGAAAAGCTTCCTGAACCAGTCCTTAATGCCCCTGCACTCGATGATGCTTGCCGAGGCGAACATGAATACCGAGAATATACAGGTGAAATATCCCACATAGTAGTTTGCTATGAGTGACAGCGCGAGACCGAAGGTGAACACCTTCCATTTTCCCTCGCGGCATATCATGACGATGCCCGTCATCACCAGAGGGAACAGTGCTATGGTGTCGAACCACATTACGTTCCAGTAATAGCCCAGAGTATAGCTGCAAAGGGCGTACATCACCGAGAACATACATATGGTGAAGTCCCTGCGCTTGTATGTATACCGCAGGAATGTGCTGAAAAAGGCTCCTGCGAAACCTATCTTTGCCGCCAGTATGAACGTAAGCGCGTCACGTTCATTGCCCTCGCCGAAGAATACCGAGAGCCAGTTCAGCGGACTTGCCGCGTAATAGGATATGAGCGACAGGAAATTGCTGCCCATACCGTTTTCCCATGAGTACAGGAAGGAGCCGCCGCTTGTCAGCTTCTCGTGTACCACCCTGAAAAACGGGTAGTACTGATGCCACAGGTCGACAACAAGTATCTGCCTGTCTCCGAAGGGATGAATGCCGTAAATGCCGAAGGCATACAGCATTATCGCAAATGGGATAAGGAACGAAAGCAGGAAGTACAGGACTCCCTTATCGTACAGTATCCCGTAGAATTTTCCTTTTCTGAACCGCTCAAGCCTTGTGCGCCTTGCGGCTCTTTTTTCCTCTTTGTTCATTTTTACCCTCTCTTTTGTTCTTGTCAGAACAGCCTTCCCAGAACTATAACTCCCGCAAGGAACAGGGCAGTCACACCCAGTGCGATATAGTCGCGTGGGGCAGACTTCAGCTGTCTGAGGCGCGTTCTGCCTTCGCCGCCGTGGTAGCAGCGGCACTCCATAGCCGTAGCCAGTTCGTCCGCGCGTCTGAACGCGGAGATGAACAGGGGAACAAGTATGGAGATGAGGTTCTTTGCTCTCGTCGTGAAGCTTCCTGTATCTATTTCGGCTCCACGGGCTTTCTGTGCGGACATTATCTTGTCCGTCTCCTCGATGAGTGTGGGGATGAATCTGAGCGCTATGGACATCATCATCGCCAGCTCATGTACGGGGAACTTTATCTTTCTCAGCGGCGAGAGCAGCCGCTCTATGGCGTCGGTCAGGGTTATGGGCGAGGTAGTGTAGGTCAGCAGTGAGCTTCCCATGATAAGAAGGACTATCCTTATGACCATAAACACGCTGGTGTGTACGCCTTCGTCTGTTATCTTTATGAATTTCCAATGCAGCAGCACATTTCCGCGGCTCATGAAGAACAGGTTTATGACAGCTGTTATCATAAGGAAGATAAACAGCGGCTTGACGCTCTTCACGAACATTTTCAGCGGTATCTTCGACAGAAGTATGGCTCCTATGGTAAAGACGGCTCCCACTGCGAGGCAGAGGTAATTGCCGCCGGAAAAAAGCATTACGATATAGAGAATGGTTATCACTATCTTGAATCTTGGGTCAAGCTTGTGGATAACGCTGTCTCCGGGGAAATACTGTCCGATGGTGATATCTCTCAGCATTCAGCGTACCTCCCTTTCCTTCAGCTTCCTTAGCAGCAGGTCACGGGCATAGCCCACTGTGTAGACCTCCTTGCCGAAGTCAAGTCCTCTGCGTCTGAGTTCTCCGAAGACCTTGGTTATCTGGGGTACGTCCAGACCTATCTCGGATATCTCGTCGGCTCTTGCGAAGACCTTTACCGTCTCGTCGTAGCAGAAGAGCTTTGCCTTGCTCATGACAAGTATCTTGTCCGCGAAGGAAGCGATATCCTCCATGCTGTGAGAGACTATGAGGATGGTATTCTTTGTGCGCTCATGATAGCGCTTGATATGCTCGAGTATCTTGTCCCTGCCCGCGGGGTCAAGACCTGCGGTGGGCTCGTCGAGAATGAGCACCTTAGGCTCCATAGCCATAACGCCTGCGATAGCCACGCGGCGCTTCTGACCGCCCGAAAGCTCAAAGGGAGAGCGCTCAAGGAGCTCCTCCGAAAGACCTATATCATTTGCGGTCTCATGGACGCGGCGCTTTATCTCAGCCTCGTCAAGTCCCATATTCCTGGGGCCGAAGGCGATGTCCTTGTAGACGGTCTCCTCGAATATCTGATACTCGGGGTACTGGAAAACAAGCCCCACCTTAAAGCGCACATCTCTTATCTTGTCCTTGTCCGCCCAGATGTCCTTTCCGTCGAGAAGCACCTTTCCCGACGTAGGCTTGAGGAGTCCGTTGAAATGCTGAATGAGCGTGGATTTGCCTGAGCCTGTATGCCCCATGACGCCCACCATTTCGCCCTCTTCTATTTTAAGGCTCACATGGTCCACAGCGGTCTTCTCAAAGGGAGTACCGGGACTGTAGGTGTATGTGAGCTCCTGTGTTTCAAGGATAGCCAATTCTATTCTCCTTTTCTTTCCTGTGAGCTGTGCGGCTATTCCGCAAACAGCTTTTCGATGGCAGCCGCGCACTCCTCCTCGGTGATTATCTCGGGAGAGATATCACAGCCTGCCTTTATCAGCTCCCATGCCAGCTCTGTCACCTGCGGCACATCGAGACCGATAGCCTTCAGCTTCTCCACCTGCGAGAAGACTTTCTCGGGGACATCGTCAAGGACGACCTCGCCCTTGTCCATGACCACTACTCTGTCGCAGTCCGCAGCCTCGTCCATATAATGTGTGATGAGGACTATGGTTATGCCCTTTTCGCGGTTCATGCGGTGTATGGTGGCAAGCACCTCCCTGCGTCCCTGTGGGTCCAGCATGGCAGTGGGCTCGTCAAGGATTATGCACTTGGGCTCCATTGCGATTATGCCTGCTATCGCCACCCTCTGCTTCTGACCGCCCGAGAGCTGGCTGGGAGAATGCAGCCTGTACTCGTACATTCCCACGGCTTTCAGGCTGTCGTCCACTCGTTTTCGCATCTCCTCATAGGGGACGCCCAAATTTTCCAGAGCGAAGGCAACGTCCTCCTCGACTATCGAGGAGACTATCTGATTATCGGGGTTCTGGAACACCATGCCTGCGCGCTGACGCAGGTCAAAGAGCTTTTCCCCGTCCTTGGTGTCTATACCGTCCACCGTTACCGTTCCCTCGGTGGGGAGCAGTATGGCGTTCAGATGTTTGGCGAGGGTGGATTTGCCGCAGCCATTGTGCCCCAGCACCGCCACAAACTCACCCTGCTTTATGTCAAGGTCTATGCCTTTCAGTACCTCCACGGGCTTTTTATCCTCGTCGTCGGTCTCATATGAAAAGTGCAGACCCCTGATCTCGATTATATTATCCATATTTATCCCTGTTCTTCAACAAAAGTTATAGTTGAGCAGATCATAAGAGCTTCCTCTCTTGATCTTGCGTGGACAGAAAGTGTATACTCGGTATTCGGGTCGGCAAACGCGCCTACCCAAAAGCTTCCGCTGTCATCCTTATCCTCATTGCCGCCTAATAATATATCAGGCATTGGATATGCATGAGCATATATATCATGTCCGTCAGAGTTCTTATAGAACACCTCGGGGAATTCTATAAAGCAAAGCCCCTTTGCCAGTGCCGCAGTATCAAAAGCTTCGGCATTTTCATCTGTACGGTCAGCGCTTGTGAAGGACAGCACTGCCTTGTAAAATGATGTACGGGTGCCGTCATATACCATACCGAGCTTTTCAAACGCCTCAGCGGTTTTTTCGTCACTTGCCTCAGGGAAGAAATCGTTTTCCTCCGAGCTATCTTCCTGTTTGCTCCAGTCGTTGCCATTCATCGTAATAACAGCAACGTCTTTTTCTGCATTTTTGAATTTTCCTAATATGATACTTCCCGAAGATGATGTCTGATCTTCAACATCAGGCGGTACACGAAATCTCATTCTTCCGTCGGATACCTCTTTCCAGTCACCCGGTATCTCATAATCAGCAATAGGCTGTGCAGTAATATCCACACGTTCCATAGCTTTTTTTCTCATATCTGCAAGCAGTTGTTCAAGCTCCTCGGCAGTGGTCGTATACTCTGCAAACAGATCGTCCGAACTTGTTGCTGTATCTTGTACGGAAGACGCATCTGCCTCGGCAGTCGGTGCTTCTTCCTTATCTTTTCCGCATGATACCGCAGAAAAAGCCATTACAGCGGCTGCTGCGATAATTGCCATAAATGCTTTTTTCATTTATTTACCCTTTATTACTTGAAATTAGCGATCTCCTCGGCTGTGGATACGACGGGTTTTCCGTCCTTGTCGGTCAGTACGCACAGACCGCCCGAATAGCCGTCCTTGCGGTAGAGGTAGTTAACGCCTGTTTCCTTATCCACCCATATCTCGGTCTCTACGAGCTTGCCCTGTGAATATGTCTTGATAAATCTTTCGTTTTTTGCCATGTTTATTACTCCTTTGATTTCTGTGATTATTGATGTATAGTTTATGCATTTATTGCAAGCCGCGCAGCAGCACGGCATATGGCTGTGGATATGCGGAAGGCTTTATTTTGCCTCCCAGATGGCTGTGGAGCCGCAGGGAAGCGTCATTCCCGTGGATTTCACGGGAAGCCCTATCTCATCGAAGCTTACCCTGCCGCCGAACCTGTCGGTGAGGACGCTTCCGAGGATATATCCCATTACCGAGGGAGAAAGTCCCGTGGTATAGCTGTTTATCAGGAAGAAAAGCGGCTCATCGGAGAGAACTCCCGAGCATAGCTTCACAAGGTCATAGACGCAGTTTTCAAGCTTCCAGACCTCTCCTCCCGGACCTCTGCCGTAGCTTGGGGGGTCCATTATCACCGCGTCGTACTTGCGTCCGCGGCGTATCTCACGGGCGATGAACTTCTCGCAGTCGTCCACTATCCAGCGGACGGGCTTGTCGGAAAGTCCCGAGGCAGCGGCATTGTCACGCGCCCACTGCACCATGCCCTTTGAGGCATCAACGTGGCATACGGAGGCTCCTGCCGCCGCACAGGCGAGAGTAGCTCCGCCGGTATAGGCAAAGAGGTTGAGGACGTTTATCTCCCGTCCTGCGTTCCTTATCTTGTCCGCCATGAAGTCCCAGTTCACAGCCTGTTCGGGGAAAAGTCCCGTATGCTTGAAGCCTGTGGGGCGGATATTGAAGGTAAGGTCTCCGTAGCTTATATTCCACGACTCGGAAAGCTTTCTGCGGAACTCCCACTTGCCGCCGCCCTGATTTGAGCGGTGGTAATGACCGTCGGCATTTCTCCACAGGGGATCGGTGCGCTCGGTCTTCCAGATTATCTGGGGGTCGGGACGGACAAGGCTCACGCTGCCCCATGTCTCCAGCTTTTCGCCGTCGGAGGTATCGAGTATTATATAATCCTTCCAGTTATTTGCTGTTCTCAAAATAAATGCTCCTTATAAGTGTTATCAGCGCTCAGACCTTGTAGGCACAGGTGTCCTTGATGGTCTGTGCTATCTCGACCGCCATATCGTTGATGCGTCCGAAATCTGCGCCCTCTATGAGGATGCGGACGATGGGCTCCTTGCCGCTCTCGCGGATGACAAGTCTTCCCTCGTCCCCCATTTCCCTGCCGAAGCTGTCGATGAGCTCGGTGATGTCCTTCTCGTTTTTCCAGAGCTCCTTGTAATGGGGATGTATCTTAACATTGAGCCTTACCTGCGGATATCTGGGCATATCTCCCGAAAGTCCGCTGAGAGGGCTTCCTTTTTCCTTCATTATGCTCAATAGCCTTACTCCTGCAAGCTGACCATCGCCGGTGCCCGAGTCGTCAAGGAAGATGATATGACCGTCGGGTTCGCCGCCCAGCTTGTAGCCGCCCTCCAGCATACGTTCAAGGACGTATCTTGTGCCTGCTCCCGAGCTCACCAGCTTTATGCCGTGGTCGGAGGCGTATCTGCGGAAGCCGAGGGTACTGCCTGCGGTGACCACTGCGGTATCCTTGAAAAGGGTACCCTTTTCCTTCATATACCGGGCGAAGATGGCAAGCTGCCTGTCTCCGTCAACGAGTTCGCCCTTTTCATCGACGGCTATGCACCTGTCTGCGTCGCCGTCAAAGGCAAGTCCGCAGTCGCAGCCGTTACCGATGACCACTTCCATGAGGCGGTGTACGTTGGTGCTGCCGCACTCCTTGTTTATATTCGTGCCGTCGGGCTTGTCAGCGATGACTATGGTCTCCGCTCCCAGCGCCGTGAACAGCTTTTCCGCGGTGGAAGCCGCACAGCCGTTGGCGCAGTCAAGAGCCACCTTCATGCCGCTGAAGTCAGCGCCCGTCAGCTCCCTGATGTGCTGTATGTATTCCTCCGCAGCTTTCTCGCCGTGGATTATCCTTCCCACCTTGTCGTGTGACTTCAGCTTTATCTCCTCGGGAGCTGCCAGCACCAGCCTTTCTATCTCCTCCTCTGCCTCCTCCATGAGCTTGCAGCCCTTTGCGGAGAACAGCTTCAGACCGTTATACTCGGCGCTGTTGTGGCTTCCCGATATCATTATGCCTCCGTCGGCACCGTGGGCGCCGATAAGGTATGTTACCGCAGGAGTGGGAACAGTTCCCAGCAGCTCTGCGTCTGCTCCTACCGAGCATATACCTGCGCAGACCGCTGCCTCCAGCGCATCTGAGGACAGCCTTGTGTCCTTGCCGACAAGTATCCTCGTCTTTCCGCCGTCCTTTTTCGCCAGCACCAGTGCAGCGGCGCGTCCCGTCTGCATGGCGAGCTCACAGGTCAGGTCGGTGACGGCGATACCTCTCGGACCGTCGGTCCCGAAAAGTTTAGCCATTACGGAGTCTCCTTCTTTGAGTAAGTTGAAAGTTGAGAGTTGAGAGTTGAGAATTATTGATGAGTTGTCAGCTTCCAGTATTTTCGTTTTACGCCGAAAGCACCTTTTTTCGTTGGCTTAAAGCCGAGAAAACTACAATACTCCAAGTAAGCTTCTTCAAGCTCATCATCATATTCAGGTTTATACCCAATTATTTCTGAGATAGCAGGATTTGTTTTCCTTCCGTCTTTTTCATTATTTCGCTCGTGCTTTTCAATGCTGTTATCAACATAACCTATAAAACGGCTGGGA
Source organism: Ruminococcus sp. (assembly GCA_017519145.1). Classification (GTDB taxonomy): domain Bacteria; phylum Bacillota; class Clostridia; order Oscillospirales; family Ruminococcaceae; genus Ruminococcus. The sequence continues at coordinate 16,607 of JAFWTA010000027.1, forward strand.
TAGAACCGGTATCCTGTTTTTGAGTTGACCACTACAAAACAAGTTCCCATTCTCACCCGTTCTTTAGCATATTTTATTTCTTCATGGTCTTTACTGCTGAGATAATTATCCATCACCTTTATGTTTGCTTTGAGGTCATCGATAGTTCTGATCAGTTCCATTCAAACACCTCCAAATCAATCACACGAAAAAAGCCTTCACTTTTCAACTATCTCATAAACTGCAATGGGGCGGCGCTTTCCCGCCACCTCCTCCAGATTTCTGCAAAGCTCCTCGGAGGTGCAGCTGTTGTATCTGTTATAGACCAGTATGCCGTTCCACTGCTTCACGCAGAACACCGTGTGGATAGTGGAAAGGAAGGGCTTTTTCGTCCAGAATGTTATAATGAAAGCCTTCGCTTCATCGGGGGCTTTCGTCCGTCTGAACTCGACACCGAAATGCTTCAGCGCCTTGCCTATCCGGTAGGCATTACAGCCGAAAAAGCCCAGCAGCACGCGGAATCGCTCCATATAGAAGGCGATCTCCTTCAGCGGACGGGGCTTTTTCAGATAGACCAATGCATTGTGTACCGCTATGACCTCGCAGCCGTTGAAGCTCATATGACAGATGCCGTACCTGAACTGTGACACGATACCCCTGCCCTGTCCGTTTATCATCTCTCCAATGGGAAGCTGCTCGGTGATAGACTCATTATGTCTGAGATTATATCTCCTTGAACCTTTTATAAGCATATTCAATTCCTCGCTCCCCTGCGGGAGCATCGTCAGAAGCTCATCTGTCCGTCATCGGCAGAAGCTGCCTGCTCGGGAGGCACTATGCCGAGGTGCTCATAGGCAAGCCTTGTGGCAACTCTGCCCCGGGGCGTTCTGCCAAGGAAGCCCAGCTGCATAAGGAAGGGCTCACATACGTCCTCAAGGGTAACGCTCTCCTCGTTGATAGCCGAGGCGAGGGTCTCAAGACCCACAGGACCGCCGCCGTAGCCTTTGATTATCATTTCCAGCATACGTCTGTCCAGACCGTCAAGACCGAGGCGGTCTATTTCCAGACGGCTCAGGGCGATGGAGGCTATCTCCTGCGTTATCTGACCGTTGCCCATGACGTCGGCGAAGTCGCGGACGCGCTTCAGCAGTCGGTTGGCTATTCTCGGCGTACCTCTTGCCCTGCCTGCTATCTCTGCGGCTCCGTCAGCCGTACAGGGTATGCCCAGTATCATCGAGCTCCTGCGGACGATATCCGTGAGCTGCTCCTTGGTGTAGAGCTCAAGTCTGTGGATAACGCCGAAGCGGTCGCGGAGAGGCGCCGAGAGCTGACCTGCTCTGGTGGTGGCACCGATGAGGGTAAAGGGCTTCAGATCCATTCGTATTGAACGGGCTGAGGGACCCTTGCCGATGATTATGTCTATTACTCTGTCCTCAAGCGCAGGGTAGAGTATCTCCTCCACCGCGCGGGACAGTCTGTGTATCTCGTCGATGAAAAGCACATCGTTGTCGGAGAGACTGGTCAGCAGCGACACAAGGTCCCCCGGCTTTTCAATGGCAGGACCTGTGGTGACTCTGAGATTTACCCCCAGCTCGTGAGCTATTATGGAGGAGAGGGTGGTCTTTCCCAGTCCGGGAGGTCCGTACAGAAGCACATGGTCTAAGGGTTCGTTCCTGCGCTTTGCAGCCTCGATATATATGGCAAGGTTTTCCTTTACCTTATCCTGTCCGATATAGTCGTGGAGGGTCTGCGGACGGAGACTGAGCTCAGCCTCGCTGTCCTCCGCGGTATTCTCGGGAGTTATTATTCTCGGAGCGAACTCCATATCCTCTGTCTGTATCAAATAAACACCTCTGAATTATTTCTCGAAAAATCTCTTTTTGCGGACATAGAAAGGCTCAACTGTCTCCGCAGCCTTCTTGCCCATATCCTGTTCATAGCTGATGAAGCACAGATGCTCGTTTGCCTTTACCGTCTTGGAGAGATACTTTGAAAGGGGCACGAACAGCTTTCTCGTGCTTCCCATCATATCCAGAACTATGAGTATCTGGGGCTTTTCGCAGCCCTTTATCATCTCCATGATGAAGGCGCGGTCAACATTGGGCTGCTTTGAAAGGAATTTGCTTGCAGCCTTGACGATATGTCCCACCTCATGCTCAACGGGGCGATAGCTGATAATGTCCGCTTCGTTGTATGAGATAGCCTTTATCTTGAGGTTTCGTGCTATCATGAGTATGCTCTTTATCTCCTGTGATGAGAACTCCTTGCCGTAGGAATTGGGGTTCAGCACAGCGGATACCGACTGTATGAGGTCAAAAAGCCTCAGACAGTTTATCTTATAGCAGTCAACATAGCGCTTTGCAAACTGCTGGAGGGCACGATAGCTGGTAAAGAAGGGGATAAAGATATCGCCGTCGGGGTTCTGGGTGGTTATCAGCTCAAGCTGAATACCGCCTTCTGCTCTGCCGCGCTCCTGCTGAACAGGGTTTTTGCAGATCACATATACGTCGCTTTTGATGAGCGTCTGGAGGAACTGAGCGCGTTTTGAGGGGTCCTTTATTGCTGCTTTCAGCAATTCATCAAGATTCATCATAACAGTAACCATCCTTGTAACAAAATTTTGTGTTTTACCGCATATTCTTTGCTGTCATTAATCTGAGCGTTTCCTTTATGAGCTCCTGTGTGCTGAGAGAGGGGTCCAGCTTGCCGAGGATGGGGGCTGTCTCGCCCTGTGAATACCCCAGCACCATAAGAGCCTCCAGAGCCTCCGACACAGCCGACGAAGCTGCGCCCGAGGGGATATTTGCAAATTCCGCAGCGTCGCCGCCAACGCTGCCGCTTATGGACTCCGAGGATATCTTGTCCTTGAGTTCTAGGACTATCCTCTGTGCAGTCTTTGCACCTATGCCCTTGGTTTTTGTGAATGCCTTGCTGTCTCCCGAAGCCACGAGAAACGCAAATCTTTCGGGAGTAACGTCCGAGAGTATCGCCGTTGCCGCTTTTGGTCCTACTCCCGATACCGAGATGAGCAGCCTGAAGCAGCTCAGCTCCTGCTGGGTGGCAAAGCCGAATAGCTCCACCACATCCTCCCTGACGTAGAGATAGGTGTATAGCATCGCTTCGCTGCCTATCTCACCCAGCTGTGCGACCGTATTGTATGAAGTCCTGCAGCCGTATCCTACTCCGCCGCATTCCACTACGGCAAAGCCCAGTTCCTTGACTGCGAGCCTTCCTCTTACGCTGTATATCATTTTACCACCTTTTGAACAGAGGATCGTCAGTTCCACCTGACGGAATGACCGTGGCATATGGCTATGGCAAGGGCGTCCGCAGCGTCATCGGGCTTTGGTATCTGTGCCAGCCCCAGCAGCTGCTTGGTCATCTCCATGACCTGTTTTTTCTCTGCCTTTCCGTAGCCCACTACCGATTGCTTTACCTGAAGGGGGGTATACTCCGACACGGGGACTTTCCTCATCGCCGCCGACAGTACGGTTATGCCTCTCGCCTGCGCCACATCAATCGCAGTCTTCTGGTTGGTAGTGAAATAGAGCCGCTCTATCGCCATACAGTCGGGAGAGAACTTATCGAAGATGAATTCGATATCCTCGTGTATAGCCCTGAGTCTTTCGGGGAACGGAGTTCCTGCCTCGGTGAGCACCGCGCCGTATTCCACGGGCGTGAACCTTATGCCGTCATAGTCCAGCACACCGAAGCCCACTATCGCATACCCCGGGTCTATGCCTAAAATCCTTATCTTTTTCACTGTTTTTTCCTGTACATTTGTTAAAATCTTCACATGGATATAGCTTCTCACTATATTCTATATCATTATACCACAGAACACTTGTGATTTGCAATATATTTATCCTTTTTTTATTGATTTCTACAAAAATAAATGCTATAATATGTGAGGTATATCAATACGAGCCTTCAGCCCTGCGGTTTTGCCGACACATAAGGACTTACGGCTCAAATCGGAGGTATTTTTTATGGATCTTAAACAGCTTCGTGACGGCATCGATGATATAGACAGCAGCATACTTTCCCTCTTTATGAAGCGCATGGAGCTCTGCAGGGGCGTCGCAGACTACAAGAAGGAGCACGATATGCCCGTTTTTCAGGGCGGACGCGAGCAGCAGGTCATCGACCGCATCAAAGAGCTGACAGGTGATAAGAACCTTGAAAAGGGCACTGCTGCCCTTTTTACCACTATCATGGATATAAGCAAGATACTCCAGAACCGCACCATTCTGGAAGGCGCACCGGACTATGAGTTCACCGCTCCCGACTTTGCGGGAGCCGGAAAGGTGGGCTGTCAGGGCACATCGGGCGCTAACTCCGAGGTGGCTGCAAAGTCGGTGTTCGGTGACCGCAGCTTCAACTTCTACCCCTCATTCGAGGACGTTTTCAGAGCGGTCCGCGACGGCGAAATAGACTACGGTGTGCTGCCCGTCCAGAACTCCACCGCAGGCTCGGTAAGCAGCACCTACGACCTCATGGCAAAGTACCCCGTGTACATCGTCAAGGAGGTCATAATCGAGATAAACCACTGTCTCGCTGCGAAGAAGGATATGCCCCTCTCGCAGATAAAGAAGGTCTACTCCCACCCTCAGGCACTGGCACAGTGTGAGACCTTCCTCCGCAAAAACGGTCTCAGGACCTCGGAGTACGCTAACACGGCAACTGCCGCGGAAAAGGTCATGGACAGCGACGAGGATATCGCTGCTATCTGCTCGGTACAGTGTGCGGAGCAGATGGGAATGACCATCCTCGCAAAGGATATCGCCGATGTATCGGTGAACCGCACTCAGTTCATAGTCATATCAAAGGATATGCAGGTGGCAGAGGACTCGGATTCTGTTTCCGTAATGCTGGCTATCCCCCATACGGAGGGTAGTCTTTACCGACTCCTCACCAAATTCTATGTCAACGACATGAACCTTATCCGTATCGAGAGCCGTCCCATCCGCGACGGCAGCTTCAATGTCCTGTTCTTCCTTGACTTCAGCGGCAGGCTCACCGACCCCAATGTAAAGGCAGTTCTCCGCGACCTTGAGGAGAACCTCGAGACCTTCCGCTGCATAGGTACATTCAAAAGCGAATAAAGGAGACAGCTATGTCAGATAAATTCTTTTCACTTCTCGACAGCAGCAGCTTTGTATTCCTTGACGGCGGCATGGGCACCATGCTTCAGGCTCACGGGATAAAGACAGAACATATACCCGAGCTTCTCAATATCACAGACCCCGAAGCAATTATGAACATCCACCGCCTCTATGTGGAGAGCGGTGCGGATATCATCTACGCCAACACCTTCGGCGCAAACCGCTTCAAGCTTTCGGGAAGCGGCTATTCCGTTGAGGAGATAGTATCCGCAGGTGTTGCCAATGCCCGTAAGGCGGCGGCAGGACGCGCTCTCACGGCACTGGATATGGGCCCCATAGGACAGCTCCTCGAGCCTGCGGGAACACTGAAGTTCGAAGAAGCCTATGAGGTCTACAAGGAGCTTGTACTGGCAGGAAAGGAAGCCGATGTCATCGTCATCGAGACCATGACCGACCTCTATGAGGTAAAGGCTGCACTCCTCGCTGCAAAGGAGAACTCCGACAAGCCCGTGCTGGTAACTATGACCTTTGAGGAGAATATGCGTACCTTTACGGGAGTTTCTCCCGAGTGCATGGTGGCAGTGCTGGAGGGACTGGGTGCAGACGCCATCGGCGTGAACTGCTCACTGGGTCCCGAGGAGCTTTTCCCCGTCCTCGACAGGATATGCGCTCTCACCTCGCTCCCCGTTATAGCCAAGCCAAACGCAGGTCTCCCCGACCCTGTTACCAATGAGTACAACGTAGGCCCCGAAGACTTTGCGGAAAGCGCAGTAAAACTGGCAAAAGCAGGCGTCACCATATTCGGCGGCTGCTGCGGCACCACTCCTCAGCACATCTCCGCCATGACAGAAGCACTGTCGGGCATGGAGAGACAGCCCCGAAAAATAGTCCGCGCAAGCATAGCCTGCTCTGCGGTGAACTGCGTGAATATAAACCAGCCCCGTGTTATCGGCGAGCGTATCAACCCCACAGGCAAGAAGCGCTTCAAGGAGGCTCTCCTCGCCCATGATGTGGACTATATCCTCGGTCAGGCAGTTGAGCAGATACACGCAGGCGCCGAGATACTGGACGTAAACGTGGGACTTCCCGGCATTGACGAAAAGGAAATGATGGTGACGGCTGTAAAGGCTGTACAGAGCATCTGTGATACGCCTCTCCAGCTGGATTCCACTATCCCCGGGGTGCTTGAGGCAGGTCTCCGCGTATACAACGGCAAGCCCATTGTAAACTCGGTAAACGGCGAGGACGACTCCCTTGACACCATACTCCCCATCGTAAAGAAATACGGTGCCTCGGTGGTGGGACTTACCCTCGACAAGGGCGGTATCCCCAAGACTGCCGACGGACGTTTCGCCATTGCGGAGAAGATTCTCCGCCGTGCCATGGAATACGGCATACCCAAGGAGGACGTGTTCATCGACTGCCTTACCTTGACGGCTTCTGCCGAGCAGGACGGCGTTATGGAGACTCTCAATGCACTTCACAGAGTAAAAACAGAGCTGGGACTGAGGACAGTCCTCGGCGTTTCAAATATATCCTTCGGACTTCCGAACCGTGAGCTCATCACCCGTACCTTCCTCACAATGGCTCTCCACAGCGGTCTGGACCTGCCCATCATCAACCCCAATGTTGAGGGCATAATCGGCGCAGTCAGGGCATACAGGCTCCTTGCGGGAATAGACCGCAACTCCGCAGATTTCATAAGCATCTACGCACAGGACGACAGCGCTCCCAAGACTCCTGCACCTGCAAAGGACAAGGACTCCCCCGACCTTGTGTACTCGGTGGAGAACGGTCTGAAAAACAACGCTGTAAAGGCGGCGGAAGCTCTCATGAACACCGTTGACCCCATGGAGATAATCAACGGCTCTCTTATCCCTGCCCTTGACAGTGCAGGCGCTAAATTCGAGAAGGGCAAGATATTCCTGCCCCAGCTAATACTCACCGCTGAGGCGGCGCAGGCGTGCTTTGAGGTCATAAAGACAAAGCTCTCGGCGGCAAACAGCGAGAGCGTATCCAAGGGCAAGGTGGTCCTCGCCACGGTCCACGGAGACATACACGATATAGGCAAGAACATCGTCAAGGTGCTCCTTGACAGCTACGGCTTCACGGTCATAGACCTTGGCAAGGACGTTCCTCCCGAGACTATCGTGGAAGCCGCTATACAGCACAAGGTAAGCCTTGTGGGACTGTCGGCGCTGATGACCACTACTCTCGGCGCTATGGCTGAGACTATCCGCCAGCTCAACGAGAAATACCCCGAGTGCAAGACTGTGGTGGGCGGAGCTGTTCTCACAGCCTCCTACGCGGAGCAGATACACGCGGATTTCTACGCCAAGGACGCCAAGCAGACCGTTGATATAGCGTCAAAGGTCTACGGCGCGTGAGCCTTTAGCCATTAGCCGTTAGCTTGATACTATCCACCTCTGCATATAACAAAAAGCAGTCCGAATGGACTGCTTTTTCATGTATATATCAGGTGATTATCCATCAGGACGCCGAAGCGGCGTTCCCTACTGTTTTATCTTATGGGCTTTCTCGTAGACCTTTCCGATGACGAATGCCGCTACGTCCGCAAATACCGAGGCTATACGCATTACCAGCACGAACAGCACTATCCTGTCCGCATAGCTGTCTCCGCAGACAAAGAGCATAACGCCCTCTCTTATACCGATACCGCCGGGAGCTCCGGGGGTCACGAAGCCTATTATCCACGCGAACATGAAGGCTCCCGTCAGCGCCGCAAGCTCCCCTGTGCCTGCCTGCGGAACTATGAACCACAGACACGCAAAGTACATGGCTGCCGACACCAGATTATGCACAAAATAGTAGAATATGCCAAAGAGGAGCTGGGGGCGTCTTTCCTTGCTGAATGCCTTTGCGTAACGTGAAAGATAGGAGCTTACCCTGTCCCTGAACTTCAGCCTTATGACTATCGCGCCGGCTGCAAGTACCGCTATGCCCACGGCTGCCACGATGAGTAGATTTCTGCCGTATTTCGACATGAGCTCCGCTATCCTTCCGCCCAGCAGCACCACTGAGATGATGCCCGTCCAGAACACGCAGAACAGCACATCAAGAATGGTGGCACAGGCAACGTCCACATGGCTTATCTTCATATCCGCCGCCAGCTGATTTCGTCCCACATACTGGAACACATTGCCGGGGAGGTACTTGTATATATTTGACCTTGTGAACACGGGCATCGCCGCCGAATAGGGTATCTTCTGCCCCGAAAGGGAGCGCGTGAACATGAGCCACGACCAGCAGGCTATGACTATCTGGGCAGTCTGTATGACCAGTCCCACCGCAAATGCAGCTATGACACGGGGCGAGCTGAGATCCGACAGCTTTATGTCCATGTCGATTATCTTCTTCACCACAAATGCCAGTGCGGCTATAACAACGAGATGACCTGCCAGCTTCAGGAGCTTTTTGACGTTTATCTTATCCTTCATGGCGCTTTGCCTTCTCGTAGAGCTCTTCTATGTTGTCCACCATCTTGTCCCACGAACGCCTGTCAGCCTCCGCGCGGACGCACTTGGTCATTTCGTCCGCATTTCCCTCGCTGAAGAACCTCTTTACCGCCTCTGCAAGGGCGTGGGGATCCTTTGGCGGAACTATATAGCCCGTCTTGCCCTCTTCCACCACCTCGGGGATACCTCCCACATCGGTGACGATAACGGGCTTGTCGAAGCCGTATGCCATCTGGACGATACCGCTCTGAGTTGCCGATTCATAGGGCAGAACAACTATATCGCAGGAGGCGAAGTACTTCTCTATCTCCTCGTCGGGGATATAGCCGTCAACTATCCTGATATTGCTGCCTGCTCCGCCTTTTTTTATCAGCTCCATGTAGGAGTCCTTGTCGTCGCGGAACTCGCCCACTACCCAGAGCTCGATATTGGAGTCATATTTCACTATCTCGGGCATTGCCTTTATGATGTGGCGGAGTCCCTTATACTCGCGGACAAAACCGAAAAACAGCAGTATCTTCTTCTCGGGAGCGATGCCTGCCGCCTTTCTTCCCTCCTCCACGGTCAGGTGGTGGAGATTGTACTGATTGTGTACGGGCAGGTCAGCCGCCTTGAAGATGGGGTCAGACTTTATGAGCTTTAAGTCCTCTGCATCGGATTCGGAATGGGTGATATACGCCGAGCCGCGCTTCAGTGCGAACCTTGCCAGAGTCTTCTGCATTGGGAAGTTCTCATGGGGGAAGACGTTATGGCAGATGAATATGCGGGGTATCTTTCTCAGCATGAATGAAAGACAGCCGTAGCAGGGTGCAAAATAGGGATGCCACCAGTGTATGACTATGAAGTCGGGGCGCATCTTCTTTATTTTTCTCGCCGTATTTATCCAGTTGAAGGGATTTGCGGTATTTATCAGGAACTGCGCATCGTCTATCTTGAAAAGGCTGTTGCTGTAATCCTTCTGGGGCTTTCTGAAAAGCAGCTTGGGATACTGCATCTTATAGGAGACAGTCTTTACATTGAAGCGCTTTTTAAGGCTGTTTATCATAGTCGCGGTGTTGTAGGCGATACCGCCCTTATAGGGGTAAACGGGACCTATCATCACGACTTTTTTTCTCTTTTTCTTCTCGCTCATTTCTCATCCACCTTTTCCGCGGAGCGTCTTTGCTCCTCGTCGCTCTTTCCGCACTCCATCTTTCTCACTCTGTACTGAACGTCCTCAAGGAGCTTGCGGTTTGAAGCGATGGTATCGCCGAGAAGTCCGAGAGTCACCGTCTGGAAGCCCATCATCATGAGTATAGCCGTCAGGATAAGGGACTGAACGTGTCCGTCGCCCTCTCCCATAGCCATAAGTATCAGGAAGCGCACTCCCAGTACTGCACCTATGAGGAGAAGCACAAGTCCTATGGTCATGAAGAATGTAAGGGGCTTGTACATTACAAAGGAGCGTGTGATGACAGTTGATGAACGCTTCATATAGCGCCACATACTGGAGAAAAGACGTGAGGGTCTGGTCTCGGGATTTGTTCTGATGGGCACCGAGGTCATGGCAGTCTTGTTGTTGCCTGCCTGTATGATGGTCTCGAGAGTATAGGTGTACTCGTTGACAACATTGAGTCTCAGTGCAGCATCACGGGAATAGGCTCTGAAGCCGCTGGGAGCGTCGGGGATATCCGTTCCCGAAGCCACGCGCACCACCCAGCTTCCAAGATGCTGGAACTTCTTCTTTTTCCACGAGAAATGCTCGGTCTGGTCGATGGGTCTCTCACCGATGACGATATCAGCCTTCTGCTCAATGATGGGACGGACTATCTTCTCGATGTCCTCGCCGCAGTACTGGTTATCGGCGTCGGTATTTACGATTATATCCGCACCAAGGTGGAGACAGGCGTCGATACCTGCCATAAATCCCTTGGCAAGGCCCTTGTTGCGCTTGAACGAAACGATATGATGGAAGCCCAGCTCCCTTGCACGGGCAACGGTATTATCGCGGCTTCCGTCGTTGATGATGAGATACTCTATGGTGTCGATGCCGTCTATATGCTTTGGCAGGTCGTTATATGCCAGTTCAAGGGTCTCCTCCTCGTTATAGCACGGTATCTGTATGATAAGCTTCATTGTATATCAGTTCCTTTCTTTTATGAGGCTGGCGAAAAACGTACTGAGCTGAAAGCTATTCCCAGCTCACGGTCATCATTGGGATTTGCAAGGGAAGCGCTCCACAGAGGCGAGCGTATCTCCAGTACATTCTCTCCGTCAAGCACCTGATCCTCATCGGCGCTGAAGTGGAGAGGCTGACCGTTATTGCTCTGGGTTATCTCCTGTGTGCCGATCTCCTCACCGTTCAGAAGCAGAGTTACCTCCACACTGTCCCTGCCGATCTGTTCAAGAGGGATGCCGCAGCCCATTTCAAGGGTCACATCATAGTCGCCGGGATAAAGTCCGCACTCCACCTGTGCCTCCTCGCTGTCTGTCCAGCAGAATGTCGCCTCAAGTGCGGAAACGCCGCTGAGCTTGCTGTAATCTCCTGCGGCAGTATAGACAAATCTGTACTTGTCGTAGGAGTAGAGGTGTATCTCCTCAAGGAAGCTGTAGAAGAACTTGGGCATGGGGATAATAGTTCCCGTATTTACCATGTCGTCCTCGATGTGGTGTATCTTGTTGGAGTAGATCGCGGTATAGTCCTCCTCATCGAGGATATCCTTGGTGATGACCATTACTCTGCCGTATCTTGCGGCGAGTTTGTCGAGCTGGTCGGGATCGCTGTCATCCACAGGGATAACATGAGCGCCCGTCATGCTCCTTATGGGGAGCCACAGCCTTGATGCATAATCGTTGGAGATGAGCACACAGTTGTCCTCCTCAACGAAATCCGCAAGGTCGCTGAGAACGCTCCACTCGATACGGGTGTCGTCCTTGTGCCATACAAGGTATGCGTCGTACCTTGCAATGAACAGGAATGACGCCGCAGCCGCAGGTATGAGCAGCTTTCCGCCGAAGCGGTCAAGAGCGATACCGCTGAAGATTATGCCCACAGGTATAAATGGAGCCAGATAGCGCGAGAAGTAGAAGTAATACCTTACCTCAAAGCGCAGGAATGCCGAGTATATCAGAATACAGTAGAAGAACATGATGAATACCACAAGGCGCTGATGAGACTCGGCAAAGAACTTTGCGAAGATCAGTGCAGAGACCATAGCCAGCGGCATCACAAGGAAGCCCACGTTTGCACAGAAGCCCCAGAGCGTCACATGGCTTGCCGACTTCCAGTCGCTGTATGTCATGAATGCCTTTATGATGATGTACGCACAGGGCAGTATTATCAGAAGTCTCAGAAGGAGAGCGAACAGCTTGGAGGAGGAAGCCTTCCTCAGGAACTTCTTCTGTGAGAAGTCCTTCTTTGTCAGCTTCTTCACTATGAGGTCAAAGATGATGACTGCCGCAAATGCCGCAGCTGAGCCGATAACGACTACCTTGGTGATATTGTGTACGCCTACGCCGCCCACAAAGAGGGGGCTGTAATTGTTCATGGTGTAGAAGGGCTGCACCTGCTTCATCATGAAGAAGCTTGCAAGATATCCGGCAACTGTTACAGGCATGAGCACCGCGTACTGTCTCTCTCTTGTGAACACATACATACCGCCGTATACCATGATGAACATTGGGAGCATGGTGTACAGGGATACATGATAGCAGCCGAAAACTGCCACGGGGATTATGGACATCCACCGCTGCTTGGTGTCCTCATCGGTCATGAAGTAGAGGAATACCGCAGGTATAAGGGTGAGCATTATCTCGGTAAGAGAGGATTTTGCCGTCCATATTATTACGGGAGCCACCGCTGTCAGCGCACATACACAGGCGGAGGTGGTCTTTTTGAGCTTGAGTGAACGGGTTATGAAGTATACGACGAATATGAGGCACACAAAAAGTATGGTCTCAAAGTCCTCCATATGCTCCATACCGAATATGCTTCCCCACATGGCAAGGAGTGCCGAATATGTAGGTATGCCGTGGATTATGCCCGAGGACGGTCCCACGCTTCTGTCATAGACAGTATCGGGGTATTCCGCATGGGGGATATCGTATCCTGCCAGCCTGCTGCGGATATTGTAAGCGAATGCCGCTTTCTCGGTCTCATCGGTGACATCGTGATACTCGGTTATATCCTTCTGGCGCTTGGTATCGCCGTTCATAAAGAGTATCGCCTGTGTCTGGTACACGCCCTGATCCTGTCCCATGCCGAAGAATTCGTTTTTGGTGGTAACAAGGGGAAGTGCAAGGAGACTGACTATCAGCGGTATGAGCATATCCTTCGCGGACATATCGTTCCTGAAGATGTGCTTCCAGCGGAAGGGCTTGCTCCTCCGCAGGAATATTGCCAGAACCAGTACGGCAAAGCTTGCCGCTGCGGCTCCGCAGCCTGCACGGAACACGGTGTACTTGTCTATGACGAAAAGCCCCATGCTCACAAGGATATGGATGAAGAACCACATGACTATTCCCATTACGGCGCCTTCTATTATGTTCTTGTTCCTGAACCATACAACGCCGCTGAGAATACTGAATATAACTCCGACTAAGCATATCGCAGCAAATAACATCTAATACGTTCACTCCTCACAGATATTGTTTATCATCTCACTGAAATTGCGCATTATGACTTCCCAGCGGTAGTTGTTCTCAACATAGGCTTCGGCGTTCCTGCGCATTATAGCGTACTCCCTGTCGTGGGAGAAAACATAGTCCAGTATGCCCTCGAACTCGAAGTAACCGGTATAGTAGAGACCGCCGTTGCTCTTGACGCAGTGGCCTTTAAGCACCTCGCAGCCGCCGTTCACGATAACGGGGACGGAAAGGGTCATGGCTTCAAGGACGGAGATGGACAGGCTCTCGAATCTGGACGGCAGCACAAGGCATTTTGCTCCCGATATGCCGCTGAACTTGTCCTCCTCACTGACAAAGCCGAGACTGATGATGTCCTTATGCTTGGGTATCTCGCAGACGGGCTTGCCCATAAGCACCAGCTTTAAGGGACTGTCGGGGCGGCGCTTCTTGTATTCGAGGAAGTACCTGAACATCTCCGGGCAGCACTTGCCCTCGTCGATGCGTCCGACGTATATGATGTAATCGCCGTCGATGCCGAATTTGCTGCGGAATGCAGCCTCATCGGGCTGACAGGGCACCTCGACTCCCGTGCCCATTACTCTGCACGGGATATCCTCACAGTGGAAAAGTCCCTGCACCAGAGCCTTCTCCTCATCGGTGAGGAACACATAAGCCCTCGGCAGCTTGAAAAAGGTCTTGTAGGTCTCGAAGTGTATGAAGGGCTCGTCGTGAGCGGTGGGTATCATTATGGACTTTTCAGCCACCTCGGGGAGTCCCTGCACTGTCAGGTAGTAAAGATAGGTCACGAAGATGAACACATCGTACTTATCCTTTGAGGAGCGGATATAGTCGATAGCCGCAGGTGAATAGGGTCCCTGCTTCTCGAACCATATCTTCTCTGTCTCTGTATCGTAGTGCCCCGAGGAGAGGTATTTCCCGTTGAAGTCGTTGAAGTCCTTTGCACGTGGCTTCTCAACAGGGAAACGGAGCACTCTTACTCCGTTTATCTCCTCCTCGTCGGCAGTATAATAGTTTTCCCATGTGGTATATTCAAGAGCCTTTGTGGTAATGACGTTCACTTCAAACTCGCCCGTGAGCCTTTCGGCAATGAGCCTTGTGTAGTACTCCGAGCCGCCGTTTACCTCAAGGCCGTATCTCTGATTTACAAGCGCTATTCTTTTCATTGTTCCCTTTCTCCGATGACTTCTGCGAAAAACTTCTTGTATTTCTCAACGATCACGTCCCATGCAAAGTTGCTGCGGACGTAGTCTCCGCCGTTTCTTCCCATGAGTGCAGCCTTTTCCCTGTTGCGGAGGATCCAGTCGGTGCAGCCCTCGAACTCGAAGTAATCACCGAAATAGAGACCGCCGTCGGACTCCGATACGAAGTTCCTCGTGACGGGACAGCCGCTGTGTACCAGCACGGGGCGTCCGCAGAGCCAGCTCTCCATGATAACAAGGGAGAAGCTCTCGTTCTTTGAGGGCTGACAGAGGAACTCTGCCGCTGCCTGTCCGTTGTACTTGTCCTGTATATCCACGAACCCCAGATCGATTATGCGCTTCTGCCTTACCAGCTCGTCGGGGAGCTCAATGCTGCCGCCGCCCATGAGCACCAGCTTCAGGTCGGTATCGCGGCGCTTGAGATACTCCGAGAAGTACTGAACGAGGGTGTGGACGTTCTTGCCCTTGTCCTTGCGGCCCGCGTAGACGATAAACGGGCTGTCTATGCCGAACTTTTTGCGGAAGGCATCTGCGTCGGGCTTTATGTCCGTATCCATGCCTATTCCCATGACTATGGTCTTTGTGCCGCTCTTTGAGAAGCCGTAGAGCCTCTCCGCCAGCTCCGACTCGGGACGGGCATTGAATATCATTCCCGCAGCCTTGGGGAACACCTCTTTATACCGCGATATATAGGCATAAGCCTCGTCGTGGAAGCAGGGTATCAGCACCGATTTCTCCGGGAACATCTTCGTTCCGTTATAGGTGGTGCAGAGCAGATAGGGTATGAACACAAAGAGGCTGTACTCCTCACTGTGCTCCTTCATATAGCCGTAGAGAGCAGAGCACTCCGCCATTTCCGTAAGGAAGATGTCCTCCTCGGCAGGAGTTATCCTCATGCCCTTCATGAGCTTCGCATTCACGGCGTCAAAAGCCGCGGCATTTCTCTCGCCCACTCTGAACCTTCTTACGGTAATGCCATTTGAGGCAGTCTCTGTGCCCTCCTTGTGGAAATTGCGGCTCCAGTCCGAGCCTGCGTCCTTTATACAGGTGGTCAGTATCTCCAGCTCCACCCCTGCCCTGTGCAGGCGGTCAGTCACCTGCCGGAGCTCCATTTCCGCTCCGCCGGGGATATTCTCGCCGTACCACGGGATAACAAAACCAATCTTCTTCATCGTTCTATCCTTTGTTATTTACCTTTTCTTCCCTCAATGAAGCCTGTAAGGCAGTCTGTGAAGATGTCCTTCAGGCGGTCGTATGAGAAGTATTCAAGTCTTTTCCTCTGTCCCTCGATGAGACTTTTCCGGAGCTTTTCGTCCTTTACCACTCTGTCGATGACAGCCGCCGCGAATACGGGGTCATTGCTGTCCAGAAGGACGCCGCTTCCGCCGAGAGTCTCGGAAATAGCGCTGGTATCATAGGCTATTATGGGGACTCCGAAGAACATGGACTCCACAAGGGGCACACAGAGTCCCTCGTGCTCACTCATACAGACAAAGGCGTCAGCCACATGGTAATACGCCAGTATCTCGCTGAACTTTATATGGCCTGTGAACACTACATCGTCGCTGAGTCCCAGTGCGCCTGCATACTTCACAAGGCGCTCGTTGTAGTTCTCCATGCCGTTTGCCGAGCCCACAAGTATGAGCCTTGAATCGGGCTCCAGCTTCTTATAGCAATAGTAGGCTCTGATGATATTCTCCTGCCTCTTGTTGGGAGCGATCCTGCCCACGAATATGATATTCTTCTTTCCGTCGCGGTACTTCTTCATGGTGGCTTCATCCGGAGCCTGCTCATAGTCCTCGAACTTAGTCAGCGAGGGACTGATGTCAATGGGACAGGTATAGCCCATTCTTCTCAGCTCCGACTTGTTGTACTCCGACACCGCCATGACGTAATCCATCTTGTCGCGGAGGTACTCCACGCCCTTGTAGCCGTATTCCGTCAGCTGAGTGGCTGATGGGCTGTAGGGGCGGAAGAAATCGGGCGGTGTGATATTGTGGTATATCATAGCCCTGCGGCACTTGTAGCTGTCTATCTTGAAGGACAGGTCCGTACCTGTGGACTTGTGGTATATGAGCACGTCGCTGCTTTTCAGGTCGGTGAGCCTGTCCGCCTTTATGGCAGAGCCCTCGGGCAGGCGCTTGTCGATATTCTCGGCATAGATAGCGGTCTCATAGCCCAGACCCGCGATTATCTCCTTGAGGGCGAGAGCGTCGTTTCCCACTCCGTCACCGAAGGACAGTGTAGGAAGGAGCTGCACCACCTTCATCGGTCGGTCTCCTTAGAAATGAGTCTGCGGAGCTCCGCATTCTCGCGCTCCAGCTTGTCAAGTCTGATGAGGAGCTCCTTGTTTGCAAGCTCAAGGGTCTCCACTCTGCCGCCGAGGTCTGCGCTTCCGCTCTCCGCAAGTGACTTCATTACAGTGACCGCATTGGCGTTGAAGTCGTTCTGCTCAAACACAACAGGCTCAACGTAGAACTTGGTCAGCTTTCTGATGACCTTCTTGATGAATACCTTTACGGGATTACCCTGAAGCTCCTTGTAGGGCTGTATATAGTAATGGGTGCTGACATAATCGAGGGCTTCGCTTGCAGAGCCGCTCTGTGCGTTCTTCTTGTAGGGAACGTCCTCGAAGCTGAGCATATCCGCAGTAAGTCCCTGCTCCTTGATGCTCTGCTTTATCTCAGCCATTATCTCCTCTATATTTATCTTTTCGTTTTCCATAGCTTATCCTTTCTTGACCGCCACAACAGCGTAATCCTGACTTCCGAATATCATCTCGGACACGCGCTTCATCGCCTCGTTGAACTCCTCTGTATTCTCTGCTCCCTCGCATTTAAGAGCAGGGATACTGTAAGGCGGACGGCTGTTCTCGGTATATATTATCTCCACATCCGTAAAACCTGCCTTCTCAAGGTAATACTGCATGGTGAGAGGGTGTACGGGCTTTATATGGGAGGGGTCTATATAGAATGCATTGGTATATATGGACAGTGAGGTGGGGTTGGGGGTCTCGATGATGATACAGCCGCCCTCCTCCAGACGCTCATAGGCAGTATTGCACAGGTCGATTATCTGATGGGGAGTAAGGTGCTCCACCACCTGTCCCACGAAGATACCGTCCACGCCCTCGGTCTTTCTGAGGAAGTCCGCACCGTCGCCGCAGGCAGCCTTCAGCCCCTTCATATTGCAGTACTCGGTGTATGGCTCGTATATATCCACGCCCTCGGCGTTTATGCCGTTGTCCTTCATCAGCGACAGGAACTCTCCCCTGCCGCAGCCTATGTCAACAACGTGCTTTTTGCCGCTGTAAAACCGCAGATAGAACTCCTGTGCCTTCTTTATGCTCTCTATGGAGCCGCGGAAGTGGTTCTCAAAGTCGAAATAGTCGATGTCCTCATAGTCGGAGCCGCTTCCCGAAGGCGCCGCCGCAGGGGCAGATGTCTCCGCAGGAGCTGCCTGAACTGTACCAACAGGCTGTACAGCAGCGCCCTTCAGCTTCTTTTCCACCGTGCCCAGCTTGCTGCGCAGGAACTCCTCCTCGCTGGTGATACGCTCGATAAGGGTATTGTTGTTCCTGAGATTTACGCAGGCGGACTCAAAGTCGCTCCTGAGTGCGGAAAGGCTTTCCGAAGCAGCTCCCTGTGAGTCGCCGAAGCGCTTTTCCAGCTCAGCCATATCTCTGTCAGCCGCCTGAAGCCCCGCAAAGAAGCTGCCGAAAAGCTTTCTTTTCAGTGCTCCCTTGATGCCCTTCTGATTGTTTATGCTTTCAAGAAACTGTGATATATTGCTCATTTTTTACCTCTGCAAATTCCAAGTGTGGTCAACGCGGGCGATACCCGCATCACCGTATGCCGATAACATCTGTATTTTGTATGCCTGCCTGTAATAGTCCACAGGTATTCCCTCACCCTGTTCAATGGCTATATCTATCATATACTCTCCCGACAGCAGCTGTACGTTCTTCATGATCACCTCAGCGGTGCCGTCCTTGGTGAGTGTCAGCTCGGGGAGCTTGTCTATCCTTGTGTTGGTGCCGTAGCACTGTACGCCGTTCATATCGAAGATACCGAAGCCGATGACTGCGTCCTGAACGGGCTTTTTCACGGTGTAGTCCACAACGAGCCTTATGTCCTCGCCCACTCTGAATACGGACTGCTCTGTGCCGTCCGAAGCAAAGGAGCGTATCCTCTTTATACGCGCCTCGCCGCTTCCCCAGCGCTTGCCGTCCTTGTTTTCGGCAGGCTCCTCGGTCCCGTCAGCCTCCTCGGACTTCTTGTTCCTGTCCTGTATCTTCCTGCTCATATAGTCAAGGTACTCAAGGTCTATCTCCTTGGGCGGCCCCTCCGCCTTGATGAGTCCCTCGTGTATCCATATCGAGCGGTCGCATATCTGCTCTATCTGACCCAGCGAGTGGGACACGATAACGATGGTGGTGCCCTGAGACTTTATCTCCCTGAGCTTGTTGAAGCACTTTGACTGGAAATTGGCGTCGCCCACGGCGAGTATCTCGTCGATGAGGAGTATATCTGCGTCCACGTTTATAGCTACGGAGAAAGCCAGTCTCATATACATTCCCGAGGAGTAGGTGCGGACGGGATTGTCGATGAAGTCTTTAAGCTCCGAGAAGTCGATTATGCTCTGTATACGGGAGTCTATCTCCTTTTTGTTCAGTCCGAATATAGCGGCGTTGGTGTAGATGTTCTCCCTGCCGCTCATATCGGGGTGGAAGCCTGCTCCCAGCTCTATAAGGCTGGAGACTCTTCCCTGCATTTTTATGCTTCCCGAATCGGGATACATTATCCTTGTCAGCAGCTTCAGCGTGGTGCTCTTGCCGCAGCCGTTGTGACCGATGAGACCTATTGCCTCGCCCTTTTTCACCGAGAAGCTTATGCCGCGGAGCACCTTGCGCTCCTCATAGCGGCTCCTCTTGCGGAAAAGCAGTCTCTCCTTCAGCTGCGAGCCCTTGTCCAGATACACCTTGAAGCTCTTGGTAACGTCTTTGACTTCTATTACATTTTCATTTTCAGCCATTACAGTTCCTCCGCAAAGTGCTTCTGGAGCTTATTGAATACAACAGCTCCGATCAAAAGGAATAAAACTCCCAGACCTGCCGCCCAGAGAAGTGTGGTAAGGTCGGGGATCTGCCTGTCGTAAAGCACCGTTCTGTAGCAGTCGATTATATGTGTCATGGGGTTGAGATTAAATATGGGAAGATATCTCGGCGGTACTATCGACTTTGAGTAGACAACGGGGGTGAGGTACATCCACGCCATGGAAACGATGCCGAGGATATGCTCCAGATCCCTGAAATAGACGGTTATCGCTGAGGTCAGCAGAGCCATTCCCAGTGCAAAAACGTACTCCACTATCATTATGACGGGGAGGGTCAGCACAGCAAGGAAGTTTATGCCTGCTCCCGTTACTATTATGACCGCGAATATGACTATGAAGCACAGCAGCATATTCACAAAGCAGCTTGTGACATAGGATATGGGTATGACCATTCGCGGGAAGTATATCTTCTTTACGAGGTCCTTCTGCCCCACTATTGATGCAGCTCCCACCGTTATGGACGATGAGAAGAATATCCACGGTATCAGCGCCACGAAAAGGTAGAGGTAATACCTCGGGATATTGTTCGGAAGGATCTTTGAGAAAACTATCGTGTATACTATCAGCTGGAAAAGCGGATTGATAAACGTCCACAGAAAGCCCAGCACCGAGCCCTTATAGCGTCCGCGGAGGTCCTTTTTCACAAGGCTGAATATCATCTGTCTGTAAGCATACAGCTCTTTTATCGTACTCATCTATTGCTCCTTGAAAGGCGCACGGCGGCTGTTTTTCGCCAAATGCGCATAAAAATCCATAGTATCTTTTAATTATATCACAAGCGCTCTGCACTGTCAAGTACAATGGTGCTCATTCGTCGGTATAATGCAAAAAACGGACCTTTTTGGTCCGCTTTTGTCACTTATGGTATTTTCCTCCCTCAGCTATCTGGAATGCGCGGTATATCTGCTCCAGCAGCATGACCCTTGCAAGCTGGTGAGGGAAGGTCATTTTAGACATGGAGAGCCTGAGGCTGCCCATAGACTTTATCTCGGGGTCGAGACCGAATGAGCTTCCGATAATGAATGTGACGGTGCTCTGACCGCTGACGCCTGCCTCGGTCATCTTCTCCGACAGCTCGGGGCTTGTGAGCTGTTTGCCCTCTATGCACATGGGTACTATCATGCCCTTTGCAAAGCGCTTTATCTGCTCCGCTTCCTTTTTCAGTGCGGCAGCTATCTCCTTCTCGGAGGGAGCGTCACCCAGTCTGCACTCGTCCAGCTCATGAAGCTCAAAGGTACAGTATCTGCCCAGACGCTTTATATATTCTCCGCAGGCGCTGCGGAGGTAGTCCTCTTTCAGCTTTCCGACAGCGATAAGTACTATATTCATCAGAAAATAACTGCTCCTCCCTGAGTTTCTACGGGAGCCACCCCAAGGAGGTAGTCCCTGCCCCTTGCGAACCTGTCAAGGCTTCGCTGGACCGTGCTGTCCGCAAGCTGCGGACGGTTATTGTCCTGACTGAGATGTCCCAGCAGGAAATGTGTAGTTCCCCGCTCTATTAGCCTGCCCACCTGTACAGCGCAGTCATCGTTGGAGAGATGACCGTTCACCGAGAGTATCCTCTCTTTCAGGTACAGTGGATAGGGTCCCGTGCGGAGCATATAGTCGTCGTAATTGGCTTCGATGAGCACCATACGGCACCCCGTCAGAGCATCGTCCACCTCCTGTGTAACGTGTCCCAAGTCCGTGCATACGGCGCAGTACTTGTCATCGGAGGTGTGTATGCGGTAGCCGCAGCTCTGTATGGCATCATGTGGAGTGTTGAAGCAGCTCACCTCACTGCCGCCGCAGCTTATGGTCTTTCCCGTCATATCTATAACGGGAGAGTTCACAGCTATCTTGTTGCCGTCGCACAGCCTTTGCAGGGTGCGCTTCTGCCCGTATACGGGCATACCTGTTTTCTTTGTCAGCATAGCCAGACCTGCGATATGGTCGGAGTGCTCATGGGTGATGAACACCCCCTGCACGGCGCTGAGAGGTATGTGGTTCACCTCCAGAGCATTACAGAGCCGCCTGAAGCTTACGCCGCAGTCTATGAGTATACCGCCTTTTTCAGTTCCGATAAATGAGGAATTTCCCTTGCTGGAGCTGAAAAGGGGATAGAGTCTTGCCATTTGGATTTCTCCATTCTATCTGATCATTATATTAGCATAAATGCAAAGTTGAAAGTTTCGGTGTCGCCTTCGGCGACATTATTGAAATAATGTGAGCAAAGCGAACACATTAACTCTCAACTTTTCACTTTCAACTCTCAACTGAGTTTATTGATCTCAGTGCCCTGCCGGGTCTCCTTTACCTCGTAGCCAAGAGCTGCTATCTCGTCGCGAAGACGGTCTGCAAGGGCAAAATCCTTATCCTTGCGGGCAGCCTGACGCTGCTCCACCAGCTTCATGACCTCAACAGGGATATCAGCAGAAGCCGCATCCGAATTGTCAGCAAGCTCCTTGGCGTTTTCGATGAGATCCAGACCCAGCACCTTGTCAAACTCACGGATAAGCATGAGCTTTGTCTCGGCATTTGCCTTCGACTTCAGAACATCGTATACAACTGTGATAGCCATGGCAGTATTGATGTCGTTGTCAAGAGCCTCCTTGAAGCTCTGTCTGAGGCGGTCGTATTCGTCCTTTTCTATCTCACCGCCGGCAGCCTTTGTGAGAGGAGCTATCTTCTCTATGAGCTTGTTGTAAGCCACAACAGCGTTGTCAAGATTCTCCCATGTGAACACAAGGGACTTCCTGTAATGGGACTGCAAGCAGAAGAAGCGGTATACCACAGGCTTGTAGCCCTTTTCCTCAAGGAGCGACACCGTCAGGAACTCGCCCTTGCTCTTGCTCATCTTGCCGCTGTTGGTGTTGAGGTGGAGCACATGGAACCAGTAGTTGCACCACTTATGTCCCAGATAAGCCTCTGACTGAGCTATCTCGTTGGTGTGATGAGGGAAGGCATTGTCGATGCCGCCGCAGTGGATATCGAGGTACTCGCCGTTGTTCTTCATGCTTATGCATGAGCACTCGATGTGCCAGCCGGGGTAGCCCACGCCCCACGGGCTGTCCCATTTCAGCTCCTGATCGTCGAACTTTGACTTGGTGAACCAGAGAACGAAATCAGCCTTGTTGCGCTTGTTCTCATCAGCTTCAACGCCCTCGCGGACACCTACCGCAAGATCCTCCTCGTTGAAATCGTTGAAAACGTAATACTTATCCAGCTTTGAGGTGTCGAAGTAAATGTTTCCGCCTGCCTCATAGGCATAGCCCTTGTCCATAAGAGCGCTTATCACGCGTATGAACTCGTCTATATAAGTAGTTGCGGGAACTACTGTACCCGGCTTTTTGATGTTGAGCTTTTCGCAGTCGGCAAAGAATGCGTCTGTGTAGAACTTTGCTATCTCCATGACGGTCTTGTGCTCACGCTTTGCGCCCTTGAGCATTTTATCGTCGCCTGTGTCGCCGTCGCTGGTGAGGTGTCCGACGTCGGTGATGTTCATAACACGGTTTACGTCATAGCCCTCGAAGCGGAGTGCCTTCTCGAGGATATCCTCCATGATGTAGCTTCTAAGGTTGCCGATGTGGGCATAGTGGTATACGGTAGGTCCGCAGGTGTACATATTTACCCTGCCCTCAACATTGGGCACGAATTCTTCCTTTTTGTGTGATAATGAGTTATATAACTGCATACTTTTTCCTCCGATCAAAAGTTGAAAGTTGAAAATTGAGAGTTGAGAGTTATTCGTCCTCGTCGCTCTCCATCCTCGATCTTTTGGTTTTTATTATTGATGAAAGGATCGCCTTTAATTCGCAGGCATCCCTGTTCATTGATGTGAACTGAATATCTGTGATATATTCCGTCTCATGCAGCAACCGAAGCCAGTAAATGGTCTCAGCAGTCTCCTTCAGAGCTATGCACATTTTTGAAAGGAAATCCTTGTCGCTCTGTGCTTCCAACGCCTCACTGATATTAGCACCTATTCTCGTTCCGCTCCTTAATATCTGACGTGACAGAACGTATTCTTTCTTCTCATAAAGATATTTATACAGACTTACTGTTCTCACGGCAAATCTGAAACTCTTTTCACCGACAATGCTATTACTCATGTCTTTCACTCCCGACTGTTGAACGCGAGTTTGAAACTCTAAACTTTCAATTCTCAACTCTCAACTCATTCAGAATTCCCATATCTCAGGCGGGGGATTTTTTATTTTCAGCTTTGAGAAATAGCCCAGCATTACAAGGAACTCGGGGATAATGCGGAGCCCGTCGCGGTAATAGGCTCCCATGCGCTCATTGTCCTGCGCTATGCCCTTATAGCTCTTGGGACAGGAGAAGGTCCAATCTGCGGTGATACTGTCGAAGCTGAGCCTGAAAAATCCCGAGGGACTCTCCTCACCCACGGCTTCGAGAAGAGCGATATGGTCGCCCACAGTCTCTGCCGCGCCCACATAGGCTGTGCCGCCATCAAGGCTGACAGCTCCGAGAAGCCTGCTGTCGGATTTCATAGCCTCGTCAAAAGCCTCGTCAGAGGGATATTTAATAATATTCATCTCCGCCTCCTTACAATACAAAAGCCCCCGAGGGTATACCTCGGAGGCGCAAATGCTCGTTCCCACTCCGTCTTGAACTCATCTTATCCTTAACGCGGACGAAACGCCGGCAGATACACACGCTCATGCGCTTCCCTGCCGAAGCTGACAGCCGCACTTCACTTCTCCCGACCGTGTGCTCACACCGCCCGCACACTCTCTGAACATCCGCAGAAAAGCTACTCTGACTGCTACGCCTTTTGGTTATTGTCGGTCAGCGCAGATAGCTATTCACTGCACACTGACCACTAATCATTATTATATACCAAAGTGCAGGGTTTTGTCAAGGCTGAAAATGGGCAGCACAAATATGAACAAATTGTAAACATTTCCTCTTCCCCTTGACTTTGCACCTGCAAAAGTTATATACTTGTTTTAGCACTCTAAGAGATAGAGTGCTAATTCTACTATGGAGATGTTATAAATGGAAACCAAACAGTTCAAAGCAGAGTCCAAAAGACTTCTCGATATGATGATCCACTCGATCTATACTCATAAGGAGATCTTCCTCCGTGAGCTTATCTCCAACGCCAGCGACGCTATCGATAAGCTGTATTTCAAATCACTCACCGACGACAAGGTCGGCCTCAATAAAGACGATTTCGCAATCTGGATATCCGCCGACAAGGACAGCCGTACCCTCAAAATAACCGATAACGGTATCGGTATGACCGAGGAGGAGCTTGAAAACAATCTGGGTACTATCGCAAACAGCGGCTCATTCAAGTTCAAGAACGAGAACAAGCTTGAGGAGGATAACCAGATAATCGGTCAGTTCGGTGTAGGCTTCTACTCCGCGTTCATGGTAGCAAAGAAGGTCACCGTTATCTCAAAGGCTTACGGCAGCGACAAGGCTTACCAGTGGGAGTCCGAGGGCGTTGACGGCTATACCATCACTGAAGCCGACAAGAAGTCCGCAGGTACTGAGATAATACTGGAGCTCCTTGACGACACCGACGACGAGAACTACTCAGAGTTCCTCGACCAGTACAGGATAAAGGCTCTCATCACTAAGTATTCCGACTATATCCGCTTCCCCATAAAGATGGAGGTTTCACACAGCCGTCCCAAGGAGCAGTCCGAGGAGGACAAGGCTGCTAACAAGCCCCTTGAATATGAGGACTACATCGAGGTAGAGACCCTCAACAGCATGGTGCCCCTCTGGAAGAAGAACAAAAACGAGCTCAAGGAGGAGGACTACAAGCACTTCTATACAGAGAAGTTCATGGATTACAATGAGCCTCTGAAGTATTCTCATATCAGCAATGAGATGCCTTCATACAACGCTCTGCTCTATATCCCTTCAAAGGCTCCCTTTGACTATTACTCAAAGGAGTACGAAAAGGGACTCCAGCTCTACTCCAACGGCGTCCTCATCATGGACAAGTGCGGAGACCTGCTCCCCGACTATTTCAGCTTCGTAAAGGGTCTTGTGGACTCTGAGGATCTGTCGCTGAATATCTCCCGTGAGATGCTCCAGCACGACAGACAGCTGAAAGTCATCGCAAAGAGCATAGAAAAGACCATCAGCAACGAGCTGAAAAAGATGCTCAAGAACGAGCGTGAGAAGTATGAGGAGTTCTGGAAAGCATTCGGCTTACAGCTGAAATACGGCGTTTACAGCGACTTCGGTATGCACAAGGAAAAGCTTCAGGATCTGCTGATGTTCACCTCATCAAACGAGCAGAAGCTGGTAACTCTTGACGAGTACGTTACCGCAATGCGCGAGGATCAGAAGTACATCTACTACGCAACAGGCGAAAGCGCAGCCCGTATCGAGCAGCTGCCCCAGACAGAGCTTGTCAAGGACAACGGCTTCGAGATACTCTACCTTACAGACAGTATCGACGAATTTGCAGTAAAGTCACTTGTGAAGTACAAGGACAAGGAATTCAAGTCAGTATCCGCAGAGGATCTGGGTCTTGACACTCCCGAAAAGAAGGAGGAGCTCAAGGCTAAGGAGGAGGAGAGCGCAGACCTGCTCAAGGAGCTTCAGGAGGCTCTGAACGGAAAGGTAACAAAGGTAGCTCTCTCACAGAGACTTAAATCCCACCCTGTTTGCCTTACAAGCGAGGGCGAGATATCACTGGAGATGGAAAAGGTGCTCAACTCCATGCCTACCGACCAGAAGATACACGCACAGCGCGTTCTTGAGATCAATCCCGATCACGAGATCTTCGGCAAGCTGAAGTCACTCAGCGAGGGCGGAGACAAGGATAAGATCGGCAAGTACGCAAAGCTCCTCTACGATCAGGCGCTCCTTATCGAGGGCATGAGCATAGAAGACCCCGTAGAGTTCTCAAACCTCATCTGCGAGCTTATGTAAGCGAAGATATAAAGCGGTACACATAAAAATTTTGCCCCTGAGTGTTACAAAGCACTCAGGGGCATTTGGTTTATTTGAATAAATTCCAAAGCCATCAGCCTTTAGCAATCAGCCATCAGGAAGCGGCTTCGCCGCTTTATTATCGGACGGATAATATCCGCCCCTGCATTATGCTAACGGCTAACGGCTAATGGCTAATGGCTAATGGCTAAAATCAGGATTTTGCAAAGCAAAATCCTGATTTTCTTATGCGCTCTTTTTTCTCAGTGTGCGCTTAACTATGCCTTTCAGGCGCTCGCAGGTATCCTGCGGAAAGTCCGTGATGAACTTTATCGCCTGCTCGTGAGCCTCCTCCTTGGAGAGCTTCAGGAACTTGTGGAAGAACATATACACCTCGTTGAATGAGGCAAATATCTCGTCAACGGTCTTTTCGCCCTCGGGAGTGAGTACCACGCTGTTGCAGAAATCCTCGTAGACATATCCGCAGTTTGCCAGACACCTGAGCATCTTGCTGACGCTGGGTCTGGAAACTCCCAGATGACGGGATATAGTTACACAGCGGACATATTCCTCTGTATCGGACAGTTCCTTTATTGCAACCAGATATTTTATCTGACCTGCACAGTGTTTCATATTTTACTCCTTTCAGAAATACAATGGATCATTTATCGGAGTCGATCAGGTGCCAGTAGCCCTTGAGATAGACAGCTCCCGAAATAACGGTGAGTACGGTGGATATCCATACCAGAACGGGAACGAGGATGTTGTCAACTGCGTTCCTGAAGCCGTCGGGGAAGTCTATGCCGAAATCGAAGCAGAGACACAGCCAGAACAGTATAGCCACGATGGCTACCATAGTAAAGGCGGTCTTCAGCTTGCCCCAGATACCTGCGGCAACGACCACACCGCTGTTTGCGGCGAGAAGTCTCAGTCCCGACACCATAAATTCTCTTGCGGTGATGATGATGAGCGGGATCGCGCCCATGTTCACCTCCGAGAGCTCAACAAATACCGTAAGTGCCGCAATGACAAGCACCTTGTCGGCAAGGGGGTCGAGGAATTTTCCGAAGTTAGTTACCAGATTGCGCTTTCTTGCTATCTTTCCGTCGAGGGCATCCGTAATGGAAGCCGCTGCAAATATTACCAGCGCTATACCGTAGTGGAACGGTATGTCGATGTACATAAAGAGCAGGAAAAACGGAATAAGTATGACTCTGAGAAGGGTCAGCTTATTTGGCAGATTCATTTGCTTATCACCTCTCCTATAAGGTCGTAATCAAGGGTATCGGTGATCCTGATTGTGACATGATCGCCGATCTCAAGGGGCGTTTCGGACGTAAAGAACACCTTTCCGTCGATATCGGGTGCGTCAAGGGGAGTTCTTCCGAACCAGCACTCGCCGAACCTGTCGAAGCCCTCCACCACAGCAGTAAGCTCCGCGCCCATGAGTTTTTCGTTGTTTTCGCAGCTGATGAGCATCTGCTGCTCCATAATTATGTCAGCGCGGTGAGAAGCGGTCTCCTCGTCGATCTGATCGGGCATATCGTAAGCCTTAGTGCCCTCCTCGCGGGAATACGCAAAGCAGCCCAGCCTGTCAAAGCGGACTCTCTTCACGAACTCAGCCAGCTCCTCGAACTGCTCCTCGGTCTCTCCGGGGAAGCCTGTTATGAGGGTGGTCCTGAGGATGATACCGGGAACCTTTTCGCGGATATGCCTGAACAGCTCCTCCAGCTTTTCGGTATCTCCCCAGCGGTTCATGCGCTTGAGGATATCGCCGTTGCAGTGCTGAATGGGTATCTCCAGATACTTTACCAGCTTATCCTCTCTTGCGATAACGTCGAGGAGCTCGTCTGTTATGCGCTCGGGGTAGCAGTAAAGTGTGCGTATCCAGCGTAATCCCTCGATCCTGCACAGCTCGCTGAGAAGCTCGGGGAGCTTCTGCTCGCCGTAGAGGTCCTTTCCGTACTGAGCGGTATCCTGAGCGATGACCACCAGCTCGGTAACGCCGTTCTCTGCGAGATAGCGAGCCTCTTTGAGCAGCTCCTCCATGGGTACGCTTCTGAACTTTCCTCTTATTATGGGGATAGCACAGTAGGTACAGCAGTTGGAGCAGCCCTCGGCTATTTTCAGATATGTGAAGAATGGCAGAGTTGAGATTATCCTCTCGCCGCTTAGCTCCGCGTCCAGCTTGGGCGCGAAACAGACGTACCTCTCGCCCTCAAGAACGTGGTCGAGGACGTCAACGATGTCCTTGGTATTTCCAATGCCGATAACAGCGTCTGCCTCGGGAAACTGCTCAGCAGCCTCCTCCTTATACCTCTCAACGAGGCAGCCTGTAATGATTATCTTTTTGAGGGTACCCTCCTCCTTGAGCTTGCCCAGCTCAAGAATGGTGTCGATAGCCTCCTCCTTTGCGGACTTTATGAAGCCGCAGGTATTTACGACTGCCACATCGGCAAGTCCGGGCTCTGTCACCAGCTGATAGCCGTGACTTCTGAGCTTGTAGAGCATACGCTCCGAATCCACAAGGTTCTTTGAACAGCCAAGAGAAACCATTCCCACCTTGATAGCCATATCAGTTTTCCTCCTCAGGGTCATATACGTTCTCGAAGTAGTCCTTAACGGCACGGTTTATGTCTGTATAGTCGTAGCCGTATCTCACAAGAGCGTTCTTGACCTTTTCAATTGATTTTCTGTCCTCACGGTCTGTCAGATATCGTGAGTGCTTTGTCCGCAGAAGCTCGTCAAGGTTCTCGCGGAAGCTGTCGGCGTAGGGCTCAAGAGCATCCTCGGCGATAAATTCGCTTATCCCCTTCTGCATCAGCTCTCTTTTTGAGCGGCGGAAGCCGTAGTGCTTTGACTCCACCAGCTTTCGCGCCATACGCTCGGCATATCTCTCGTCGTCGATGAAGCCGTGCTCGGTAAGTCTTTTCATGACTGCCGTGCAGAGCGTCTCGCTTTTATAGTTATCCACCAGCTTCCCCAGCATCTCCTTGTAGGTGTAGTCCCTGTAATCCAGCAGGTACAGCGCCCTCTGATAGGCTCTGCGGAAGTTGGAGGCGTAGATTATCTTTCTCAGGGTGTCACGGTCTGTCTCCATGCCGGAGCGTATACCGAAATCGGTGATGATGTCCGCATGGAGATAGAGCTTTCGCCCGTCGTCCAGCTCTGCCTCAAAGGTAGAGCCCTTGTATCGTTTGACCGATAGTATCTTCATTATTCCTCAGCAGGTGTGAACTCCTCAAAGTTCTCATCGAAATTTGCGAGAACGTCGTCATTTGCGCCGCCGTCCTCAGCCGAGGACTTCTCGGCAACAGCAGCGGGAGCTGCACTTTCGGCGTCTTTCTTGCCCTTCTTCGGAGCAGCAGCCTTCAGCTCGTCCTTGCGCGCAAGTATCTGCTCCTCGATCTCCTTCATGAGGTTCTCGTCGTTCTGGAGGAGCTCCTTGACGTTATCGCGTCCCTGTCCCAGCTTCTGATCCTTGTAGCTGAACCATGAGCCGCCCTTCTTGATGATGTCAAGGTCAACGGCAAGGTCAAGCACCTCGCCGGTACGGGAAATTCCCGTACCGTACATAAGGTCGAACTCGCACTCCTTGAAGGGAGGAGCCACCTTGTTCTTTACTATCTTGCAGCGTGTGCAGGCGCCGATAACATCTGTACCCGACTTGATGACCTCGCCCTTTCTAACCTCGATGCGGACAGATGAATAGAACTTCAGGGCTCGTCCTCCGGGGGTAGTCTCGGGATTACCGTACATAACGCCGATCTTCTCACGGATCTGGTTGATGAAAATGGCTACACAGTTGGACTTGGATATAGCCGCCGTCAGCTTTCTCATAGCCTGAGACATAAGACGTGCGAGCTGACCTACATGGAGGTCGCCCATTTCTCCGTCGATCTCGGCACGGGTAGTCATAGCAGCGATAGAGTCAAGAACTATTACGTCGATGGCGCCGGAACGGATAAGAGCCTCTGCGATCTCCAGAGCCTGCTCACCGCTGTCGGGCTGTGAAACAAGGAGGTCGTCGATGTTGACGCCGAGAGCCTGTGCGTACACGGGGTCGAGAGCGTGTTCAACGTCGATGAAAGCAGCCTCGCCGCCTGCCTTCTGAGCCTGAGCCACGATGGAGAGAGCAACGGTGGTCTTACCTGAGCTCTCGGGACCGTATATCTCAACGATACGTCCTCTGGGAACGCCGCCTATACCCAGAGCCATGTCCAGTGTCATGGAGCCTGTGGGGATAGCGTCAACATTGAGTGTCTTGGTCTGTCCCAGACGCATAACAGCGCCTGCGCCGTACTTCTTTTCTATCTGCTTGAGAGCGCCTTCAAGAGCGGTCTTTTTGTCCTCTTTTGTGGTAACTCTCACAACGGTAGGCTTTTTAGCAAGTTCCTTCTTAGCCATTGGGATTTCCTCCTGTCCTGCCTGCGTCACGCAGGTCTGTTTACTATTATATTCCTTGCGGCGGCAGTTCTTATGATACCTCCGCCGTCCTGTCTCAGCTCCACATCGGTGAAGCTGTTTTCTTCCAGTATCCTCTTTACGTCTTCATGCTGACCCATGCCGAATTCATAAGCGATGAAGCCGCCCTCCTTCACGGATATCTTCCAGAGCTGGGTAAGAGCTCTGTAAAAGCCGAGACCGTCCTCGCCGCCGAAAAGCGCCTCCGCAGGCTCGTAGGTGACCTCGGTCATGAGCTCGCTCATATCCTTTGAAGTGAGATACGGGGGATTGCTGACCAGTATATCCAGTCCCATGAGGGAACGGGCGGTCTCCCGTTTCAGCACATCTCCCTGTATGATATGTATGTCGCCGCAGCCGTTGAGCTGCGTATTCTGTCTCAGGTAATGCAGAGCCTTTTCCGACAGCTCCACAGCATAGACCTCCGCATCGGGGAGCTCCTTTTTCAGAGCCACGGCTATACAGCCGCTTCCGCTGCACAGGTCGGCTATTTTTGGGGCTCTCAGCCCCTCTCTGCGGCAGATGTCAAGCACCTGCTCCACCAGAGTCTCGGTATCGGGACGGGGAATGAGCACTCCCTCCCCCACCTTGAATTGGCAGCCCCAGAACTCCCACTGTCCCAGCAGGTACTGGAGGGGATAGCCCTGAGCCCTGCGCTCTGCAAGGGCGAGTATCTCCGCCGCCTTTTCCGCGGGAACAGGCTCTTTCGGTGCAAACATGGGATTGCGCTCTCCCAGAAGGTCCTGAAAGATACAGTTTGTATCGAAATCGGCAGTCTCCTCATCGCGCTGAGCGATAAGACTGCGGACCTGTGCAAAGAGCTCGCCGCGGCTCACCACCTGTCCTCCTCCTTATTCTCGGGGATACAGGGCTTCATAGCCGCAATTGCTATCTCTATCATGCTGTCATCGGGCTCGCGTGTGGTTATGCGCTGCATAGCCAGTCCGGGAGCGGACAGTATCCTTGTGAAGATGTTGTCGTTGTTTCCGGCAAGTCTTATGCACTCATAGGAAAGTCCCACAACAACGGGGAGCAGAGCCAGTGAAGCCACTATTCTCTGCCATGTTATGGTAAAGGGCACAAGGCACATTACCAGTATGCTGATTATCAGCACTATAAATATGAAGCTGGTGCCGCAGCGCTTGTGGAAACGTGTCTGCTTGCGGACGTTCTCCACAGTCAGGGGGAGCTCCGCCTCATGGCAGGCGATGGTCTTATGCTCGGCGCCGTGGTACATATACTGTCTTTTTATGTCCTTTGTCAGACTGACTATCCACATATAGGACACGAAAAGGACTATTTTCACAATGCCCTCAAGGAGAGAGCGGAGTATCCTGTGCTCCTTGATAGCAGGGATAAGTCCTACGAGCCACTTGGGCAGGAACACGAAAAGACCGATGGCAATGGCAACTCCGATGATGATGCCCAGATACATGATGATATCGCCTGCGCCGCCCTCTTTTTTATCAGAAGCTGTCTTTGCTTCCGACTCTGCGGGAGCAGCTATGGTCACAGCCGTACCGTCGGCAGCGGCTTCGGTCTCGTTCTTCTTTTTCTTGTCATCTTCCTCGTCGTCGTCGGGCATCTGCTTTTCCGCAGACTTCATCATATACTTATAGCCCTTGACCAGTGAGGTCACGAAGTTTGTGCAGCCCCTTACAAGAGGAGTTTTCTTGTACCACGGAGCACCCTTTCCGTTATTCTCGTCCCATGTCTCAAGGTCGATGGTGCCGTCGGGAAGGCGGCACGCCATAGCCCCCGTATTGGGTCCCAGCATCATTATGCCCTCGATAAGCGCCTGTCCGCCTATCTTGGACTTGAATTTTTCCTGTGAACTGTTGTTTTTACTCATTTTTTCACCTTGTTGAAATTGGTAATGTTGTGCGTTTTACTGCTTCACGGCAGGGAGAGTGATGGTAACGGTAGTACCCTTGCCCTCGCCCTCGCTGTCGATATCGACAGAGCCGCCGTGCATACTGATTATCTCGTCCGCAACTGCGAGACCTATGCCCGAGCCACGGCGGGTGTGGTTAGCCTTGTAGAATTTTGTCTTTACCTTCGCAAGGTCGGACTGCTTTATGCCGCAGCCCGTGTCGGCTACGGAAACGATAACGCTGTCTCCCTTTTCGTAAGCCTTTATGGTGACCGTATCCCCGTCCGAGGAGTACTTCACCGCGTTGTCTATAACATTGATGAACACCTGTCTGATGCGGTTCTTATCGCCGTAAACGAAGGGCAGCATCTCGGGCTCATCGTAGATTATCTGCTTGTTCTCGCGCCTTGCCTTGTCGCTGTATATGAGTACGGCGTCGCCAAGCTCCGCCAGAATGTCCATATTAGCGTTCTGAAGGGTGAAATGGCCGTTCTGCATACGGGAGAAGTCAAGGAGCTCCTCTACCATCTGTGAAAGACGCTCTGTCTCGTTGACGATGACGCCTACGCCCTTCTTCATGGTATCGGGGCTTCCGCCGCCGTCTATCATGAGGGTCTCCGCCCAGCCCTTGATGGCGGTGAGAGGAGTTCTCAGCTCATGGGACACCGACGATATGAATTCGTTCTTCATAGCCTCGGCGGTAGACAGCTCGTCAGCCATATTGTTTATGGCGGTACACAGGTCACCTATCTCGTCATCGCTGTCGTTGTCGATACGGGTGGTAAAGTCGCCCATGGCGTACTTTCTGGCGATACCGCTTATCTGCCTTATGGGGCGGACAATGGAACCCGCAAAGTAAAGACCCGTGATGATGATGATGAGAATGATTATCAGGCAGACTATGGTAACTGCAGCCGTATAGGTCTTGATGGTGTTGTCTATCTCCGTAAGGGAGGTGACCATCCTGACGGCGCTGTACTCGTTGCTCATGGAGTTTATGGGCACGGATACTGCCAGCACCTTCTCGCCGCCCACCATCCTGTACACATGATAGCCCTCGTTCTTTTCAAGAGCCTCCTGATAGTCGGGCATGGGGTCATCGGCATCGGGAGTAAATCCCGAGGAGGTGAGAACGACTCTTCCCTTGGAGTTTACAGCCATCAGCTCTATCTTGTCCTTCTCGTTGAAGTTTTCCAGCATATTTCTCATCTCTGCGGAGAAGTTCGCCGAACTGTCCTGTGAATACATACTCAGGACGCTTGTAACGGCGTTCAGCTTCGAGACGAGGTACTGCCTTGCAGAGCTGTAGAAATAATTCTGTATCGCATAGACAATGACCATGTCTATGACGAGGAGCGCCAGCACTACAACGCCGAGGTTGTTGAATATCCAGCGCTTTGTGATACTCTTTTTAGCCATTACTGCATATCATTCCATTTATAGCCGTAGCCCCAGATAGTAATGATGTATTTTGGGTTTGAGGGCTCTTCCTCTATTTTCATTCTGATACGTCTGATATTTACATCGACTATCTTATCGTCGCCGTAGTAGCTCTCGCCCCAGATGTGGTTGAGTATGCTTGCACGGTCGAGGGCGGTGTTCTTGTTGTTCATGAAGAATTCCAGTATCTGGTACTCCACCTGTGTGAGCTCTATCTGCTCGCCGTTCTTGGTGACGGTGCGGCTCTTGAGGTTCAGCACGAAGGGACCGCTCTCGATGACGGACTGCTTCTCGTTCTTGATGAAGCTCATGCACACACGGCGGTAAATAGCGTCAACTCTCGCAGTGAGCTCAGAGGGTGAGAAGGGCTTGGTGATATAGTCGTCGGCACCTATCATAAGTCCGCTGACCTTGTCCATTTCCTGAGTTCTTGCAGTCAGCATGATAATGCCTATGGTAGAGCTTTTCTCGCGTATCTTCTTGCACACGGTAAAGCCGTCGATACCCGGCATCATTATATCGAGGAGGACGATATCGAAGTTGCCGTGCTCAGCCTCAAAGGTCTTGAGCGCAGCCTCTCCGCAGTTGACGTCCACAACGTCATAGCCTGCACGCTTGAGGTTTATGACCACGAATTCGCGGATAGTGTCCTCGTCCTCGCAGATAAGTATACGTTTCATCGGTTTTTCCACTCCTTTTTGTGAGTTTCCTGTTATATCAGCAGCTTTTCCGGCTGCGTGGTCAGTCTCTGAATCTGAATCCCACCGCGGCTTCACCCGCAGTTATGGAAAGTCCGTCGTCCTCGTTCTCGGGGGCAGGCGGTATATAGGCGAGATATGAGGACTCGCCCTTGGTGTGCATCAGCATATATCCTCCCGATATCCTGTCCTCTCTGGAGGGCTGATCCTCTGCACAGAAAATATGGAGCAGCTCCCTGCCCATGCCCTCATCGCCATAGGCGCAGAAGACGATCTCGTCGTTAACGATATCGCGCTTGACGGAGACCTTTCCCTCCCATTTTTCGGGAAAAAGGAAGATATATCCGTCGTTGACGCTGTAATAGGAGGTATAGTGCCTCTCCAGCTGAAAGTCGTCATTTACCTGCATCCAGTCGGTGAGTCTGAGCTGTTCGCCCTCCTCATAGACCTCGTATCCGGGTGCAACTGACTGGAGGGGGATCTCGGGGCTTCCGTCGCCGTCAACATCGAAGCAGGTGCAGCCTGCGGGACGGATAGTATCCTCCGACTCCTCGGGTGTAGCAAACACCTTATGGAGCGCGCCGTCATCCATGTATACAACATCGGTCTGTATGGAGCCTGTGCCCGAAACAGCGTCTATGTACAGTCCCGTCTTGACGCTTCCCACCTTGCCGTAGCTTATGTTGTCGAACTCGGTAAAGCTTCCGCTGAGGGGCTGGAAGGCTCTGTGATAGATGCCGTCCTCGTCAAGCTTGTAAGCCTCCGCTGCCGCAGGCTCTCCGCCCGAGGCTGCTGTAAGGCGCAGGAACTCCATCTCTCCGTCCATATCGAGGTCCTTGACGTCGATGAATGCGTAGGAGTCTGAGAAGGTGGGTTCCTCGAGAACGCCGTCAACACAGTTATATATGGAAACATTCTTCTCGGAGCGGTTTATCATGCTGGTTCCGATAATGATGTTTATCCTGTCGTTTGAGCCCAGCTTAGAGATCATCACCTTTTCGATCTCGCTGCCTGCCGCTGCTGTATCATAGCCCGAGCTCCAGTGGTCGCCCTCCTTCTCGAGGAGCTTTATACGCAGCGGATTTTCGTCTGCGGCATGGTTGTTCCTCTCATAGAAGACAAGTGCCTCATTGGCGCCGTCACCGTCGATATCCTCGATGATGAACGCCGAGAGGTACTTTCCCGATTTCGGGTATTTAAGGCTTATGGACGAGCCTATGGAGTTTTTCAGGGCGGAGTATATCTGCTCCTGCTCCACGCTGAGCTTAGGCGGAGCCATAAGAGTATCTATGCTCGCTCCGAATGTGCAGCCCGTAAGCGCAGCCCCCGTCAGGAGGGCTGTGAAAAAAGCTGAATATTTTTTCATATCAGTAAAAATCATTCACGCTCCGAGAGCTTTATGTATTCCTTTTCCTTTGCGATAGCCTTGTATGCAGGACGGATTATCCTTCCGCCTGTGAGTATCTCCTCCATGCGGTGAGCAGCCCAGCCTGCCATACGGGCAACTGCAAAGAGAGGTGTGAACAGCTCATCGGGGATGCCCAGCATCCTGTACACCAGACCCGAATACATATCCACGTTGGCGCACATAGCCTTGGTACTGCCCTTCATCTCCTTGAATATCTCGGGAGTAAGTCTCTCTATGGTCTCAAGGAGGCGGAATTCCGCCTCTATCTCTCTGCCCTTAGCAAGCTCGAAAGCCTTTTTCTTGAGTATCACTGCACGAGGGTCGGAAACGGTGTAGACCGCATGGCCCATGCCGTAGATAAGACCCGAATGATCGTTAGTCTCCTTGCGGAGGGTCTTGCGCATATAGTCAGCGACCTCGCCCTCGTCCTCCCAGTTCTTTATGTTCTCCTTGAAGTTATCCAGCATATGGATGACCTGAAGGTTTGCACCGCCGTGACGGGGTCCCTTGAGGGAACATATAGCCGATGAGTAAGCGGAATAGGGGTCTGTGCCCGATGAGGTCAGTACGCGGCAGGTAAAGGTTGAGTTGTTTCCGCCGCCGTGCTCAGCCTGAAGCATGAGCAGACGGTCCAGCATCTGAGCCTCGTCCTTGGTGTACTGTCTGTCGGGACGGAGGAGGGAAAGAATACACTGGGCAGTGTTCTCCTCATAATTTATGGGATGCATTATCATGCTCTGGTTGTCGAAGACCCTGCGCTTCACCTGATAGGCGTTGGCCATGATAACGGGCATTTTAGCGATAAGGCTGACAGCGGTGCGCATCTCGTTCTCAAGTCCCTTGTTCTCGCACTCGTCGTCGTAAGAATACAGAGCCAGCACGGAACGTGCAAGCTTGTTCATGATATTCTTTGAAGGAGCCTTGAGTATCATATCCTCAACGAAGCCGTTGGGGAGGTCTCTCTTTACCGAAATATATGAGCTGAAGGTCTTCAGCTCCTTTTCATTGGGCAGATGTCCGAAGAGGAGAAGGAAAGCTGTCTCCTCATAGCCATAGCGGTCATCGGCTTCTACATTCTCAACAAGGTCATTTATATTGTAGCCTCTGTAGATGAGCTGACCGGGTATCGGCTCTCTTTCGCCCTCGTTCATAACATATCCGTGTACGTTGCAGATATTGGTGATACCTGCCATAACACCTGTGCCGTCGCTGTTGCGAAGTCCTCTCTTGACATGATATTTTTCATAGAGAGACGGTTCGATAGCGGTATTATCCGCAAGTCTCCCGCATAAATCTGTAATATTGGCGCCTGAAATGTATGACGGCATCATGATCACACTCCTAAAACATATTCATTATTAATTATACACCATATTCGGTGTGATGTCAAATGTTATTTACAATATAAAGGCATACCATAAAACGTATGTTCCTGTATATTTTGCCGAAAGGAGAAGCTTATGAAAAAACATCTCGCCGCAGCTCTGCTGCTCATCGCCTCTGTGACCCTCGTCCCCGCTGTCCCTGCCCTCATGGGAAAGGCTCCTGCGGACGGGAAAGCAACTTCCGTCATCCCGCAGGCAGGATATGCCGTTACCGGCGGAAATACCGCTGAAAAACCTGATTTCAACAGCACTCCCTACAAGGTACTGGACGCAGAAAGCGGACAGGTCATGGAGGTACCCGTCCGGGACTATGTTATCGGAGCCGTCTGTGCGGAGATGCCTGCGTCATTCGGCGAGGAGGCTCTCAAAGCACAGGCTGTCGCCGCCCATACCTACGCCGAGCGGCAGCGCCTCCGCGAGAGGGAGTCCCCCACCCCCGAACTGAGCGGTGCCGACTTCTCCGACGACACCTCAAAATATCAGGGCTTTTTCACCCAAGACGAAATAAAGGATCGCTTCGGCGACAGATTCGATACGGACTACGCCAAAATATCCGCTGCCGCAGACGAGGTTCTGCCCTATATCCTCACCTATGACAACGTACCCATAATCGCAGCATTTCACTCAATGTCGGCAGGCTTTACCGAAAGCGCAGAGAACGCATGGGGCTCTCCCGTGGACTACCTTGTGGAGGTGGACAGCCGTTCTGACCTTACGGCGCCAAAATTCCGCGAGGACAGGCGCTTCACGGCGGCGGAGCTGAAAGCCGCTCTCCAAGCGGCTTTCGACGGTGCGGTCCTCGGGGACGATATGACAAGCTGGCTGGAAGTTCTCACGGTATCCGACTCGGGCACGGTGCTGGAAGCTTCCGTCGGGGACCGCACCGTCACAGGAGGTCAGGTGCGGTCCGCACTTGACCTCCGCTCCGCCGCCTTTGAAGTGCGGTACGAGGGAGATGAAGCAGTCATAACGACCAAAGGCTTCGGCCACGGCGTGGGAATGAGCCAGTACGGTGCGGACGCAATGGCGTCCGCAGGCAGCAGCTGGCGTGAGATACTCGCCCATTACTATCCGAACTGTACTATAAAAGCAGCCTGAGCATTTGTGCAAAGTGCAATAAAAGATGTTCATTTATTGCCGTTTCGGCTGTTCCGTATTGACACGGCTCCGACGATTTGTTATAATTATTTTGTGCCGCTTCACGCGGCTGAAAAGAAAGAA
This sequence comes from Ruminococcus sp., assembly GCA_017519145.1. Taxonomy (GTDB): domain Bacteria; phylum Bacillota; class Clostridia; order Oscillospirales; family Ruminococcaceae; genus Ruminococcus. Next base: position 55,499 of record JAFWTA010000027.1, read on the forward strand.
ACAAATAAAAAAGATATAAGGAGACTGTGTCCGTCACCGTAACGGATAAGGATTATGAACAGAAATAAAGACCTGTATAAAAGATTTGTCACCTTTATCTCCAGCATACTGCTTCTGGGAATGCTCACAGGCATATTCGCCTTTGTGTGGTACAGGAACTACAGTGAGGAGATAATCCTGCCATACTACCGTCGAGGAAACTGGGTGCTCATCGCTATCTACTGCCTGCTGGTATGGCTGTTTTTCAGAGCCTACGGCGGCTTCAAGCTGGGCTATCTGAAGAAAACGGATATGCTCTATTCACAGATGATATCCATGATCTGTGTCAACACGGTATCATACTTCCTCATCAGCCTCATAGGCAGACATTTCATGTCAGTTTCGCCTGTTATCGTCATGTCCTGTGTCGATATGGGAGTCATTGCTCTGTGGACCCTGCTTGCGGGCAGGCTGTACTTCATGATATATCCGCCGCGAAAGCTGGTCATCATCTACGGAAGCCATCAGGCAGCAGCGCTGGTGCTGAAAATGAGCCAGCGCGTGGACAAGTACATGATATGCGAATCCATAAGCATAACCGAGCCTGCGGAAAAGGTCCGCGAACTCATAATGAAATACGAGGGTGCTATCATCTGCGATATCCCTGCCGAGCAGAGGAACGACTACTTGAAATTCTGCTTCGAGCATTCAAAACGCGCGTATATAGCCCCTAAAATATCAGATATTATAATAAGAGGAGCCGACGATATACGTCTTTTCGACACTCCCCTTATGCTGTGCCGCAACTACGGTCTCGACTTTGAACAACAGCTCATCAAGCGCACCTTCGATGTTATATTCTCACTGATAGCACTGATACCTGCCGCTCCGTTCATGATACTGGCGGCTGTAGCGGTAAAGCTCTACGACCGCGGTCCGGTTTTCTACAAGCAGAAGCGCCTGACCCTCAACGGCAGGGAGTTCTACGTCTACAAGTTCCGCAGCATGATAGTTGACGCTGAAAAGGACGGCAAGGCTCGTCTTGCCACCGAGGAGGACGAGCGTATAACCCCCGTGGGAAAGATACTGAGAAAGTTCAGGGTGGACGAGTTTCCGCAGCTCCTCAACATACTCAAGGGCGATATGTCCGTGGTGGGACCGCGCCCCGAGCGTCCCGAGCTCACCGAGGAGTACAAGAAGGAAATGCCCGAATTCGGCTTCAGACTCAAGGTCAAGGCAGGTCTTACGGGCTACGCTCAGGTAACGGGCGCCTATGACACCACTCCCTATGACAAGCTTAAAATGGACCTGATGTATATAGAGAACTACTCCATACGTCTGGACCTTCAGATAATACTCATGACAATAAAGACCATGTTCTTCCCGCCAAAGAACAACGCCGAAATAGACGAGAACGTTCTGGCGCCGAAGTTCACAGAAGAAAAAAAGGAGAACAGCAGATGAAGATCACAGCAGTTATCATGGCTGGCGGCAGAGGAGAGCGTTTCTGGCCCAAGAGCCGCAACGCCACGCCAAAGCAGTTCCTTTCGCTGACAAAGGACGGCGAGACCATGATACAGAAAACGGTGAAAAGGCTCCGTCCCATTGTTGAGGCTGAGGACATATTCATCGTCACCAATGCAGCATACACCGAGCTGGTGCTTGACCAGCTCCCCGATATACCAAAGGAGAATATCCTTGCCGAACCCTGCGCAAGGAACACCGCTCCCTGCATAGCCTTTGCGGCAGCGGTCATCGGCAGGAAATACGAGGACGCCATCATGCTGGTGCTCCCCTCCGACCACCTCATCGGCTATGAGGACATCTACCTCAATACGCTGAAAAAGGCTATAAAGTCCGCTGAGAAGGGCAAGCGTCTCGTCACTATCGGCATCACTCCCGAGTACCCCGAAACAGGCTACGGCTACATCAATTTCGGCGAGGAAAAGGGCGACGTCTACGCCGTTGAGCGCTTCGTTGAGAAGCCCGACCTCCCCACCGCCAAGGAGTACCTTGCCTCGGGCAGATACCTCTGGAACAGCGGTATGTTCGTGTGGAAGATATCCTCCATCATGTTCAATCTCAAGGAGCTCATGCCCGACATCTATGAGGGCGCGATACGCATAGGACAGGCTTACGGCACCGACAGCTTCAACGAGGTGCTGGTGAAGGAATTCACCGCTTTCAGAAGCGAGTCTGTGGACTTCGGAATCATGGAAAAGGCAAGGCACATCTACACTATCCCCGGAAGCTTCGGCTGGGACGACGTAGGAAGCTGGCTGGCTGTTGAACGCATAAACGAGACCGACGACGACAAGAACTACATCGACGGCGACGTTATCGCCATCGACTCAAAGCGCACCACCGTATGCGGCGGAAAGCGCCTCATTGCCGCTGTGGGCACAAGAGACATCATCATCGTTGATACCGATGATGTTCTGCTGGTATGCTCAAAGAACAACACTCAGGACGTGAAAAAGGTCATTGCTCAGCTTAAAGAGCAGGGCAGGGACGAACTGGTCTGATGACACATCGGAGGCTCAGGTTTCCGGTATGATATATACGCTTAATTGCAAAAAAGGAGTAATATAAATGAAAAACGCACTTATCACAGGTATTACAGGACAGGACGGATCTTACCTCGCAGAGCTCCTGCTCGAAAAGGGCTACAATGTTTACGGCATCTGGAGAAGAAAGGCTACCGTTGACTACGGCAATATCGCTCACCTCAAGGACAAGGTGCACCTTATCTACGCCGATATGACCGATATCGTGTCACTTATCTCAGCAATGAAGATATCACAGGCTGACGAGGTATACAACCTTGCTGCCCAGTCATTCGTTGCCACAAGCTGGGACACTCCCGTAGGCACAGCCGACATCGACGCTCTCGGCGTTACAAATATGCTGGAGGCTATCCGCATAGTAAAGCCCGAGGCTCGCTTCTATCAGGCTTCCACATCGGAGATGTTCGGTCTGGTGCAGGAGATCCCACAGAAGGAGACTACTCCCTTCTATCCCAGAAGCCCCTACGGAGTTGCCAAGCTCTACGGCCACTGGATCACCAAGAACTACCGTGAGAGCTACGGCCTTTTCGCCTGCTCCGGTATCCTCTTCAACCATGAGTCCGAGCGCCGCGGAATCGAGTTCGTTACCCGTAAGATCACAGACGCAGCAGCCCGCATCAAGCTGGGCGTACAGGAGTACATGGAGCTGGGAAATATGGACTCAAAGCGTGACTGGGGCCACTCAAAGGACTATGTCCGCGCTATGTGGCTCATGCTCCAGCAGGACAAGCCCGATGACTACGTTATCGCTACAAACGAGACAAGAACTGTCCGCGAATTCGTTGAGACCGCCTTCAGGCACGTCGGCATCGAAGTTCAGTGGCAGGGCAGCGGCGTTGACGAGATCGGTATCAACAAGGAAAACGGCAAGACCATCGTAAAGGTCAACAAGAAGTTCTTCCGTCCCGCAGAGGTGGATATCCTCCTCGGTGACCCCTCAAAGGCTGAGAAGGTACTGGGCTGGAAGCGCGAGATCAACTTCTCACAGCTCGTTGAGCGCATGGTAAAGAACGACCTTGAGCTGGTACAGAACGAGATAAAGGTAAAAGAGATAATCGGCTGAGCTTTCAGCTGTCAATAAGGGGGCGGTATTATGAGATCTGAGGTACTCAGAAGCGAAAAAGGCGGATATAACAAAACCGATGTGCTTACTAAGATCGATGCTCTGAACGCTCTGCTGATGATGGCGGAGGAGGGCGTGGACAGCTCAAAGATACTCCCCGAGCTGGAAAAGGTCCGTCAGCGTCCCATGAGGAAAGAAAAGGGCGGCTTCTTCGGTACTATTGGCTTCTCCGCCGAGGATACCGATAAATATACAGCCGCCCTTGAAGCAAAACTGATGAACGCTCTCTCGGACAGATAAAAACCTACACAGTCATATATCATTCAAAGGTGGAGAAGTTGATTTGAGGATAACCTTCGACGCTGTGCCCATATGCAGCGATAAGATAACGGGAATAGGCTGGTGCGAGGTGGGACAGACACAGGCACTGGCGGAAAACTTCCCCGAAAACAGATACGAATACAGCTTCTTTACCAGCGGCGATGCCGAGAGAGTAAAGAGGGTGAAGAAGTTCGCCGGCAAGAGCATAAAGCTCAACACCTCGGGCTTTTCGGGCTATCTCTACCGTGCAGCCAGCACATTCCTGCCCGTGCCCTATTCATTCTTTTTCGGCAGAAAGTCCGATATAACACATTTTTTCAACTACATCGTGCCGCCCTTTGTCCGCGGAAAGAAGGTAGTCACCGTCCATGACATGGTGTACAAGGCTTTCCCGGAGACAGTCCGCGGACGCACCCGTTTCATGCTTGAAATGGGGCTGAAGCGCTCTATGAAAAGGGCGGACATCATCGTTACGGACTCGGAGTTCTCCAAGTCCGAGATAGTGAAGTATTTCCCTCAGCACGAGGGCAAGATAAGAGTGGTCCCCTGCGGCGTTGACCTTGAAAGGTTCCGCCCCTGCGAAACTCCCGAGCGCATACCCGAGGTGAAGAAGTCCCTTGAGATAGAGGGTGACTACTTCCTCTACCTCGGCACCATCGAGCCCAGAAAAAATCTTGAGCGCCTTATCACAGCCTATGCGGCTTTTGCAAAAAAGGCAGGCGAAAAGGCGCCCAAACTGGTGCTGGCAGGCGGCAAGGGCTGGCTTGACCACGGCATATACAGCCGCGTGGAGAAGCTGGGCCTCACCGACAGGGTCATCTTCACAAAATACGTTCCCTCAGAGGACATGAATCCCCTTATGTGCGGCGCTCTGGCATTCGTTTTCCCCTCACTTTACGAGGGCTTCGGTATGCCCCCTCTGGAGGCTATGGCGTGCGGAGTTCCCGTACTGGCGTCGGGGGAGGCTTCTCTCCCCGAGGTAACAGGCGACTGCGCGGTCATCTGCGACGCATACGACCCCAAAAGCATTGCAGGCGGTCTTTACAGGCTCTGGAGCGATGAGGCTCTCCGCAGAGAGCTGAGCAGAAAGGGCATTGAGAGAGCAAAGGGCTTCACATGGAAGCGCTCCGCAGAAATGCTCATGGAGGTATACAGGGAGCTGACAAATGAGTAAAAAGCTTGAAATTCTTGAAGTCAACAAGGCTTATTATCCCCATATAGGCGGCATAGAGACCATTATCCGCCAGTATTCCGAGGAACTGAGCAAAAACGAAAAGGCTCATGTGAGAGTACTGGTGTGCCGCGACGGCAGAGGCAGGACGATACGCGAGAAGATGCGCGGCGTTGATATCACCCGTGCAGGCAGCCTCGGCACATATTTCTCATGTCCGCTGTCATTCTCATTCTTCCGCCACTTCCGCAGAATGGCGAAAAAAGCCGACGTTGTACACATACACGTTCCGTTCCCTCTTGCGGACGCAGCACTGCTGCTGTCGGGCTTCAAGGGAAAGGTGATAGTCTCATGGCACAGCGACATCGTGAAGCAGAAAAAGCTCATGCTGTTCTACAAGCCCTTTATGCGCTATCTGCTGAAAAGGGCTGACGTTGTACTGACAGCCACGGAGGGTCATGTGAAGCATTCACTGTACCTCCCCGAATACAGCGAAAAATGCAGAGTCCTCCCCTACGGCATAATCCCGGAGGAGTACCTTGCAGTACCGAGAAAGCCCGTCCTCACGGAAAGGGCATCGGACAAGAGCTGTGTAAAGGTGTTCTTTACGGGCAGACTTGTCTACTATAAGGGCGTAGATGTGCTGCTGAAGGCATTCACAAAAGTGAAGGGCTGCGAGCTGTTCATCGCAGGCACAGGTGAGCTGGGCGACGAGCTCAAATCCTACACCGCTGCTCACGGCATGGAGGAAAAAGTCCATTTTCTGGGGTTTCTCCCCGATGAGGAGCTGCGTCAGGCTTATGCGGACTGCGATATATTCGTGCTGCCCTCGGTGGCTCCCAGCGAGGCATTCGGCATAGTACAGCTGGAAGCCATGGTCTACGGAAAGCCCGTAATAAATACTGCTCTCCCCTCGGGAGTGCCCTATGTCAGCCTTGACGGCGAGACAGGTCTCACGGTGAAGCCCAAGTCCCCCAAGGCTCTGGCAGAAGCCATCAACCGCCTTGCAGGAGACAGTGAGCTCCGCGAAAAACTGGGAAAAGCTGCCGCAGTCCGTGTGACTGAGGAGTTCAGCGAGGAGAGCATTCAGAAACGTCTTTACGATATACTCAGCGAATAAGGAGGCAGACTTTTGAGAGCATTGATTATCGGCGCCGCAGGCTTCGTGGGAGGCTATCTCATCAGAGAGCTCAGCGCCTTCGGCTGGGACGTCCACGCCACCTGTCTGCCCAATGAGACCGTGAGCGAGAGCTGTCCCGTACACCATCTGGATATACTTTCGGCAGAGGATATCGCTCCCCTGCTGAATGAGGTGAAGCCCGATGTGGTCTATCATCTGGCTGCACAGAGCTCCGTGGCGCTTTCGTGGAGAAAGCCTCAGCTCACCGCAGAAATAAATGTCATCGGCACGATAAACGTCCTTGAAGCCCTCCGTACAGCCGAAAAACAGGACATCAGGACAATTCTCATAGGCTCGGGAGAGGAATACGGCTATATCCGCAAGGACGCCTGTCCCCTTTCGGAGTCGGAGCCACTCAATCCGGGAAATATCTACGCCGCCACCAAAGCCTGTCAGGGCATGATAGGCGAGATATACGCAAGGGCGTACAAAATGGATATCGTCATGGTCCGCGCCTTCAACCACTCGGGTCCGGCACAGAGCAGCATCTTCGTTATCTCCGACTTCTGCCGCCAGATAGCCGAGATTGAAAAGGGCATGAAGGAGCCCGTCATCAGTGTGGGCAATCTGTCCGCAAAGCGCGATTTCACCGATGTCCGCGACGTTGTCAGAGCATACAGGCTCCTCGGCGAAAAGGGCGTCAGCGGTGCAGTCTACAACGTGGGCAGAGGCAGAGCAGTGGATATACAGTTCATACTGGATACCGCCCTTTCCTTTGCGAAGCTCCCCATCGAGGTCAGACAGGACCCGGACCGCATGAGAGCCTCGGATATCCCACTCATCGAACCCGATGTGTCACGCATCGCTGCCGACACAGGCTGGTCCGCCGAGATATCCATGGAGCAGACCGTTGAGGATACCCTCTGTTATTGGAGAAATAATATATAACTATATAGACAGGACAAAAGCAGGAAGGAGCGAACAGAATGTCAGATATGAAGCTTACAAATGAAAAAATGCTGACCTTTACGGGGCATGAGAAGGTAGGCACCTTCAAGGCAGGCGAAAAGCTCATGGAATTCGGCGAAAAACAGAACGCCGCCAACGAGGCTCTCGCCGCAAATCTTAACGACCTTATCAAGAGAGTCTGCGCTCTGGAGGACAAACAGCTCCAGAATGAAGACATCCTGCGCCGCATAGCAAATGAGCTTGCAGCCTACAAAAAGGAGCTGGACAGAGTAAGACTGTCGGAAAAGCTCAATTCAGGGGCGATAGAGCGCCTTGACCGTGCAATAAAGCTCGCCGAGGGCGACGGAAAGTAAACTGCATTTTTGTATATGCTGTCATTCCCAATGATTATGCAATTTTTTTCGTCAGACTCTTGACAATGTTACCGTTTTGTTATATTATATAATAGTGTGGACAGGGTATGCCCCGCAGCTTGAAAAAGTCCGTCGGACGTATATCTTTACCCATCAAGACTCAATCAACGGAGATTTGTGTAATTGCAGTCTCCGTTTTATTATTTTGGCGCTGAAGCCATACTGAAAGAAGGTGTTATCATGGCAGAAGAGTTAATGGAACAGCTGGATAATCACACCGCGTTTGTCATACCTATATTCGGCGGTATACCCGTTCCCGATTCCTGTGTGGTGACTTGGATAATAATGGCAGCCCTTGTACTGCTGTCGATAATATTCACACGCAAGCTGAAAAAGGTCCCCACGGGCTCACAGTGCATACTGGAGGCCTTCATGGACTTCCTCGACAATTTCTTCATCAATATACTGGGAGAAAAAGGCAGGAAGTACGTCCAGATACTTGAGACCTTTATCATATACATAGGTGTATCGAACATAATCGGCGTATTCGGCTTCGTGCCGCCCACAAAGGATATCAACGTCACCGCAGGCCTTGCGGGCATGGCGATAATCCTCGTTCAGGCATCCTTCATCATCGAAAAGGGACCGCTGAAATGGGCAAAGAGCTTCCTCAACCCCATAAACCTGCTGGACCTTGTTACCCGTCCCCTGTCGCTGTGTATGCGACTTTTCGGTAACGTCCTCGGCGCATTCGTCGTTATGGAGCTCATCAAGCACGTTGTCCCCGGCGGCGTACCCGTTATCGCCAGCGCTTACTTCGACCTTTTCGACGGCCTGCTTCAGGCGTATGTATTCGCCTTCCTCACCTCTCTCTACATGGCAGAGGCTCTCGAGGAAGAAGAACATGAGGGCAAAAAAGTAAAAAAAGCGAAAAAAAAGCCACAACTTCACGGAGGTAATTAAATATGGGAATAATCGCATTAGGCGCTGCTGTTGCCGTTCTTACGGGCGCAGGCGCAGGTATAGGCATAGGTCTTGCAACTGCTAAGGCTACCGAGTCCATTGCTCGTCAGCCCGAGGCTAAGGGCGATATAAGAACAGCTCTGCTCCTCGGATGTGCCCTTGCAGAGGCTACCGCCATCTACGGCTTCGTTATCGCACTTCTCATTATCCTTTCCCTCGGCGGAAAGTAATCAAAATACACGGAGGTAAATTATCATGGGAATCATTGCATTAGGCGCTGCTGTTGCCGTTCTTACAGGCGCAGGCGCAGGTATAGGAATAGGTCTCGCAACTGCTAAGGCTACCGAGTCCATCGCTCGTCAGCCCGAGGCTAAGGGCGATATAAGAACAGCTCTCCTTCTGGGATGTGCTCTCGCAGAGGCTACCGCTATCTACGGCTTCGTTATCGCACTCCTTATAATCCTTTCTCTCGGCGGCAAATAAGCCGTAAAACAAAAACATCCAAGGAGGGCATAGAATGCTTGATTTTAGTTTCTGGAGCATTTTCTGGGCAGTTTTCAACGTTATCGTGCTGTTCATACTGCTCAGGATATTCCTTTTCAAACCTATAAATAAGATCAGGGACGAGCGTACCCGCACCATACAGAACGATCTGGACTCCGCCCGGAAGGCTAAGGATGAGGCTGAGGAGCTCCGTCAGCAGTATGAGAACTCGATCAGCGACGCCAAGGAACAGGCTAACCAGATCATGATGAAGGCGCATGAGGACGCTGAGTCCGAGAGAGCTGCCATCATCAGGAAGTCTCAGGAGGAGGCTGACAAGATCGTTGCAGACGCTGACAAGACCATTGAAAACGAAAGGAAGCGCGTGCTCCGTCAGGCTCAGTCAGAGATCGCTGATCTGGCTATCGAAGCCGCTTCCAAGATCATCGGCGAGAACGTGGACGACGAGAAGAACCGCAAGCTCGTTGATAAGTTCCTTTCCGAAGAGGAGGGAAATAAATGAGAGATTCAGACAGAGAGTTCCTGAAGGAGCTTGTCCGTCTTGACGTTTCTCAGACAGACTGCTCCAATACCAGAAAGATCCTCGAGACCTGCGGCGACGTGGGAGATACACTGGCAAATCCCCTTGTTACCCACGACGAAAAGCGCGGTATCATAAATAAACTCTTCCCCGAGTCCATGCACAAGTTCCTGCTCAATGTTGTCCGCGGAGGCGCCATCGAACGCCTTGAGGAGATACTTGACGAGTATGAAGAGCTGCTTCTGGACAAGCAGGGAAGCATCAAGGCGGTAGTCCGCTATGTTACGCCCCTTACAGAGGCGCAGCAGGCAGACCTCCGTCAGTTCATCATGGACAAATTCGTGAAAGATGACGTTGACATAGAGTACAAGCATGACCCCGATATCATCGGCGGCTTCATACTCAATGCAGGCGACCTTGAATACGACAAGAGCTACCGCACAGGTCTCCGCCTTATGAAGGACAGCCTCCAGACAAAGGCTGCGGAGTACGTTGACGGCGGCGCTTCCAAGAATACAGGCAAGAACAGCGATATCATCTCCGTCCTCAAAACAGAGGTAAGAGACTTCGAGGTGAAGTCGGGAGCTACCGAAACAGGCTTCATTACCCGTCTCGGTGACGGTATCGCAAGAGTACACGGCATGAATTCCGTTATGTACGGTGAGCTGGTAGAGTTCGAGACAGGCATCAGAGGTATCGTTCAGAACCTTGAAGAAAAGTCGGTGGGAGTAGTTCTCCTCGGCGACGACCACGGTCTCACAGAGGGCTCATCGGTCATCAGAACAGGCAAGAGAGCAGGTATCGGCGTAAGCGACGAGCTCCTCGGACGAGTTGTTGACGCTCTGGGCTCTCCCATAGACGGTCAGGGACAGATAAAGGCTGACGATTACTTCCCCATCGAGCGCGAGGCTCCGGGCGTTATCGAACGTAAGCCCGTAAGTACTCCTCTCCAGACAGGTATACTTGCCATAGACTCAATGTTCCCTATCGGCAGAGGTCAGCGTGAGCTCATTATCGGCGACCGCCAGACAGGCAAGACCTCCATCGCCGTTGATACGATTATCAATCAGAAGGGTCAGGACGTTATCTGTATCTATGTTGCCATAGGTCAGAAGTCCTCAACAGTTGCTCAGATAGTAAATACTCTCAGAAAATACGGCGCTATGGACTATTCCGTAGTTGTTTGCGCTTCTGCCAGCGACCCTGCGCCCTTCCAGTATATAGCTCCCTATTCGGGAACGGCTATCGCAGAATACTTCATGTCAAAGGGAAAGGACGTCCTCATTGTATACGATGATCTCTCAAAGCACGCCGTCGCATACAGAGCCATGTCACTTCTGCTCCACCGTCCTCCGGGACGCGAAGCCTTCCCCGGCGACGTTTTCTATCTCCATTCGAGACTTCTCGAGCGCTCCAGCCGTCTTGACGACGAGCACGGCGGCGGTTCACTGACGGCTCTCCCCATCATCGAGACCCTTGCAGGCGATATCTCCGCTTATATCCCGACCAATGTTATCTCTATCACGGACGGTCAGATATTCCTTGAGAGCGAGCTTTTCAATTCAGGTCTCCGTCCTGCGGTGAACTACGGTCTTTCCGTATCCCGTGTAGGCGGTGCCGCTCAGACAAAGGCAATGAAGAAGGCTTCGGGAAATCTCCGTATCGACCTTGCTCAGTTCAAGGAAATGGAGATATTCACACAGTTCTCATCAGAGCTTGACCAGTCCACAACAGAGCTCCTCGATCACGGCAGAATGCTGACCGAGCTTCTGAAGCAGCCTCTGTACAATCCCCTGCCCCACTATGAGCAGGTGATACTCCTCTATGCGGCTCAGCATGACTTCTTCAAGGGTATCCCCCTCAAGGAGCTCAGAGAGTACCGCACCGACCTGATGACCTATATCAGGAGCTACGGACAGGATATAATCACCGAGATAGAGGAGAACAAGGTCCTCACAGACGACCTTATGGAACGTATCGAAAGAATACTCACAGCTTTCGAGGAATAAGGCGGTGATCCTCTGTGCCTAATATGAGAGAGATCCGCGAAAGGATCGGAAGCATCCAGCAGATCCTGAAGATCACCAACGCTATGTACCTCATGTCCTCATCCAAGCTGAAAAAAGCAAGGAAGTCGCTGGAGTGTACAGAGCCGTACTTCTACAAGCTTCAGTCCACTATCGAAAGTGTTCTCGAGCACACTCCCCATACCCGTCAGCAGTACTTCGACAGGCGTGAGGATATCCCCGAGGATAAGCGTAAGAAGGGCTATATCGTCATCACGGGCGACAAGGGACTCTGCGGAAGCTATAACCACAATGTACTTAAATATACCGAGCAGAAGCTGAAAGAGGCTGCCGATATCGACAACTGCTACCTCTTTGTCATGGGTCAGGTGGGAAGAATGTACTTCCAGCGCCGTATCCAGAACGACAAGAAGGGCTACGTTGACGGAGAATTCCTCTACACCACTCAGAATCCCACACTTTACAGAGCCCGTGAGATCGCAGAGCAGGTGCTGGAGAAGTTCGAGAAGCACGAGCTGGACGAGGTGTACGTTATATACACCGATATGGTAAATTCCAGCCTTCAGGAGCCGAGAACGCTGCGTCTGCTCCCCTTTGAGAGAAAGCATTTCGGAAAGGCTGCCGACGGTACGATGAAAAAGCTGCCAAAGGCGTCCTTCATGCCATCTCCCGAGGAAGTTATGAACTATCTGATCCCTCAGTATGCAAAGGGAATAATCTACGGCGCCATGGTGGAGGCATTCTGCTGCGAGCAGCAGTCCCGTATGACCGCTATGGACGCCGCCACAAACAGTGCCAAGGACATGATAAAGGACCTTTCCCTCATGTACAACCGCGCAAGACAGGCAGCCATCACTCAGGAGATAACCGAGGTCTGCGGAGGCGCTGCTTCAATAAACGAGGAGTAATGCCGGACGGATATTATTCTCCCATACAGAACATGATCTTGTAGGGGAGGGCGCCCTCGCCCTCCCGAAATATACATAACATTATACCATACAACGGGAGCCCGAGGGCGGGCTCCCCTACAAAAAATGATATACCCGAAATTCTCTTAAACAAAGGAGAAAACAATGGAAAAAGGCAGGATAACTCAGGTCATCGGACCTGTTATAGATGTTGAATTCGGCACGGGCAAGCTCCCCATGATAAAGGATGCCCTCACTGTCGAGGTCGACGGCAGAACACGAGTTATGGAGGTAGCTCAGCATATGGGCAACCACATCGTGCGCTGCATCATGCTGGCGTCCAGCGAGGGACTCAGCAAGAATATGGAGGTAACTCCCACAGGCTCCTGTATCAGGGTGCCCGTAGGCGAGCAGACCCTCGGACGTATGTTCAATGTCCTCGGCGAGCCCATCGACAAGAAGGGCGACGTTGAGACCGAGGAAAAATGGGAGATACACCGCAAAGCTCCCACATTTCAGGATCAGAGCCCCGTTGTTGAGGTACTTGAAACAGGTATCAAGGTCATCGACCTTATCGCTCCCTATGCCAAGGGCGGTAAGATAGGTCTCTTCGGAGGCGCAGGCGTCGGAAAGACCGTCCTCATTCAGGAGCTTATCAGAAATATCGCCACCGAGCACGGCGGCTATTCAATATTCACAGGCGTCGGAGAGCGTTCCCGTGAGGGCAACGACCTCTGGAACGAAATGCAGGAGTCGGGAGTTATCTCCAAAACAGCTCTTGTTTTCGGTCAGATGAACGAGCCTCCCGGATCCCGTATGCGTGTTGCTCAGACAGGTCTTACCATGGCTGAGTACTTCCGTGACCGCGAGCACAAGGACGTTCTTCTCTTTATCGACAATATCTTCCGTTATGTACAGGCAGGCTCCGAGGTATCAGCCCTTCTGGGACGTATGCCCTCTGCCGTTGGCTATCAGCCTACCCTTGCAAACGAAGTCGGCGAATTGCAGGAGCGTATCACTTCCACAAAGAACGGCTCCATCACATCGGTACAGGCTGTTTACGTCCCTGCGGACGACCTTACAGACCCTGCGCCTGCGGTCACATTCGCTCACCTTGACGCTACAACAGTTCTCTCCCGTAAGATAGTCGAGCAGGGTATCTACCCCGCTGTTGACCCTCTGGAGTCCAATTCCCGTATCCTCGAGCCCGAGATAGTCGGCGAGGAGCACTATACCGTGGCAAGACGCACTCAGGAGCTTCTCCAGAAATACAAGGAGCTTCAGGACATCATCGCCATCCTCGGTATGGAGGAGCTGGACGAGGACGACAAGCTGGCTGTATACCGTGCAAGAAAGATACAGAAATTCCTGTCTCAGCCCTTCAATGTTGCCGAGAACTTCACAGGCCTCAAGGGCAAGTACGTTCCCCTCAAGGACACCATCGAGGGCTTCAAGGCTATCATCGACGGCGAAATGGACAAGTACCCCGAGGCAGCCTTCCTCATGGCAGGAACTATCGACGACGTTATCATGAAGGCTCGTCAGATGGACGAGAACTAAAGGAGGCGCCATATGGCTAAGACCTTTCACCTTGAGATAATCGCCACCGACCGCGTTTTCTTCAGCGGAGAGGTGGAGCACCTCGTCATCACCGCCATAGACGGTCTTATCGGTATCATGGCAGGACATGAGCCCCTTGTTACCTCCCTCCCCACAGGAGAGCTGAAGTACCTTGTGGACGGAGAGTGGAAGTATGCTGCCATATCCGAGGGCTTCATACAGGTAATGCCCGATTCTTCAATTATTCTGGCGGATACCTGCGAGCTTCCCGAGGAGATAGACATAAAGAGAGCTCAGGAGGCGCGTGAGCGTGCCGAGGAGCGCCTCAGACAGAAGCAGAGCATAAAGGAGTACTATGAGACTCAGGCTGCGCTGAACCGCGCCATGAACCGCCTGAAAATATCACAGAAGCACTTCAAATAATACCGGAAAGCACTCCGTCGGGGGTGCTTTTTTATTACTCTCATGGGGCTGTTCCGTTATCCGCGGACGCCCGATGGGCGTCCATGCATTCAGGGCAGACACTTTCTGACATACAAATCCATACGGGAGCTTTGTCTATATTCCCGATTTTTACTTTAAGTAATTGTGCATATTCTTGAAATGGTAATAATTTCCGCTCACATACTTGACTTTTTTATAAAAATATAGTACAATAATTGTAATTGTCAATGAGACAGGAATAAAGAACTCATGCCTTTTCCCCCTTAGAGGAGTTACGGCTCAAAGAGTTCGGAAATAGGAGGCATGACTGTGAAAAAGACAGGCAAATCAACTTTCTTCATTGTCGTTGCTTTTATCGCATTGTTCGCTGTTACAGCGGTGTTTGGTATTGACAAGCTCTTCGGCGACAACAGGACCACTTACATCAAGGGTGTCGACGATATCCGCCTTGGTATCGATATCAAGGGCGGCGTTGACGTTACTTTCGGTCCTGCCGATGACTTTGATGCTGATGCCAGTCAGCTTGACGCTGCTACTGCGATCATCAAGACAAGACTTTCGTCTCTCGGTATCACCGATAACGAGGTCTACAGCGATGAAAAAAGCGACAGAATCATCGTTCGCTTCCCATGGCAGGTAGGCGAGACAGACTTCGACCCCGAATCGGCTGTCAAGGAGCTCGGCGAAATGGCTGAGCTGACTTTCCGTAAGGGCACAGACACAACAACAGACGAAGACGGCAACGAGATCCCCTCAGGCGAGATCGTACTCGTGGGCGATGACGTTGCAAAAGCTTCAAGAGAACTTCAGAACAGCGACGAAGGAAAGAGCTTTGAATATGTTGTCGCACTGGAACTCAACGCAGAAGGAACAAAGAAGTTTGCTGCCGCAACTGCTGAGCTCTCGGGTTCGGAAACTCCCATCTCTATCTGGATGGACAATACAATGGTATCTGCTCCCTCTGTAAAAAGCACTATCACAGACGGACACGCAATTATCTCAGGAAGCTTTGACTCTGACTCTGCAAAGAGACTGGCTGACCAGATCAACTCCGGTGCCCTTCCCTTCAAGATGGAGACCAAGAGCTTCAGAACTATTTCTCCTACAATGGGTGAAGGCTCACTGGACGCTATACTCCTCGCAGCTCTCATCGCATTCATAGGAATCGCGATCTATATGATCGTTCTTTACAGACTCCCCGGCGTTGTGGCTGTTATCGCTCTGGGCGGACAGATCGCAGGCTCTATCGCCGCTATCACAGGCTGGTTCGGATTCATGAACGGCTCTACACTTACCATCCCCGGTATCGCAGGTATCATCCTCGCCGTTGGTATGGGTGTTGACGCCAATATCATCACAGGCGAGCGTATCAAGGAAGAGCTCAGAACAGGCAAGTCCCTTGACGCTGCTATCAAGATAGCTTACAAGAGAGCATTCTCCGCTATCCTCGACGGTAATATAACAAACGTTATCATCGCCGTTATCCTCATGGGTGCTTTCGGTGTTCCCGACAGCTTCTTCTCGAAGATCCTCAACAAGACTATCTTCTTCGCATTCGGCGCTACAGCTGAGGGCGTTGTTTACTCCTTCGGATTTACCCTGCTCGCAGGCGTTATCTGCAACTTCATCTTCGGAGTATTTGCTTCAAGACTTATGGTAACATCACTCTCCAAGTTCAAGTGCTTCAAAAACAGAAAGCTTTACGGAGGTGACGAGAAATGAGTAAGAAGAACACTCAGAAGGAAAACGTAACACTTCCTAAGAAGGTTTATAACTTCTGTTCCAAGAAAAGACTTATACTCGGCGTTGTGATCGCTGTCCTCGTCGTATTTATAGCAGGCGCTGTGATCAGAGGCATCCACCTCGCTATCGAGTTCAAGGGCGGTACCCTTATCACCTACACATATCAGGGCGATATCAACACAAACGACGTCGCTTCAAATGTAAAGGACATCGTAGGCTCATCCGTTATCGTAAGAAAGGGCGAAAGCCTTGATTCCGGCGGAAAGCAGATCACTATCTCATTCACCTCTGAGGAAGGACTGACTGCCGACAAGCAGACAGAGCTCACCTCTACTCTCAGAGAGAAGTTCCCCGACAACGCTCTTGAGATCTACGATTCAAACGATGTAAGCCCCACTTCGGGACATGAGTTCCTGCTCAAGTGCCTCATCGCAGTGCTCTTTGCAGCTCTCATCGTTATCATTTACATCGCTATCAGATTCAGAAACATCGGCGGTTGGTCCGCAGGCGTATGCTCTATCTTCGCACTGTGTCTGGACCTCCTCGTAGCGTTCACAACTACTGTTGTATGCGGTTTCAGCATCGACTCAAACATCGTTGCCGTATTCCTCACCATACTCGGTTACTCTATCAACAACACCATCGTTATCTACGACAGAGTCAGAGAGAACCGCAAGCTCATGCCCAAGGCTTCTCTTAATGAGCTTATCAACGTAAGCTGCACACAGTCGCTTACACGTTCTATCAGAACATCGGTAACAACTATCGGCACAATGCTCATCGTTACCATCGTAGTTCTGGTAACAGGATATGATTCGCTCCTCAGCTTCTCTGTACCGCTGATGATGGGTCTTATCTCAGGTACCTTCTCGTCACTTTTCGTTGCACCTGTTACATGGTCATGGTGGAAGAACAAGAAGGCAAAGAAAGAAAAGGAAGCAAAGAGCAGCAAGTAATGTTCCTTCCGCAATACAGAGCTTCAGCCCCGAACGTCCTTACGGACGCTCGGGGCTCTTTGTTTTTTGCGGACAGTCCGCAGGGGCTGCGGAACGCCGCCCCTGTAATTTTACTCAACTCATTTGTTATATATGGCTCCTTTCCCTTGACTTGACGGGAAGAATATTGTATAATTGTTGTATAAGAATGAGCAGAAGGGAGAAGACTATGGCTAAGCTGAAATTTTCGGAAAAGACCGGCGGCGTTTGCATACACTGCCGTTTTACAGGCAGCGAGACCCTCAATGAAGCAGAATACAGATATTTTACCGACAACCGTATCAAGGGCTGGCTGACGCCTGCATTCTCGGCTCCCGATAAGATAGAATACACGGGCGCTCAGGGCGTCCCCCTTATAAACGTGCTGAAGCACGGCGTTGACAAGGAGCTTTACTACCGTATCGTTGCGGAGCTTCTCACCATTATGGACACAGCTGCTGCCTGCGGCTTCAATATGCCCAATATCGTTCTCGACCCGGACTTCATAACCTTTGACACCGAGCGGAAGGAGATGTGGCTTTTCTACCTCCCCATCTGGTACAACGAGAGCACTAACGACGGTATCGTCAACTGCCTCCGCAGGATATCCACCTATGCGGAATACAAGTCCAAGGAGGACTTTCACAGCGTTGACGGCTTTATGAACTTCATCTGCCGCGCCGACGGCTTCACCGTGGGAGAGGCTATGGAATATATCCGCAGGGAAGCTCCCGATGCGGTGCCTGCACCTAAAGCAGCAGCAAGACCCGTATCATCACAGCCCACGGCAAGACCTGCCGCTCCTCAGCCTAAGGCAAGACCCGAGTTCAGCCGTCACGAGGCTGCAAGAGTGGCTGAGCAGCCCCGTCAGGCAGCTCCGCAGAACACCGCTCAGGCTATAATCAACGAGATAAACCGCGGCTCTCAGGAGTTCATGCACACCGAGGAGCCTAAGCTCCCCGAACCCAAGATAATCCCCTCACTCACCGAGGAAAGACCAAGTGCGGTACCCGAGCTGAAAAAGAGGGATATCCCGAGACCTGTGGTGAAATATCCCACTCTCACAAGACGCGCAACGGGCGTTACCGTCAACATCGACAAGCCCGTTTTCAGAATAGGCAAGGAGCGCGACCGCGTTGACTTCTGCGTCACAGAGAACAGAACTGTCAGCCGGCTCCACGCCACTATCTACACCCGCAACGGATCCTGCTTCGTAGAGGACAACAACTCCACCAACAGGACATATATAAACGGCACTCCCGTTCTTCCCGACAGAGAGATAAAGCTGAAAAATGGTGATGTGCTGAAGCTTTCCGATGAGGAATTCGACTTTATCGACGGTTGATACCGCCCTTTGGGGGTAATTATGGATTACATCACTGCCTGCGATACCGATATCGGTATCTCAAAGAAGATAAATCAGGACAGCGTCTGCGTCAAGACCGCAAACACCGCCACGGGCAAGGCAGCTCTGGTACTGGTGTGCGACGGCATGGGCGGTCTCTCACGGGGAGAGCTTGCCAGCGCAGAGGTGGTCAGGAGCTTCGCTGAATGGTTCGATGCGGAGCTTCCCTTCGAGCTTCCCGACTGGGACTGGAAAACTGCCGCAAGAAACGTCATCAGCCGCCTGAGAAGGCTCAACGCCATACTCATGGACTACGGCGCTCACAACGGCATACAGCTGGGTACTACCGCAACAGGCCTCGTCGCCGTCAATAACGGCTTCATGACCTTCCATGTGGGCGACAGCAGGATATACAGGATATCCGACAAGCTCAGCCAGATAACCGACGACCACACCTTCGTCAACCGCGCTGTGAAAATGGGCAAAATGACTCCCGAGGAGGCTCTCACCGACCCGAGAAGGAACGCCCTCGTACAGTGCATAGGCGTAACGGGAGAGGTCGCTCCCGAGGTAAGACTGGGCACATTTGAAAAAAACACAAACTTTATGGTATGCTCCGACGGTTTCCGCCATGTGCTTACGGAAAAGGAGCTTTTCGAGGAGCTTTCCCCCGAAAAAACACCCGACAGATCAGCTATGAAGTCACAGCTCCGCAGACTCATAGAGACAGTCAAAAGCAGGAACGAAAACGACAATATCACCGCTGCATTGTTCCGCGCAGAGCTGTAACGGCAAAAAGGAGTGATCCTATGACAAGAGACGAATTGCTGGTTATCGCAGCAGCTGCTGCGGCTTTCGTCATTATAAACATCATCATGTGGAGCATCATCGCCAAAAAGGAACGAAAGGCGAAGGGGATCGCCGCTGCACAGGATGTAAGCGCTGAAGACAGGGTAAACAGCGTACCTGCGGCTGCTGCCGCAGAGGGGTTCGAGTTGATCGACAACATCGTCATCGTCCATACTACGGACAGGATCATCTGAGGATATACCTGCCGCCTTCCACGCAGGCGGCGGTCTATCATATATTTATTTCATGATATAGGAGGAAAATCAAACATGAAACTTGCATTCAAGATCATGACTATCTTCTTACTGGTAGTCAACAGCATCGCAGCTATCGTAGGAATATCGGCTGCGGTGGCAGCGAACTCACTCACCGAGGGCAAAACAGGCGGAGATGCCGCTCTCGGAGGTCTGGCAGTACTCGTCATCGTGCTCTCACTCATTCCTGTGGCACTTACCATCTACATGGCAATATGCGGTCTCAGAGGCAACTATAATATGTGCTTCAAGCTGTCCGCAGCGCTGATGGTGCTGAACATCGTATCATTCATAGCCACCGAGAACAAGGCATCTGCCATCTTCTCGCTGGTCCTGTCCATCGTTTACTGCTTCATGGCAAAGAAAATGGACGACGGAGCCTATTGATCCCACACCGAAACACTATACATACACGATATCAAAGGAGGCTTCATCATGTACGACCGCTCCGAGGCAGATCGCTATCAGGCACAGAGATCAATGGAATTTGCTCACAACAGAAACCTGAGATCACAGGAATTCGCTCATAATCTCTCGCTGCTGAACCGCTGCAAAAAGCACTATTCCATCATGGGCATAGTGTATTTCATACCGCTTATAATTTATTTCCTTGTGGCATTTGTATTCGGCTTTCTCACAGGTTCATTCACAGCTGCCCTTTTCGCGCTGTTTGAATGTCCCCTTATAGCCTATCTGGCTCTCAGGAGCTTTTACAGCCATAAGGATATGACGCTGATAATACTGCTCGCAACGCTGTTTATAGTTCAGGTGACACTTTTCGTGCTTGCTCCCAAAGAACCTCAGGGAATATTCAAATTCAACATCGCAGGCAAGTGCAGCTGGATACACCTTGTAATGGCTGTTATAGAGGGCGGTCTGGCGGTCTGGAACATGGTCACCAACATCACCTATCACAAACTGGAGGAGGCTGACGGCTTTCCGCAGTTCAACGAGAGATTTTTCGAGCAGGAAATGGACAAGCGCGGCAGTGCTATCAAGGACCCCTACCAGTTAGAAATGGAAAGGCGCATGAGAACTGCTTCCGATGCTATGTCTGACGTAGTGAAAACAGGTCAGGAGCCTGTGGGCTACAACAGCTCTCACACCACGGGTCAGATGGACGAGATATGAATATGTCACTTTGACAATGTATATTTTTCACAGAAAATCTGCAAAAATTTCTGTAAATAAAGGCGGCTTACAGCCGCCTTTATTTATTGACATAAGAGGCTTATAATGATATAATTAAATTGATATTTTATGCGAAAAACGCAAATGAATTTTAAAGGAGAACATTTCAAATGAGCGGTAATATCAAAAGCTATGAAAGCCCTTTCTGTACACGTTATGCCAGCGAGGAGATGCAGTATGTCTTCTCTGCCGATAAGAAGTTCACCACATGGAGAAAGCTGTGGGTGGCTCTGGCAAGAGCCGAAATGAAGCTTGGTCTCCCTGTTACCGAGGCTCAGGTAAAGCAGCTGGAGGAGCACATCAATGATGTGGACTACGAAATGGCTGCCGAGCGCGAAAAAATAACACGCCACGATGTTATGGCTCATGTTTTCACATACGGTCAGGCTTGTCCCGACGCCGCAGGTATCATCCACCTCGGTGCTACATCCTGCTATGTTGGCGACAACACAGACGTTATCATCATGCGCGACGCTCTGAAAATAGTCCGCAGAAAGCTCATCAACGTCATGAACAATCTGGCTAAATTCGCAGAGGAGTACAAGGCTCTCCCCTGCCTCGCATATACACACCTTCAGCCCGCTCAGCTCACAACTGTAGGCAAGAGAGCTACACTCTGGCTCAACGAGCTCCTCATGGACTTCGAGGACTTAGAGTACCGTATGTCCACACTGAAGCTTCTCGGCTCAAAGGGCACCACAGGCACTCAGGCTTCCTTCATGGAGCTTTTCGAGGGCGACACAGACAAGATAAAGCAGCTTGAGAAGATGATAGCCGAGGAAATGGGCTTTGACGCAGTAGTTCCCGTTTCGGGTCAGACCTACTCCCGTAAGGTGGACTCAAAGGTCCTTGAGCTCCTCAGCGATATCGCTCAGACCGCAAGCAAATTCTCCAATGATATGCGTATCCTCCAGTCCTTCAAGGAGATGGAGGAGCCCAGAGAGAAGAAGCAGATCGGCTCTTCCGCTATGGCTTACAAGCGTAACCCCATGCGCTGTGAGAGAATAACCTCCCTCGCACGCTATGTGATGATAGACAGCCTCAACCCTGCATTCACAGCAGGTACACAGTGGTTCGAGAGAACTCTCGACGACTCCGCAAACAAGCGTATCAGCGTTGCTGAGGCATTTCTCGGCGTTGACGCTATCCTCAACATCATGATGAACGTCACCAACGGCATCGTGGTATATCCCGAGATGATACGCCGCCGCGTCATGGCAGAGCTTCCCTTCATGGCAAGCGAGAACATCATGATGGACGCTGTAAAGAAGGGCGGAAACCGTCAGGAGCTCCACGACCGTATCATGGATTACTCCATGGAGGCAGGCGCTAACGTAAAGGTTCGCGGTCTCGACAACAACCTCTGCGAGCTCATCGAAGCAGACCCCATGTTCATGGTAACAAAGGAGGAGCTTGACGCAGTTCTCAAGCCCGAGAACTACACAGGCAGAAGCTCACAGCAGGTGGACGAGTTCCTTGCCGAGTGCATAAAGCCCATACTGGAAGCCAACAAGGACATTCTCGGCGAAAGCTTTGAAATGAAAAACTGAGCGCGGAGCGCCCCCGCGGCATTTCACTGCAATAATTATGTGTTTGCGGAACGGCGAGGGCGCCGTTCCCTACTGACGGCTAAGGGCTAAAGGCTGAAATCCGGCTATTTCACGCACTCTGCGAAGCGTAGACTCCGCTTTTTATCATAATTCTACGGCTCATGGGTGTACTTTTTCTCCGCAGCATGATACACTTTTCTCAGAAAGGAGGACACATGAATGGATCAGGTAAAGATCGGTAAATTCATATCTCAGATGAGAAAAGAAAAAGGACTTACACAGAAACAGCTTGGCGAAGAACTCCTTATCAGCGATAAGACAGTTTCCAAGTGGGAGACAGGCAAGGGTATGCCCGAGGTGTCCCTTATGTTACCCCTCTGTGAAAAGTTAGGTATCAATGTCAATGAGCTCCTCACGGGCGAGCGTATCCCCGACGAGGACTACAAAAAGAAAGCGGAGGAAAATATTATGAATATCATGCGTGAAAAAGAAGAAAGCATCAGAAAAATTATCATTGAAGCAGTCGCATTCGTTATCACTATACTTGCGTGCGTCTCCATTATCGCAGTCGCAGGTTTGACCGACATTAAAACATGGCAGAGAGTACTGCTTGTCATAGTAGCATGTATTATCATGGCAGGCGGTATCACAGTCGGTGCTATGGCAGATATGAGCATAGGTACATTTGAGTGCAAGCACTGCGGAACTCGCTTCGTACCGTCTGCAGCAAGCTATATCTTCGGTGCTCATACTATAACAAGGAGAAGGCTCACCTGCCCCAAGTGCGGCAAGCGTTCTTACTGCAAGCACAGACTCACACATTAAATACCATATATCCGTCCGTATGACCAAGGAGATAAAATGAAAAAAGAATATCTGGAAGCGGGCAAGATAGTCACTACCCACGGCATACGAGGGGAAGTGAAGATAATGCCCTACACCGACAGCCCCGACCTCCTTGCTGAGTTTGACAGGCTTTTCATAGGAAAAAACCACGAGGAAGTGTTCATTGAGCGCTCCCGCGTGTTCAAGAATACAGTCATTGCCAAGATAGAGGGAATAGACACTCCCGAGGCGGCGGAGAAGCTCCGCAACAAGGTGCTGTATATGCACCGCGACGACCTTGAGCTGGACGAGGACACCTACTTCATTCAGGACCTCATCGGTCTTGAGGTACGCGACGCCGATACGGACAGGGTCTACGGCAAGATAGCCGACGTCATGCAGACAGGCGCCAACGATGTATACGTCATCAAAGGCGAGGATCGCGAGTACCTTGTGCCTGCTATCGGAGATGTGGTCATCTCCACGGATATTGACGGCGGCGTTATGACTATCCGCCCTCTGGACGGACTTTTCGACTGATATGAAAAAGAGCAATATCATCGCTCTGTCAGCGCTGTGTGCGGCTTTTGCAGCTATTGCAGCATGGTCTCCGGCAGCAAACGGCGGTCTCCCCGAAAGCTGGTTCAGGCTGCCGAAATGGGGAATATCGGTGTTGGGGATAGTTTTCCTGCTGATGCTGTTCATACCAAATATCATCTGGGGCAAAAATCAGCCAGAGGGCTACGAGGAGGCTTCAAAGCGCGAGAACAAGGTGCTTCTGGCACTTGAACGCGCAGGCGAAGCGCTGGTATCGACTCTGGTGCTTATCGACAGACGGCTTGACAGCTTCTCACTCTCACCGAGATCGGGCTACATGATACTTGCGCTTATACTAATGATACTCTACGAGCTCTACTGGCGGAAATATTTCCGAAGCAGCCGCACTCTGGCGGATATGTACTCGGACTACTGCGGTTTTCCGCTGGCAGGAGCCTCACTTCCCGTTTTTGCCGTGTTCCTTCTGGGAATTTACGCCTGCAATGTCTTTCTAACTGCGGCGGCGGTAATACTTGGCATAGGTCACATAGGCATTCATTTCATGCATAAAAAAGATATAGAAAAAGAGATATAAAGAACAAAGAACAAAAGAAAAATGGCGGAATACCGCCAAAAGGAGGCACCCATCATGAAAAAATTCTTAGGCATACTGTTTCTGCTCATCGTTATAGCTATCGGCGTCGGAGCTTACTTTTTCCCGGGCTTACCTTATTATTATAAGTGTACCCACGACCTTGAGTTCCGCGAAAGCCTCACCCATGAGCTTCCCATAGCCTCTCCCGACGTTCCTGAAAACAGCGCCGACTATGCCAATCTGGGCATACGTCTGACAGCGTGGGGCGATATGGAGGCTCAGCGCACCAATGACAAAAATCAGGCGCTCTGGGAGAACAAGGACGGCAGCCATACTGTTTCGATATACGCCGAGACTCTCGGTGACAACTACGACTTCCTTGACAGGACGAACATCTCACACGAGTCCCTCGACCGCTACTGCAAGGCTGTAAAGAAGACAACTCCCGAGACCAACTATGAATTTGTAAAGCTGGTTTGCTCACTTACCATGGATGACTTTGATATCCACGACCTGAAGAATGCCAAGACCTTCAGCAAGATGATGAGCATAAAGAACGAAAACTTTGTCAGAGGGAACACTCCCCTTGCGCATTACATAGTGGACGGCGTGGGCTATCACGGCTTCATGCTGATATCTGAGGACGCCGAAAGCGGCAAAGAAGCCGTTATCAATGTGTATCCCGAGAAAAACAAGCACAAGAGATACATTATCATTCTCAGCTTTACCGACAAGGACGAGATACTTTCCATCACAGGAAAGATCAAGCTCACGGAATAAACTGCAAAAGGACCGCTTCGGCGGTCCTGTGTTCTTGAAAAGGAGAAAAATATGCATATTGAGATAGCAACTCTCTTTCCCGAAATGTGCGAAGCCGTTCTCGGCGAGAGCATAGTGGGACGCGCAAGACGTGCGGAAAAGCTCAGCCTGAACTGCCGCCAGATAAGAGAATACACCCTCGACAAGCACCGCCGCGTGGACGATACTCCCTACGGAGGCGGCATGGGTATGGTCATGCAGTGCGAGCCCATATACAACTGCTACAAGGCGGTCTGTGAGGAGCTTGGCGCCAAGCCCCATACTATATATATGTCCCCCAAGGGCAGAGTTTTCGACCAGAAACGCGCTGTGGAGCTGTCAAAAATGGACAATATCCTCATCATCTGCGGCCACTATGAGGGCGTGGATCAGCG
Source organism: Ruminococcus sp. (assembly GCA_017519145.1). Classification (GTDB taxonomy): domain Bacteria; phylum Bacillota; class Clostridia; order Oscillospirales; family Ruminococcaceae; genus Ruminococcus. The sequence continues at coordinate 81,024 of JAFWTA010000027.1, forward strand.
CGTTATCGACAAGATCGTGGACGAGGAGCTGTCCATCGGCGACTATGTGCTGACAGGCGGCGAGATCCCCGCAATGGTGGTTGCAGACGCAGTTGCCCGTATGTGCGACGGAGTCCTCTCCGACGAGGTGTGCTTCACCGACGAGAGCATTTACAGCGGTCTGCTGGAGTATCCTCAGTACACACGCCCCGAGGTATGGGAGGGCGAGGCTGTTCCCCCTGTGCTGCTTTCGGGCCATCACAAGAACATCGAGGCATGGAGACATGAACAGAGCCTTAAAATAACAGCTGAAAGAAGACCTGATCTTTTAGCTAAATATAAAGCTGAAAATGACTGACCAGAATTTGCGGTGGGTTTTTCCTCTCCTCATTTATTGCTGTTCCACATATTAACTGGCTGTATATACAAAAAAACATTCTCCACTTAGAAGAATTCAACATATTCCAATGTTGAAAAATATGCACTTTCAACAATTACTGTCAACATTTTTTTGTGGTGATAATAAACAAGCTTGTTGATAAAATTTCATTCACATTTAATCTAAATGTAGAATTTAACGAAAAGATGGTGTTTAATCGCAAAAATCCGTTGACGGGGAGAAAAAATGATTGTATAATGATATCAGCAAGTGAAACATATTTGCAAACGGCAACGCAGTCCTGTTGAGAGGGGCTGTAATACAGAGAATAGGAGAGTTGTATATGTTTGTAAGAGAAGTAATGGTTAAGAATCAGGTTGGACTTCATGCAAGACCTGCAACCTTCTTTATTCAGAAGGCTAATGAGTTCAAGTCATCAATCTGGATCGAAAAAGAAGAACGCAGAGTAAACGCTAAGAGCCTGCTCGGAATTCTTTCTCTCGGTATCGTAGGCGGTACAAATGTAAAGGTTATCGCTGACGGAGCTGACGAGAAGGCAGCAGTTGACGCTCTTATCGAACTCGTTGACAGCGGTTTCAGCGAAGAAAACAGATAATCAACAAAAAAACTTGGGGCGTTACTTTCCGTAACGCCCGCTTTTATTGTCGGATGGGCTATTTCATGCCCTCCGCCATGTTTTCCGCAAATATGCCATAGCCCTGAGTCGGGTCGGCTACAAATACATGGGTAACAGCTCCCGCAAGCTTTCCGTTCTGGATAACGGGACTGCCGCTCATGCCCTGCACTATGCCGCCCGTGCGCTCAAGAAGCCTCTCATCGGTTATGCGTATCACCATATTTTTGGAGGTCCCGACGCTGCCGTAGTCAACACTGACTATCTCGGCTGAGTACCTCTCGGGTGTTTCACCATCGACCGTGGCGTATATCTCCGCCGCCCCCGTGCCGACCTCCTGTCGGCGTGCCATTGTGAATTCCTCACAGCTTTCAGAGATCGTGGCAAGTGCCTCGGGGGAGAGGTGTCCGTATATGCCGCTTGACTTGTTACGGTCAAGGATACCGAAGCTTCCGCTCTTTGAGAATGCTCCGCGGAGCTCTCCCGGAAGTCCCCGCGCACCGCGCTTTACTTCGGTTATATCAACAGGAACAGCTTCACCGCTGTGTACAGGAACTATCCCTCCTGTGTCGGAATCGCATATGGGGTGCCCAAGTCCGACAAAGCTGCCTGTTTCCTTGTCAAAAAAGGTCATGGTGCCAATGCCTGCAATACTGTCGCGGACCCACATACCGCCCTTCCAGCCTCCGCTCCGCCCGGACATAACAGGCTGGAGGTATGCGGTAAAGCTTTCACCGTCACGCTCTGCGGAAAGCTCTATGACTTTTCCGCAGGATGACGATATGAGCTCCTGAAGCTGGTCGTTGGAGGTAAGTTCAACGCCGTCTGCACGGCGTATGACATCACCTTTCTGTATCCCTGCATCCTTTGCAGGACAGATGCAGCCGCCCTCAGCAGTCTCGATATCGCCCAGACCCGTGACCATGACGCCCTCCATAAGGAGCTTTATGCCGAAGGGGCGTCCTCCCACAGCAAAAACGGGAGCTTCCTCCCTGTGAACTTCAACATTTTTAACGGGAATTGCCCCGAAAAGCGAGAGCGTGACCCGTTCTGTACCCGAACAGGTCTGTGCGGCAGGTATCGCCGCCTCTGTGTCAGTACAGCAGCTCAGTTCGGGAAATCCCGCTATTTTTATATCCTCCGCCCTGTCCGCAGTGATGACGTCGGGCAGTCGGGCGGAATAATACCCGGCTGTGCCGTATAATCCTAAAAAAGCCGCAGATAATAGTGCCGCAGCAGTTTTTATTATTTTTCTTTTCAATCGCATTTTTCTTTCCTTTCTTTCATGTTCCCGCGGGAACATATCTATTATACAGCGGCGGACTGCGATTATGTCTGAGAATTAAACACAGCCGTAATATTCATGTGGAGTAAAAAATGAACGCAAAAAATATGAAAAAAATGCCGCGAAAACGCTCTCACCTTATGACCGCCGCCAAAGCGGTCATGCTGGTACTGAGCCTTGTTTTTTCCTGTGCCATGCCTGTCCTTGCAGGCTCTGGACTTCTATATAACCGCGAAAGCTACGGTGATGACATGGCAAAAACAGGAATATTCATGATATTTTCCGCCATATTTATGACAGCGGGAGCCGTTTTGTGCCTTTTCAGAAAAAATCTTCCCAATATGCTATCGGCAGTCCTCTCCGTGGGTGGAGTTATCATCTGTCTCGCCATGCTGAAAATACTCACGGACCATGCCGACGCAAGCGGCTGGACGGACAAGTACACACTCTCCCCTGTCAGCGGAATGTATACCGCAAGGATACTGCCCTGTATCATCCCTGTCGTCATGGCAGCGGTCATAGCCGCGGTGCAGCTCTGCTCCTATGACCTGAGAGAGCAGCGCCGCGCCAAAAAAGCCCGTAAGCTTGCAGAGGAGAACGCTCCATCGCCGCCCATTGTGTGAAAACCGCAGTAACGGCACTCAGCTCCACGAGCTGCTTCTGATAAAATTATATACCATAAAGGACGGGAATACCGTCCTTTTTTGTTGGGCATAACTGTTTTTTCTCCTCTTTTTCTGTATTTATCTTGCATTATATGTTTTTTTGTGGTAGAATATTGTTAATAATACCGAAAGGAACATCCGCAATCATGAACGTAAAAACCGAATTGCTCTCAACCCTTGCCAATGCAGGCGGTCAATTCATTTCGGGAGCTGCTCTTGCCGAAAAGCTGGGCGTGAGCCGAAATGCCGTCTGGAAAGCGGTAAAAGCTCTGGAGGCAGAGGGTTTTTCTATCACCTCAGTTACGTCAAAAGGATACAGACTCAACAACGACAACAACATTCTTTCGGAAAGCCTTATCGCGCCCTATCTCAACACCAAGGAGATAGGCAGAGTCATGAAGGTGTACGACACAGTGGACTCCACCAATAATATCTGCCGCGAGCTGGAGACAGAAAAGGCTCCCAACGGCACCACGGTCATCGCCGACAGGCAGACTGCGGGAAAGGGCAGGATAGGCAGACATTTTGAGTCGCCCTCGGGAAAGGGCATATATCTCAGCGTGCTGGTGCGTCCCCATTTCGACCTCAGCTTCGCCCCCATGATAACTGCGGCGGCTGCCTGTGCGGCGGCTGAAGCCGTCGAGACCTTCTGCGGCAGTCATGTCATGATAAAGTGGGTCAACGACCTGTATATGAACGGCAAGAAGATATGCGGCATACTCACGGAAGCCTCTCTGGGTCTTGAGATGAGAATGCTGGACTGCGCTGTCATAGGCATAGGAATAAACGTCAGAAAGGTGGGCGACAGCTTCGACAGCGAGCTGAAAAAGACCGCTACCTCCATCGAGGACGAAACAGGTCTTGTCATAAACAGGAACAGGCTCTGTGCGGAGCTGCTCAACAAGCTGGAGATATACCTCGGCAGGATAGAGGACAGGAGCTTCCTTATCCGCTACCGCGAAAGGGAAATGCTCACGGGAAATATCATCACAGCCAATGTGGGCACGGAGACCATCGTGGGTGAAGCCCTCGGTATCGGCGATAACGCCAATCTTATAGTAAGAATGCCCTCGGGCGAGATAAGAGAGCTCAGCTCCGGCGAGGCAAATCTTTGCAGGATAAAAGTGTGAAGGAGCTATGCTCCTCCGCTTTAATATATTTTATTTAATAAGGAGGGTATGTCCGTATGAGATATACTATCATCGGTCAGACAGTTCCTGCTGTTGAATGTGAACTCAACGCAGGCGAATCAATGTTTACCCAGTCAGGCGGAATGATCTGGCAGTCACAGGGTATCAAGATGACAACAAACGCAAGAGGAGGCCTCGGAAGAAGCCTCGGAAGAATGTTCACAGGCGAATCAATTTTCATGGCTAACTACACCGCAGAAGTCGCAGGCGCTAAGATCGCTTTCGGCTCTACAGTTCCCGGCTCTGTGGTTCCCGTTAATATATCTCAGGGCGGCCTCATATGCCAGAAGGGCGCTTTCCTCTGCGCAGAGCAGACAGTTGACCTCAAGGCTATCTTCACCAAGAAGTTCACGGCAGGTCTTTTCGGCGGCGAAGGCTTTATCCTCCAGCAGCTCTTCGGTCAGGGCATGGCTTTCCTCGAAGTAGACGGAGATATGGTAGAGCGCTACCTCAACCCCGGCGAGGTCATCAAGGTCGATACAGGCAACGTGGTTGCCTTCGAGCCCACTGTTCAGTATGAGATCGAGACTGTAAAGGGCCTCGGCAATATCTTCCTCGGCGGCGAGGGACTCTTCCTCACACGTCTTACAGGTCCCGGAAAGATAATACTCCAGACACAGAACTTCAACGACTTCGCAGGCAAGGTGCTCTCACTGGCTCCCAAGCGCTGATGAAGCACTGGCTCATTGCAGTCGCTGTTGCGGTCATATATCTGCTTTTCAGCGTATTCACCGGACTCTGGGCGATCTCATGGATCATCTGGGTGTTCTATGGAGTATACAGGCTGGTGGACTATATAAAGTCTCAGCAGTAAACCGATCCCACGTTATCACTCACACCCGTTCACATCAAAAGTGAGGTGCTGATTATGTTTATCTACGGTTTCCCCGTTATGGGACTTCAGTATATGACAAGAGCCGATGACCTCTTCCGTATGGCGGCAGAAATGCATCCCGCCCCTGCATGGACGGGCAATGTCTGGCTCTGCTCCTGCGGCAGGACTAACGATACTAAATTCTGCCCCGACTGCGGTGCAAAGGCTCCCGTAAAGCCTTGGAAATGTACCTGCGGAAAGGACTGCACTACAAATTTCTGCCCGGATTGCGGCAGTAAAGCCCCTGACAGATAAAGGAGCGGAGCTCCTTTATCATAGCCGACAGCCTTCAGCACCTTCTTCTTCACGGGCGACCGCCTTTTTTCCGCTGAAGGCTGTCGGCTCAGTGATTTTTTGAAAAAAATCACATCAGGGGCTTGACAAAAGGGATTTTTCGTTGTACAATGAAATCAATAAATGCGATGAAGGGAATAAAAGCTTGTATCATGGCTTCACAGAGAGCTGCCGTTTGGTGAAAGGCAGTATGCAGGTATGAGAAATAACTCCTCCCCGAGCAGCCGACCCAAAGAAGCGCAGCTTCAAGTAGGCTCGGACGGGCGCTCCCGTTACAGAGATATGCGTTGATCCGACGCAGATGAGTGGGTGTATTCTTACATCAAGAAGAGTGGTACCACGGAGTATAACAGTAACTTCGTCTCTTCCATGCCGCGCATGGAGGAGACTTTTTTATTACCCTTCATAAAGTCGGCAAAACGGATCGGAATGGAGGTTTTTATATGAATAACGTCAATAAGTACACAAGACAGTTCTTTGAAGCGCCTGCAACTGAGATGAAATGGACAAAGCGTTCATACGTTGACAAGGCACCCATCTGGTGCAGCGTGGATCTCCGCGACGGCAATCAGGCACTGATAATCCCCATGAGTCTGGGCGAGAAGCTGGAGTTCTTCCAGATGCTGGTGGATATCGGCTTCAAGGAGATCGAGATCGGCTTCCCTGCGGCGTCCGAGACCGAATATGACTTCTGCCGCACACTCATCGAGCAGGACCTCATACCCGACGATGTGACCATTCAGGTGCTGACACAGTCAAGAGAGCACATCATCGAAAAGACCTTTGAGGCGCTGAAGGGCTGCAAGAACGCCATCGTCCACCTTTACAACTCCACCTCTGTGGCTCAGCGAGAGCAGGTATTCCGCAAGAGCAAAGAGGAGATAATCGATATCGCTGTCAGCGGCGCAAAGCTCTGCAAGGAGTACCGCGAGAGGTACGAGGGCAATTTCCGCTTTGAATACTCTCCAGAGAGCTTCACAGGCACCGAGCCCGAGTTCGCTCTGGAGATATGCAACGCCGTGCTGGACGTATGGGAGCCAACTGCTGAGGACAAGGTGATAATCAACCTCCCCGTAACGGTTCAGCTGTCCATGCCCCATATCTACGCCAATCAGATAGAGTATATGTGCGATAACCTGAAATACCGAGAGAACGTCATAGTCTCCCTCCACCCCCACAACGACCGCGGCTGTGCAGTTGCGGACACGGAGATGGGACTGCTGGCAGGAGCCGACAGAGTCGAGGGAACTCTCTTCGGAAACGGCGAGCGCACAGGCAATGTGGATATAGTTACCCTTGCTATGAATATGTACTCGCAGGGCGTTGATCCGCAGCTGGAATTCGGTGATATCCCATCTATATCCGAGCTGTACACACGGGTCACGCGAATGAACATCAACGAGCGCCAGCCCTATTCGGGCAAGCTGGTATTCGCAGCCTTCAGCGGCTCTCATCAGGACGCTATCGCCAAGGGCATGAAGTGGCGCGAGGAGGGGCACACTCAGTACTGGACAGTCCCCTATCTGCCGCTGGATCCCGAGGACGTTGGCAGAGAGTACTCCGCAGACGTTATCCGTATCAACAGCCAGTCGGGCAAGGGCGGTATCGGTTATATCCTCGAGACCCGCTTCGGCTACGACCTTCCCAAGAAGATGCGCGAGAGCGTGGGATATCTGGTCAAGAGCGTTTCCGACCACAAGCACAAGGAGCTCCTCCCCGACGAGGTCTACGAGATCTTCAAGACCAACTATGTGGATATCGTAACTCCCATCAATATCACCGAGACCCACTTCGTTCAGCGTGACGGCATTGAGGCAACCATCAGCTTCAGCTATAACGGCAGGAACGTCACCGTCACCGATATGGGTAACGGTCGTCTTGACGCCGTCAGCAACGCTATCCGCTCCTATACGGGTGCTGAATACAGCCTGAACACCTACTCCGAGCACGCCCTTGAAGTTGGCTCGGCTTCAAAGGCTGTGTCCTATGTGGAGATAATCGCAGGAGACGGAAAGAGCTTCTGGGGAACAGGCATAGACAACGATATCATCACCTCATCTGTCAAGGCTCTCGTCAGCGCGGTAAACAATATGCTGACAAAAACTCGTTAAATCGCACAAATAGAACCGTTGAAAATTACACACACAGAGAATATTCCCCGAAAAATGCCGCTTCTTATTGATTTTGCACCTGCAAAGTGTTATAATTCAGTTATATTATCAGAAGGGAGCGAAAATAATGAGGATCGCAGTTATGAAAACAGGTCATGTCATTATTTCGGGCGCAGTCATCAGCGTAATGGACTGCGGTCTCTTTTCGTTCTGTCCGAACGGCGCTCTTGCCTGATATATAGCTGTATATCAGTTGTTACAAAGAAGCCTTGCCCTCCGACAGAATTGTCGGAGGGCTTTTGTTTTACAGCAGGTACAAGACAATAACGGAAGCGTCCTGCGGCGCTTCCTGAAGTAAAGGATTTTGATACTATGAAAATTTCAGGTGCAAAAATAGTTGTTGAGGCCCTGATTGAACAGGGCTGTGATACCATTTTCTGCTATCCGGGAGGACAGGTCATCGACCTGTTTGACGAGCTCTACACCGCCCGCGACCGCATAAAGCAGATACTCTCCGCCCACGAGCAGGGTGCGGCTCATGCCGCAGACGGCTACGCAAGGGCTACGGGAAAGGTCGGCGTTGTCATCGCCACATCGGGTCCCGGTGCTACAAACCTCGTAACAGGCATAGCTACGGCAGCTCTGGACTCTGTCCCCATGGTCGCCATAACGGGGAACGTCCCCTGCGAGCTCATCGGCAGGGACAGCTTTCAGGAGGTGGACATCGTCGGTGTGACCATGCCTATCACCAAGCACAACTTCATCGTCAAGGATATAAGCGAGCTGGCGGACACCCTCCGCACAGCCTTTAAAATAGCCAAATCGGGCCGTCCCGGTCCTGTGCTGGTGGATATCCCCAAGGACGTTCAGACCGCCCTCTTTGAATTCGAGGCAAATCCGCAGCCCGTTATCCCCTATCCCATCACCTTCGCCTCCGAGGAGAAGCTGAAAAAGGCTGCCGAGATGATAAACAATGCCGAGAGACCCTATATCTACTTCGGCGGCGGAGTCATCAGCGGCAAGGCTTCCGCACAGATAATCGCTCTGGCGGAGCGGATAGACGCGCCTATGGGCTGTTCACTTATGGGACTTTCCGCAGTTCCCTGCGACCACCCGAAATTTCTCGGTATGCAGGGGATGCACGGACACTACGCCTCCTCCATCGCTGAGGACGAAGCCGATCTCGTAATAGCTCTGGGAGCACGTTTCAGCGACAGAGCTACGGGAAACAAGTCCCGCTATGCAAAGCATTTCAGCATAATCCATATCGACATTGACGGAGCGGAGCTCCACAAGAACATCAACGCTGACCTCGCCATAAAGGGCGATATCAGAGACGCCGCAGAGCGCCTTATCGCCATGACAGAGGAGAAAAAGCGTCCTCGGTGGACTCAGCGCATCGAGGAGCTGAAAAATGAGGAGGCTGCAAGGACTGCCTCTGCAAGAAAGACAAAAAGCGGCTTCCTTCACCCATACGATATAGTTGATATCGTAAGCGCTCACGCAGGCGATGATACTATCATCGCCACCGATGTGGGTCAGCACCAGATGTGGACCGCCCAGAGATATCCCCTGAAAAAGCCCCGCACCTTCCTCACCAGCGGAGGTCTCGGCACCATGGGCTACGGTCTGGGGGCAGCCATAGGCGCCTGCGCTGCTGCGGGCAGACGCGCTGTACTTTTCACAGGCGACGGCAGCTTCGGCATGAACCTCAACGAACTGGCTACTGCCGTATCACAGCAGACTCCCGTTACCATCGTCATTATGAACAACGGTGTTCTGGGCATGGTGCGCCAGTGGCAGACACTCTTCTTCGACAAGCACTACTCCTGCACCACCCTCAACAGAAAGACCGATTTCGTAAAGCTGGCAGAAGCATTCGGCGCAGAGGGCGGCAGAGCCGCGACTAAGGAGGAGCTTGAAAAGCTGGCGGAGAGAGCCTTCGCCTGCGACGGACCATTCGTCATTGACTGTGCAGTTGACTGCGACGAGTTCGTTCTTCCCATGCTCCCTCCCGAGGGCTCGGTTGACGACATAATTACTGAGATAAAGTGAGGTGACAGTTATGGATCAGTATGTAATAGGAGTTATAGTTGCCAACGTTTCGGGTGTTCTTTCACGAGTTTCGGGAATGTTCACCAGACGCGGCTTCAACATCGACAGCCTTACCGTGGGCGAGACTGAGTCAAGCGGTTTTTCCCGTATCACCATAGCCTTCCACGGCGACGAGGACATCAAGGAGCGCATACTCCAGCAGCTCCAGAAGCTCCATGACGTCAGAGAGGTAGAGGTGCTGGACAGCAAGGATACCGTTATCAGGGAGCTCCTCCTCATCAAGGTAAGGAACAAGACAGAGATAAGACAGGATATCATGACGGCAGTTGAGATATTCCGCTCAAAGATAGTTGACTATTCCCCCACGGCTCTTGTATGTGAGCTCACGGGCGAGACCTCAAAGATAGACGCTTTTATCCAGCTTCTCAAGCCCTACGGCATCATGGAGATGTGCCGCACGGGTATCGTGGCTATCGAGAGGGGCGAGAACTGCCTCAAGACAGTGAAATAACAAAGCGGAACAGCTCCGCGGCAAATATATACGAAAGAAGCGTGTAAAAATGGCAATGACAATGACGCAGAAGATACTTGCGGCTCACTCGGGCAGAGAGTCCGTCAGCCCGGGAGAGCTTATCTTAGCCGACTTAGATCTGGTCCTCGGCAACGATATCACCTCTCCCGTAGCTATCAAGGAGTTCGCAAAGCTTGGCAAGGACAGCGTGTTCGACAAAGATAAGATCACCATGGTCATGGATCACTTCGCTCCAAACAAGGACATAAAGGCGGCAGAGCAGTGCAAAATGTGCCGCGATTTCTGCGGAGAAAAGGAAATAACCCATTTTTACGATGTGGGAGAAATGGGCATTGAACACGCCCTGCTCCCCGAAAAAGGACTGGTCACCGCAGGAAATGCAGTCATCGGCGCAGACTCCCACACCTGCACCTACGGCGCTCTGGGAGCCTTCTCCACAGGCGTCGGCTCCACGGATATGGCCTGCGGCATGGCAACAGGCAAGGCGTGGTTCAAGGTGCCCTCTGCCATTAAGTTCAACCTTACGGGAAGCCTCCGCAGATACGTTTCCGGCAAGGACGTTATCCTCCACATTATCGGAAAGATAGGCGTTGACGGCGCCCTCTACCGCTCTATGGAGTTCACAGGTGAGGGACTCTCCTCACTGACTATGGCTGACCGCCTCTGCATTGCCAACATGGCTATAGAGGCAGGCGCAAAGAACGGTATCTTCGAGGCAGACGATATAACCCTTGACTATATCCGTCAGCACGGCGGCGCAGAGCCCGTTGTGTACAGTGCCGACCCCGACGCTGAATACGACGAGGTCATCGACATTGACCTCTCGGAAATTGAGCCTACCGTGGCTTTCCCCCACCTCCCCGAAAACGCAAAGACCTTCGGCAGCATAGGCGATGTTAAAATAGATCAGGTGGTCATCGGTTCCTGCACCAACGGCAGACTTGAGGACCTTATCGCTGCCGCAGAGATAATGAAGGGCAGAAAGGCTGCAAAGAATGTCCGCGTCATAGTTATCCCCGCGACTCAGCAGGTCTACCTTGACGCTATGGAAATGGGGCTCCTCCGTACATTCATCGAATTCGGCGCGGTAGTCTCCACCCCCACCTGCGGTCCATGTCTCGGCGGATACATGGGCATACTTGCCGCAGGCGAAAGAGCCATAACCACTACGAACCGCAACTTCGTGGGAAGAATGGGTCACCCCGAGTCAGAGGTGTACCTTGCAAGCCCTGCAACTGCCGCAGCAAGCGCAGTAACAGGCAGGATAACAAGTCCATGGGAGGTAATGGGAAAATGAAATACACAGGAAGCGTTATAAAGTACGGCGACAACGTGGACACAGACGTTATTATCCCTGCACGTTACCTCAATACCAGCGACCACAAGGAGCTGGCGAGCCACTGCATGGAGGACCTTGACAAGACCTTCGTCAGCCGCGTAAAGCAGGGTGACATCATCACCGCAGGGCAGAATTTCGGCTGCGGCTCCTCCCGTGAACACGCTCCCATAGCCATAAAGGCAAGCGGAGTCTCACTGGTCATCGCCAAGAGCTTTGCCCGTATCTTCTACCGCAACGCCATAAACATAGGACTTGCCATCGTGGAATGTCCTGCGGCTGCTGAGGAGATATCCGAGGGAGACACCGTGGAAGCCGACCTTGACAACGGCATTATCCGCAATATAACTGCGGGCAAGGAGTACAAGACCGCTCCATTCCCCGATTTCGTACAGAAGATAATCGAAAACGGAGGGCTTATGCAGGCTATCGTGAACGAAGCTTTCTGAGGCGCAGGAAATGACAGCAAGGATAATCGTAAAATGTATAATCCACAATAAAAAGCTGAACCGCTTTCTCCTTGTCAGGCGCAGTGAAAACGATGACACGGGCGCAGATACATGGGAAAATGCAGGCGGCAGTGTCGAAAGCGGAGAGACTCCCGAGGACGCAGCAAAACGAGAGGTCAGGGAAGAAACAGGCATTGGGGATATAAGGATAGGCAATATCGCTTATATTGCGCTCTTGCACCATGAGGTCCCCGATCTTATCATAGCGTATCTGTGCGAAACAGATGAAGAAGACGTAAAGCTGAGCTCTGAACACAGCTCTTTTGTGTGGGCTGACGAACAGCAGTGCCGTTCCCTGCTTCCTGCTGCGATAATCAGCGATCTCGAGAAGAATAAGGTATTTGACATCCTCAGCAAAGGAGACCATCATGACTGACCTGAGCTGCCTTCTGGCAGGACTTACAAATCTGCTGGGGCCGCTTCTGCTGCTGATATTCTGGCACAAAAGGACAGGGGCACGGATACTCCCCGCACCTGCCGCACTTGCGGTGTGCTTACCCGTATTTATTGTGGCAGGAGCAATACGCGCAGGCTTTGACCGCAGCGACCATCTCTCGTTCTATTTGCAGCAGGCTCTGCTGTACGGCATATTCGAGGAGGGCAGCAAGTTCGTCGTGCTGCGCTGGCTCCTCAGCTCATACGACCACCGCAGGGACGCAGTCACCTACGCAATAGGACACGGTTCTTTCGAGAGCATAGGTTCGGGATTTGCCTGCCTGAACATCATCGGTACAGGCAGGGCAGCCGCAGATATCCTCCCCGTGAATTTGTTTGGCTTCATCGAAGGCGCGGCTTTCTGTATCGGCGTGACTGTGCTCATATTCTACGGCATACAGATGAACAAGTCAAAGATAATGCTGCCATTAGCGGTATTTCTGCACTTTCTGGGCAATCTCGCAGGAGCGGTGTTTATAATGCCTGTCTCAATGGGGATACGTCTGCTGATGACAGCAGGCATATGCTATGCCGCATACCGCTGCTACAAGGCAATGGGAGCCTCCTATGAGCATGAAACATATATATAGTGTGCAGAGCGCGTTCTGCGCGGCACTGCAATCTCACATTGATCGAAAGGAGTAATTATGGAACTGAAGATCGCATTGCTAAAGGGCGACGGCATAGGTCCCGAGATAGTGGACAGCGCCGTGGCAGTCCTTGAAAAGACAGCAGAAAAGTTCGGACATAAATTCACCTTTACACCCTACCTCATCGGCGGCTGCGCCATTGACGAGACAGGCATCCCCCTCCCTCAGGAGACCGTGGAGGGCTGTCTGGCTTCGGACAGCGTCATTCTGGGAGCCGTCGGCGGACCCAAGTGGGACGACCAGCCCGGAGACAAGCGCCCTGAAAAGGCTCTGCTGGGCATACGCTCGGCCATGGGACTGTTCACCAATCTCCGTCCTGCAAAGCTCTATCCTGCTCTCCGCGGAGCTTCTCCGCTGAAGGACGAGATAGTAGGCGAGGGCTTTGACATAATGATAGTGCGCGAGCTCACTGGAGGCATCTACTTCGGCGACCGCGGCTACCGCGAGGGAAAGTACGGTCAGGAGGCTTTCGACACCGAGGCTTACAGCGTCACCGAGATAGAACGCATCGGCAAGGTCGCCTTTGAAGCAGCTATGAAGCGCAGCAAGCGCCTTTGCAGCGTGGATAAGGCAAATGTTCTGGAGTCCTCACGGCTCTGGCGCAGGACCATGCATGAGCTGTCGGAGCATTATCCCGAGGTAGAATACAGGGATATGTTCGTGGACAACGCCGCTATGCAGCTGGTACGCGACCCTAAGCAGTTCGATGTGATAGTCACCTCCAATATGTTCGGAGATATACTTTCAGATGAAGCTTCGCAGATCACAGGCTCCATAGGAATGCTGGCTTCGGCGTCACTGGGCGCTTCAAAGCGCGGTCTCTACGAGCCGATACACGGTTCTGCCCCTGATATCGCGGGAAAGAACATAGCAAACCCCATTGCCACCATCCTTTCGGGAGCAATGATGCTCAGGTATTCATTCGGTCTCATAAAGGAGGCTGAGACCATCGAAAACGCCGTAGATAAGGTGCTTGATGCAGGTCTCAGGACTGCCGATCTCATGGGAAGCGACAAGGGTCAGCCCCTTAGCTGTACAGAGATGACAGAAGCTATATTAAAGGTTATATAAACCTATGATAAGTTCACATGAACTTCATAAAAAATTTAAAATTTCCTCATTGACTTTCTGTGTCAAAAATATTATTATATATACATAAAATATTTGCGTATATATATTTTATATCGCAGAAATATCAGGAGGTAAAAATGAAAAAAGGATTATTGGGACTTTCAGCATTAGTTTTCGCAGCAGCGCTCGTGGGGTGCGGCGCTGACAAGAACAAGGACTCCGAAAAGGAGACCAAGTCATCAAAGGCAGAAACAACAGCTGCCGCAGAGGATACAACAGCTGCGGACGAAACTGAGGCTGACACAAACGAAAAAGAAGAAGAAAAAGGATCATCAGCAGAAAGCGTTGATCTCAAGGATCTCGCAGGTGCTTATCACCTCAACGGCTATATGACCATGGGCGATGTACCCGAGGAGCTTGATCCCAAACAGCTCAAGGAAACATACAAGGACGATCCCGTCAGCATCTCGGAGGACGGTGTTCTCCACCTCTACGGCAAGGACTACAAGCTCGCTGCCGAGGGCATGGATGACGAGGATACCGTTTTCAGCATCGAGGGCAGCGGCTTTGATATGGAAAGCTACCGCAATTCCTCAAAGGTGTCTGATAAGGACTATGAGGGTCCCTGCGCACTTATAGTGCAGGTGTCTCATATGACCGTCAACGATGTGGACGTTCCCTATACTCAGTATAATGTGCTTCTGACACAGAAGGGCGACGAGGACTATTTCGGCTATGTCGGAATAGATGCAGGCGAAGACAGCGACTGGGACTGGGATGACGACGATGAATGAGAGCCGATAAGCACCCCCGGACCTGCGCCGGCTACTAAGCTGATATGATCCTCTATGGAGGAAAAAACTATGATAAAGATCCACACAGAAAAGGCTCCTGCCGCAGTAGGGCCCTATTCACAGGCGATAGTCTCAAGAGGAATGGTATACACCAGCGGACAGATAGCCATTGATCCCCTCACCAATACAGTAAAGGGCACCACTATCGAGGAGCAGACAGAGCAGGTAATGAAAAACCTCGGCGCTGTACTCGCCACCTCGGGCTCGTCCTTTGAAAAGGCAGTAAAGACTACCTGCTTTCTTGCGGATATGAACGATTTTGCCGCATTCAACGAGATCTACGGAAGGTACTTTACTTCCCTTCCTGCAAGAAGCTGCGTAGCAGTAAAGACTCTCCCCAAGGGAGTTCTTGTGGAGGTCGAGGTCATCGCCGAAAGTGAGCTCTGATGTGTAAAAAATAACCGCAGCGGATATGACCGCAGTGCTTATATAACAGTTTATATGCAACTATCGGGGGAAAACCTTTCTGAGGAAAGGTTCTTCCCCCGAACCCCTTTTCCAAAGACTTTTGGCTGGTTTTTCTATGGAGAGGACGCTTTTTCACATAACCAAGCGTCCGTTTTGTTCAAGCGTCCTCTCCATAGAAAAACGAAAACAGAGTCCTCAGAAAGGAATCAAAGGAAGCGCTTTTCAAAAGGGTTCCCTTGATATCGCGTATATAGCTGCCATATGAGTATAGCAGTCATATCCGCTGCGTTTTTTCGGAACTATGCACTTTTCACTGACAACTCTCCGTTATGGCTTGAAATATTATAACATATGTGGTATAATTGATAAAATAGGCAAATTATAATTTCAAGTCTGATGCCTAAGACCGAAAGGAAGTATTATAATGAACGTTCGTGAACTTCAGGACAGTATCATAAAACTCAAAAAAGAGACAAATACCGCCATCCTCGCACACTGCTATCAGGCAAGAGAGATATGCGAGATCGCAGACTTCGTGGGTGACAGCTATAAGCTCAGCGTTGACGCAAAAAATATCGCTGAGGAAAATATCCTTTTCTGCGGAGTTCACTTCATGGCTGAGACCGCAAAAATGCTCTCGCCGCAGAAGCGTGTATTCCTTTCCAACAGGCACGCAGGCTGCCCCATGGCTGAGCAGATGGACAGGGAAATGATAAGTGCTGTCCGCGAAATGGAGCCCGACCGCACTGTTGTGGCTTACATCAACACCACTGCTGCATTAAAGACCGTTTGCGACGTCTGCGTTACCTCGTCAAGCGCTCTGCGTATCGTGAGAGCTCTCGACACCGACAAGATACTCTTCATCCCCGACTGCAATCTGGGAGACTATATAAAGAAGCAGTGCCCCGAAAAGGATATCAAGCTCCTTCAGGGCGGCTGCCCCACTCATGCAAGGATAACAGTCAAGGAGGTACTGGCTGCAAAGGAGGAGCACCCCGATGCGCTTTTCCTCGTACATCCCGAGTGTACTCCCAAGGTGGTAGAGCTGGCTGACTATGTGGGCTCCACCACAGGTATCATGGACTATGCAAAGAAGTCCGACAGGAAGGAGTTCATCATCGGCACGGAAAATTCCATCGTGGAGCACTTGCAGTATGACTGCCCCGAAAAGAAATTCTATCCCGTCAGCCGTGACCTTGTCTGTCACAATATGAAGCTCACCACCCTCCCCGATATCTACAATACTCTCGTCGGTATCGGCGGCGGCGACGGCGACGCTTTCGAGATACTCATGGACGATGAGCTCATCGCTCAGGCGAGAAAGTGCATAGATGAAATGATAAGGCTGGGCGGCTGATATGACGGAACTTGTCGAAAAGCTTTACAATACGGGAGACCTCTCCGACAGCGAGCTGAAAGCTCTCATCGAGACCGACGACAGCAGCGCTGCGGAGCTCCTGCGCAGATACGCCGATGAGACAAGGCAGAAAAGCTACGGTAAAAAGGTCTTTCTCAGAGGACTTATCGAGGTCTCAAGCTATTGCAGGAATGACTGCCTTTACTGCGGTATCCGCCGCAGCAACAAGGAGGCTGACCGCTACCGCCTCTCCCGCGAGGAGATAATGAGCTGCTGCGAAAACGGCTACGGACTGGGCTTCCGCACATTCGTAATGCAGGGCGGAGAGGACAGCTTCTTCACCGATGACTTCATGTGCTCGGTAATATCGGAAATAAAGGAAAAATACCCCGACTGCGCTGTTACACTGTCACTGGGAGAGCGCTCTTACGACAGCTACAAGCGCATGAAGGAGGCAGGTGCGGACAGATACCTGCTCCGCCACGAAGCCGCCTCAGAGGAGCTGTATTCAAAGCTCCACCCTGCGGAGATGA
This sequence comes from Ruminococcus sp., assembly GCA_017519145.1. Classification (GTDB taxonomy): domain Bacteria; phylum Bacillota; class Clostridia; order Oscillospirales; family Ruminococcaceae; genus Ruminococcus. The sequence goes on from JAFWTA010000027.1 coordinate 98,175, forward strand.
GCCTTGCCCACCGCAAGGAATGTCTCTTTCAGCTCCGCGAGCTGGGCTATCAGGTAGGCGCAGGCTTCATGGTAGGCGCTCCGCACCAGACCACCGACCACATCATCGCGGACCTGCGCTTCCTTCAGGAGCTGCGCCCCCAGATGATAGGAATAGGTCCCTTTGTGCCCCACCATAACACTCCCTTTGCGGAGGAAAGCGGCGGCACTCTCACACTTACCCTGAGACTTCTGGGCATTCTCAGGCTCATGTTCCCAAAGGTGCTGCTGCCTGCTACCACTGCCCTCGGCACTATCGCTCCCAACGGCAGGGAGCTGGGGCTGAAAACAGGCTGCAACGTCGTTATGCCCAACCTCTCGCCTGTAAAGGTGAGGAAGAAATACGACCTGTACGACAACAAGATATGTACGGGCGAAGAAGCCGCCGAATGCCGCGGCTGCCTGCAAAGACGCATAGAGTCCGCAGGCTATGAGGTGTCCGCAGAGCGCGGAGACTGCATATAAGCCATTAGCCGTCAGCTGTCAGCCCTATTGCTGACAAGGCTTAATAACAAATAAAAATATACTTCGATCCAAGGAGAATAAAACATGAGAGTTCGTTTCCACCTTCCCGATTTTTCGGGTAATTTCAAGCTCAATCTCCTCTTTGCGGAAATGCTGAAGCACCGCCCCGAATTTTTCCGCGAGGGCGTGGAGATAGCTTCATTTTACGGCGTATTCCCGCCCTCCATCTGGAACGGCGGCAGAACTCAGGGCGGAGTCTGTGACAAGACCTTCGTAAAGCAGGTCATCAAGACCTTCAACGAGAGAGGCATCCCCCTCAGATTTACATTCACAAACCCTGCATTGGAGAAAAAGCACCTCAGCGACCAGTTCTGCAACATGGTGCTGAATATGGCGAACAACGGTCTCAATGAGGCTATCGTCATGTCTCCCCTCCTTGAGGACTATATCCGCAGGAACTTCCCCGACTACAAGCTTACCAGCTCCACCTGCAAGCGCCTTGATACACTTGAGGGACTTCTGGGCGAGCTGGAAAAGGATTACCATATAGTGGTCATGGACTACGACCTGAACAACCGCTTCGAGCTCCTTGAGAAGATACCTATGGAGTACAGGCCCCGTATCGAGTTCCTCTCAAATGCCTGCTGTGAGCCGGGATGTCCCAGACGCTCCGCCCATTATCACTCCATAGGCGTCCAGCAGATAGCCTATAACGAGCATATAAAGAAGTACCCCAATCTCCCCTTCAATGTGGAGAAGTACGACCCCGACCACTTCCGCGACTGCCCCTACTCACAGAGAGGTATCTTCGAGATAAGGAACCTCCGCACACATATCTCCCCTGAGGATATCTGGGAGAAGTATGTGCCCATGGGCTTTGAGCAGTTCAAGATAGAGGGAAGAACGGCAAGTCCCATAAACGTGCTGGAAACATATATGTATTACATGGCAAAGCCCGAATGCCGCGACGAAGCAAGGTTCACCCTGCTGAAGACCATGGAAAATTCAGGCGCATTGTCATTCAAGTAAGGAGGATAATCATGCGAGTAAGATTTCATCTCCCTGATTTTACGGAGCATTTCCGCTTCAATCTCGTCTTTGCGCATATGATGAAGAACCGCCCCGACTACTTCCGCGAGGGCGTTGAGATAGCTTCATTCTACGGAGCCTTCCCTCCCTCATTATGGAACGGCGGCAGGACCATCGGCGGTCAGTGCGACGAGAGCTTCATCAAGGGCGTCATAAAAAGCTTCAACGACCTTGGCATACCGCTGAGATTTACCTTTACTAACCCCGTGCTGAAAGAGGAGCACCTCTATGACCCCTTCTGCAACAGAGTCATGGAGCTTGCCAACAACGGCTTCAACGAGGTCATCGTGAACTCTCCCCTGCTGGAGGACTACATCCGCAAGACCTATCCCGACTACAAGCTGACCAGCTCTACCTGCAAGCGCCTTGACACCGAGGACGGCTTCCTCAATGAGCTGAAAAAGGACTACAGCATCGTGGTCATGGACTACGACCTGAACAATAAATTCGATATCCTTGAAAAGGTGCCCATGGAGGACAGACCCCGCATCGAGTTCCTGTCCAACGCCTGCTGCAACCCGAAATGTCCCAACCGCAAGCTGGAATACGACCTTATCGGCGAGCAGATGATATACTACAACAAGCATCTGAAGGAGCACCCCGAGCTTCCCTTTGACATCAATAACTACACCGAGCGCAACGTCAACAAGCTCATACACTGCAACTGCCGTCAGCGTACCCTATATGAGATAAAGGACCTGCCCACCCATATCTCTCCCGACGATATCTGGGGCAAGTATGTGCCCATGGGCTTTGAGCAGTTCAAGATAGAGGGCAGGACCGCAGGAAACCTCTACCTCATAGATATCTATATGTACTACATGACAAAGCCCGAATGCCGCGACGAGGCAAGAATGATGTTCTTCTACAACCTCGACTCAAACGGCGTTATCCAGTACGAAAGCTAAGGAGGCGATATCATGAGAGCAAGATTTCATCTTCCGGGACTTACAAAGAACTTTTCCTTCAATCTCATATTCGCACATATGATGAAAAACTGTCCCTATTTCTTCCGCGAGGGCGTGGAGATAGCTTCATTCTACGGCATATTCCCCCCTGCTGTCTGGAACGGCGGAAGGTCCGTAAGAGGCAGATGCGATGAGAGCTATGTAAAACAGGTCATAACCACCTTCAACAATATGGGCATTCCTGTCCGCTTTACATTCACAAATCCCTGTATCACAGAGGAGCTCCTCCACGACCCTTTCTGCAACAGGATACTTGAACTGGCTTACAACGACCTCAATGAGGTCATCGTCAATTCAGCCCTACTTGAGGACTACATACGCGACAAGTACCCCAACTTCAAGCTGACCAGCTCTACCTGCAAGCGCCTTGACACCGTTGACGGTCCCATAGGCGAGCTGAAAAAGGATTACAGCATAGTGGTGCTGGACTACGACCTGAACAATCAGTTCGACCAGCTGGAGAAGATACCCGTTGAGGACAGAGGCAGATGCGAGATACTCTGCAACACTCTCTGCAATCCCAAGTGCAAGATGCGTAAGGAGCATTACAGGCTCATAGGCGAGCATTCCATCGCTTACAACGACTATGTGAACAGCGGAAGCACCGAGCCCTTTGACCTGAACAAATATTATGAGATAAACGAGGAAAACGTCATAAACTGCGGCTGTTTCACCAGAAACGCCTTTGATATAAGAAAGCTCCCCACCCATGTGAGCCCCGACGATATCTGGGAGAAGTACATCCCCATGGGCTTTGAGCAGTTCAAGCTCGAGGGCAGGACCGCAGGCAGGATATTCCTCACAGAGAACTATCTCTACTACATGGTAAAGCCCGAGTGCCGCGATGAAGCCCGTCTTATGCTCCTGTATAATCTGGAGCGCAACGGAATAATCCGCGTGGATAAATAAGAGGTAGAGAATATGAAAGCAAGATTTCACCTCCCCGGTATAGCCACCCATTTCAAGTTCAACCTTATCTTCGCCACGGTGCTGGAGCAGTATCCCCAGTACTTCCGCGATTTCGAGATAGCCTCATTCTACGGAGCCTTTCCCCAGTCCATCTGGAACGGCGGAAGGACTCAGGAGGGCTTATGCGACAAGAAGTTCGTGAAGATGGTGCTGAAGGCGTTCAACGACAGGGGCATACCCGTCCGCTTCACCTTTACAAATCCCGCTCTTGAAAAGAAGCACCTCAATGACAAGTTCTGCAACATGGTCATGAGCCTTGCCAACAACGGTCTCAACGAGGCAATAGTTGTGTCCCCCATACTGGAGGACTATATCCGCAAAAACTATCCCGATTTCAAGCTGACAAGCTCCACCTGCAAGCGCCTTGACGACGGCGAAAGACTGGCTCAGGAGCTGGAAAAGGATTACAGCATAGTGGTGGTGGATTACGACCTCAACAACAAGTTCGATATCCTCGAAAAGCTTCCCCACAAGGAGAAGTGTGAATTTCTGGTCAACTCAAACTGCCGCCCTGCCTGTCCCAACAGGAAACAGCATTACTACAACGTGGGCGTCCAGCAGATAAACTACGCCAACCATATGCGCAAGTACCCCGACCAGCCCTATGACCCCATAATCTTCGGTGACGGAGCCAATCAGAACTGCCCGTTTTTCACCAGGAACCTCTTTGAGATAAGAGACCTGAGCACAAATATTAAGCCCGCCGACATCTGGGACAAGTACCTCCCCATGGGCTTTAACCAGTTCAAGATCGAGGGCAGGACAGCATGGCTGTTCAACCTCATCGAGACCTACATATACTATCTGGCAAAGCCTGAATACGCCGATATCGCAAGATATACCCTCATCGACTTCTGCTATGAGAACGACGTTCTTTCAGTAAACGAATAAGGAGATTTTCGCATAATGAAAGCTGCTGCTGTATTCAGTGATAACATGGTGCTGCAAAGAGAGCGGTACGTCCGTATCTTCGGCACCTGCACCAATAACGAAAAGGTCATAACCGTCTCCGTGCCCGAGCTGCTCATCTCCGTGAGAGCCATCATCAGAAAAGGCAGATGGGAGGCTGTACTGCCCCCTATGACGGAGTGCAGCAAATGCACCCTCGAGATAGCCTGCGGAGCCATAAGGAAGGTGTTCCGCAATGTGGCTATCGGAGAGGTCTGGCTGGCAGGCGGTCAGTCCAACATGGAATTTGAGCTCCGCAACGACAAAAACGGAGTCCGCGAGCTGGTCAGCTGCGCCGAGGAGGACGTTAGATATTACTACACTCCCAAATGCGCCATGCCCGAGGAAATAGAGGAAGCCGAAAAGCATACGGGCTGGAGCCTGCCCTCTGCGGATAATTCCGCGGCATGGTCGGCTGCGGGGTATTACTTCGCAAAAGAGCTGAGCCGCAGGCTGGGCGTTACCGTAGGCATCATAGGCTGCAACTGGGGCGGCACCTCCGCCTCTGCGTGGATGAGCCGCGAGTACCTCGAGCAGGACAGCCGCCTCCGCCCCTATGTGGAGGAGTATGACAAGGCTGTAAAGGGCAAATCACGCAGGAAAATGATAGCTGAGTACGACGAGTATACGGCGTATCAGGAGGGCTGGGAGCAGCGTGTGGCTGAGTGCTATGACGCTGACCCCGATATAAAGTGGCCCGATGTTGTGGCTAAATGCGGCGAAAACAGGTATCCCGGTCCCCACGGCATTAAAAATCCCATGCGCCCATGCGGTCTGTATGAGACAATGGTCAGCAGAGTGGCACCCTATACTCTCCGCGGCGTGCTCTGGTATCAGGGCGAGTCCGACGACCACCGCCCCCAAGTATACAGCGTGCTGCTGAAGGCTCTCATCGAGAACTGGCGTCGCGACTGGAAGGACGACGAACTGCCGTTTATCATCGTGCAGCTGCCCATGTTCAAGTACAGGGACGATCCCGACACAAAGAGCTGGGCGCTCATAAGAGAAGCGCAGGAAAAGGTGTTCCGCACCGTTAAGAACACGGGACTTGCTGTCTGCCTTGACTGCGGAGAATTCAACAATATCCACCCCACCGACAAGGAGCCCATAGGCCACAGACTGTACCTTCAGGCAATGAGCGAGGTCTATTCTCAGATGAGCAGGAGCGAGTCCATGCCGCCCATGTACGACGGCTTTGAGATAAGAGGAAGCGCTATGCTCATACACCTTGCCAACGTGGGAAAGGGTCTGGGCGGAAAGGACGAGAACTGCCTTGAGGGCTTCGAGCTGGCAGGCAGCGACGGTAAGTTCTATCCTGCACAGGCAAGGGTAGCCCTGCCCTATATAGAGCTGAGCTGCGAGAAGGTGAAAGCCCCTGCCGCAGCCCGTTTCAAGTGGACAAACTATGCGGACGTAGGTCTTTTCGGAGTCAACGGGCTCCCTCTCGCGCCATTCCGCACATATACCGACTAATTATTCAGGAGGAAGATCATGCTTTTAGCAGTAGATATCGGAAATACCAACATCGTTTTCGGCTGTGTTGACGACAAGGACGAGGTAGTTCTCTTTGAGAGGATCAGCACAGACCACAATGCCACAGCCGCAGAATACGCTGTACTCATCAAGACCATCCTCGAGATGAACAGCTTCAACGTCTCTGACATTGACGACGCTATCATGTCATCGGTAGTGCCCTCTGTGACCAATACCGTCAAGGAGGCTGTCCGCAAGCTCTTCGGAGTTGACGTAATGATGGCAGGTCCCGGAGTAAAGACGGGACTCAATATCCTCATCGACAACCCTGCACAGCTGGGAAGCGATCAGGCTGTGGACGCTGTTGCGGCTATAAACCAGTACCCTGTTCCCCTCATCATCATTGATATGGGGACCGCCACAACTCTCTCTGTTGTTGACAGCAAGAAGAACTACCGCGGCGGACTTATCCTCACGGGCATGAAGGTAGCTGCCGACGCTCTCACAGCAAGAACAGCACAGCTCCCCAAGGTGAATTTTGAGGTGCCGCCTCATGTTATCGGCACAAACACCATCGACTGTCTCAAGAGCGGCATACTCTACTCCAACGCCAGCGCCCTTGACGGCATAATCGACCGCATAGAGGACGAGCTGGGTGAGAAGTGTACAGCAGTGGCAACAGGCGGACTTTCCGAGCTGGTAGTTCCCCTTTGCAGGAGAAAGATAATACTTGACAACAACCTCCTCATAAAGGGGCTGGCTATAATCTACAGGAAGAACAAGAAGTGATGTTAAAGCCCTTAGCCTTTAGCCGTATAAAAAACAATGCCCCGAAGCTTATGTGCGGCGCTGATAAATAAGTTTTAGCCATAGTATTTCTGATATGCAGTCAGAAGTACTGTGGCATTTTTATTGACGGTGCTGAGATAATGTGCTATAATTACACCAGTATAAATCGGGATTTGAGGTGACACTCTTGACGATAGAAGAATTGGTTAGGTATATTGAATTAGGAAAATACCCACCTGTGATTTATTGTGAAAAAAAGTATGAAGGCATTTGCTGTATGCTTAAACTTGTCAAAAACAATACTGTGTTTCTTGATTATGATGATACATACGATGACAGTGAATCAGAGGGAGCTTTCCGAGCCACATTCAAATTCGATTCATTTGATAAAATGATAGCTGCAATTGAAAAATTTACACATAAAAGTATTTGCGAACTTACTATCAATCCATATTGCTATGATTTATTTGATTGTATTGAACCAAAGTGGGATGATTTTAAATTGGATCTATATAACGGAAAAATCGGTATGATGGACAATTATGATGATTTCTTCATTGGCGACTTTTACTGGGATGGGCTGTTTCAGAAAAAAATCAAGCCAGATGCAAGTACAGATGAGATATTAGAATGGATAAATTTACGGCAAAATTCTGATTGATATGAGCAGCCATACAAAATACAAAGCCCCGAAGCGATTTGAAACGCCTCGGGGCTTTATTCATGTCAGTTTTTATCCTTTTTCTTGTCCTCTTCCTTCTTCTTGTCAGCCTCTGCATTGAAGCTTTCGGTAGTGTTGAGGAAGAGTGCCGGGTCAAGGCAAATTCCCAGATGCCTTACCTCGAAGTGGCAGTGTGAGCCGAAGGAATTACCCGTGTTGCCCACAAGCCCGATGAGTTGTCCGCGGGAGACATATTGTCCCTCGTCCACCAGCACCTCGCTCATATGACCGTAAACGGTCTGGTATTCGTCTGTATGACCTATCTGTACAAAGTAGCCGTAGCCGCCTGTATTCCAGCCTGCGGAGACTACCTCTCCGTCGGCAGCAGCATATATCTCCGTGCCTGTTGAAGCTGCGATATCCATACCCTTGTGGTTTCTCTCGCCGCCGAAGCCATCGCTTACCCAGCCGCCGTCAACAGGCCAGCCGAACTCGCCCGAGCCCGTAAGTACCGTATCGGGACTGTCAGGTCTTGCGGCATAGATACCTATGCCTATCTTCTCGACCACAGGTTCCTTGGTTATCTTGCTGCTTATAGTCTTTCGCGAGTACTCCTTGCCGTCAACGTAGGTTATTTCCACATGGCTGGTCTTTTCGCCTCGTCTTCCCACTACAAGAGTGTCTCTGACGCCAACGTTAAGGGAGCTGGTCTCTACCTCCACGGTCTCATAGTCGAGGAAGGTAACGGGGTCCATCTCGCGGACGTACTGTATGGGGAGATAGCTCTCGGTCTCGATGACATTGACTATCATGCCCTTGCTGCACTTTTTGATGATACCCTCATTGAGCTCCTCCAGCTTGTTGAGATCCATGTTGTACTTCATGGCGATGGTAACAGCGGTATCGCCCTTCTGCGCCACATATACCGCCTTCTTCTCCTTTGAGGAGGTAAGCAGGTCTATGGCAGCCTTGGTGTCCATAACGCTGCTTGCAAGGTAGATACCATGGGAGTACTCGATGTTGTTCTTGTAGGATATATCCTTTACCACGCCGTCCACGCGGTAATTGAGTATCCTCTCGTTAAGGGCGTCCTGAACGGGCTCCTTATCAGTTACAGCGCCTATGAACTTGCCGTCGATATAGATGCCGAAAGCCTCTGTGAGAGCCTCATCGGAAGCGGCAAGCATCTCGTTTGCCAGCTGTGACGATGAGACCACCTTATCGTTCTCATTTATGATACGCAGCGAATATTTTGCGGAGAGGTCTATGGTCTCGTCACTTTCGGCATAGGCTATTCTCTGCTGCACCTCGCGCTCGGCAGCCTCAAAGTCTGCCTCGGCGGTAATAATGCCTATCTCCCTGCCGTTGTACTCCACGCTGAGACCGTATTCAAGTCCCGAGCCGTAGCGGATAATTCCCACCAGAAATGCTATGGAGACCACGGGCAGGATATAATTGAAGGCTGTATAGAAAACGCCGTCCTCGCCGAAAAGATATGAGAACCAGAACTGAAACAGTGCCTTGTTGTACTCGGTCTTACCTGCCTTTCTGGCCTTCTGGACCTTTTTCTGCATATCCTTGTTTATATTGAAGCGGTTTCTCAGCGGAGAGGTCAGCTCCCTGAGTATCCAAAGGAGCACCTTCAGCAGTGATACGGCAAGCTCAAGCAGCTCTGAGAGTATGAGCTTGACGCCCTTTATCAGTCCCAGAAGCAGGGCAGCGCCCACCTTTACGGACAAGTGACCGACTCTTGCGAAGAAGTTCAGCTTTCCGCCGCCGGCAGCAGGTACTATATCACCCGTTTCCGCGGAAAAGTCCTGTTTTTCCGTATCCATGACAACAGCTCCTTTCATTCATGATAATATATGTTCCCGACTTGCATCAAAGAACAGCACTATTTATTATAACATAAAATTATAAAAATATCAAGGGGCGCAGTATTAAAGTTCCATTTTAGAGAGCTCCGCCGCTAAGATCCGATTTACCCGAATAAACAAAATGCCCCTGAACGCTGTAAAACGCTCAGGGGTCAAACTTCTGTATAAGCACCGACATTAATTTCCCGGCTTGCTGCTTTTATTAATATTTGATCTTAGGCATTGCAGGATATCCCCACTGGTTGGGGCCCACGCTGGGACGGCATAAGAATATTATAAGTATGATACCATAAACGAGTATGAACAGGCTGGTAAAGCACACCACCGCACCAAAAGCTTCAAGGCTTTGTGCAGCAGCTGCTGCTATCATAAAGCCTATGCCGGCAATGGCGATGAAAACCGTGCCCAATACCCACCAGCCTGATTTGCCGATGTCATGGAGCCTTCTTACCTGTGATGAAAGATTGGGCAGGAAGAATACTATCGACTCTGCTAAGCTGATGACCGATGTTATAACAGTGGCATCAGAGCCGAGTGATGTTTTCAGTATGGACGTGAACATACTAACACATATTCCGACTAAAAAAACGAACAGATAGCCGAACCAGTATTCGCTTCGTGTGGAACGTCCGCTGAAGTTCACATAGTTCTTGAAATAGAGCTTGATCGCCTCGCCGAAGCCTACATATCTGGGGCTTCCGTCCGACTGATTGTAGAATGACGGGTCAAGTCCGTAGATAGGAGGAGCACCGTAGGGCTGTCCGTAAGGCTGACCATAGCCGCCGGGCTGACCGTAGTTGCTGCGCTGTCCGTAGTTATTGGGCTGTCCGTAATTGTTAGGCTGTCCGTAGTTATTGGGCTGACCGTAGTTGTTAGGCTGTCCATAATTGTTGGGCTGTCCGTAATTATTGGGCTGACCGTAATTGTTGGGCTGACCGTAATTGTTAGGCTGACCGTAATTGTTTGGCTGTCCGTAATTGTTAGGCTGTCCGTAGTTGTTAGGCTGTCCGCCGTTTGTCGGCTGCACACTGCTGTCCTGCTGTGCCTGATCTGTTGTCGGCTCCGCAGATGCCTTTGAAGCTGAGAAGAGATCGTCCATTGCCCCCGACGCATCCTCCAGTGCAGCTCCGCAGTTTTCGCAGTATCTGTCGCCTATCTTGTTTTCAAAATTGCAGTATTTACACTTCATGGTAAAAACCCCCTTTTTTCATGATGATAATATTCTATCAGAAAAAATACTGTTTGTCAATATATATACACACAAAAAAGCTCCCTGTCGGGGAGCTTCTGCTTATTCGATCGTAACAGAGACCTTCTGGTCCTTCTTAGCTGCACCTGCGCGCATGATAGTACGGAGGGCCTTTGCGATCCTGCCCTGCTTGCCGATAACTCTGCCCATATCATCGGGAGCAACGTTAAGGTGGAATACAATAACGCCCTCTTCGTCGGGCTCGTCCTCGGTAATATTTATAGCGGACTTATCTTCTACGAGGCCTGCTGCGATAGCATAAAGTAAATCTTTCATTAGTAAAACCTCCGATAAGCTTGCGGACAGAGGCAGAGACCATTACGCCTCTCCTCCTCCATTAAGCTTCAGCTCAAAGAACTCCCTCTTTCTTGAGGATAGCCTTTACTGTGTCAGTAGGCTGTGCGCCCTTAGCGATCCAGTCCTTAGCCTTATCTGCGTCGATCTTGACAACAGAGGGCTCCTTAGTAGGATCATAGTAACCGATCTCCTCAACGAAACGACCGTCTCTGGGGTATCTTGAATCAGCTACGACTACACGATAGAAAGGAGCCTTCTTAGCGCCCATTCTTCTCAGTCTGATCTTTACTGCCATTTGAATTCACCTCCGTGTAAAAAGTATATATTCCATGCGGCGGGAGACGTCGCATTGAAAGCTTTGTCATTCTTTTCAGAAGGGCAGATTTCCGCCGCCCTTGCCTGTGTACTTGTCGAAGTTCATTCCTGCAAGGTTCTTTCTTGCCTTACGCAGGCTCATCTTGCCTGTCTTTCCTGTGAACTTCTTCATCATGGTCTGCATCTGGTCGAACTGCTTGAGGAGTCGGTTTACGTCCTCCACCTTGGTGCCCGAACCGTTTGCGATACGCTTTTTGCGTGACGGATTGATTATAGAGGGCTTGGCTCTCTCAGCCTTGGTCATAGAGGTTATCATAGCCTCTATCCTGCCCAGCTGGCTCTCGTCGATATCGGCGTCCTTTATCTTGTCGCCCACGCCGGGGAGCATACCGAGTATGGATTTCATTGAGCCCATGCGCTTGATCTGCTTCATCTGGTCAAGAAGGTCATCCATATCGAACTTGTTCTCCTTGAACTTCTTGGTGAGCTTTTCAGCGTCCTTCTGGGACATGACGTTCTCGGCTTTTTCTATGAGTGTGAGCACATCGCCCATACCGAGGATACGGGAAGCCATTCTCTCGGGGTGGAACTGCTCGAAATCGTCAAGCTTTTCGCCCATACCAACAAACTTGATGGGCTTACCTGTTACGGAGAGTACGGACAGAGCCGCACCGCCTCTGGTATCGGAGTCGAGCTTTGACATAAGAACGCCTGTGATACCAACGGCATCATCGAATGCCTTGGCAACATTTACTGCGTCCTGACCTGTCATAGCGTCAACTACCAGCATTATCTCATCGGGGTTTGTCTCCTTCTTGATATTTACCAGCTCATCCATGAGAGCCTCGTCAATGTGGAGACGTCCTGCGGTATCTATTATGAGTATGTCGTGACCGTAGTCCTTGGCGTAGGCAAGAGCCTTCTTGGCGATGACAACGGGGTCTGTCTGACCCATCTCAAACACCTTTACGTCAGCCTTTCCGCCCACTACCTGCAGCTGATTGATAGCGGCAGGACGGTAGATATCACAGGCAGCCAGCAGGGGACGGTGTCCCTCCTTCTTGAGGAGCTTAGCCAGCTTGGCGGCGTGGGTAGTCTTACCTGAACCCTGAAGTCCGCACATCATGATGACCGTAGGCGGCTTTGAAGCCATATTTATACGGGCGTTGCTGTTACCCATAAGGGATACCAGCTCTTCGTTAACTATCTTTATTACCTGCTGAGCGGGAGTAAGGCTTGCCAGCACTTCCTCGCCCACAGCTCTTTCGGTAACGCTCTTTACAAAGTCCTTGACTACCTTGTAGCTTACGTCGGCTTCAAGCAGCGCAAGTCTTACCTCACGCATAGCCTCCTTTACGTCGGACTCAGTGAGCTTGCCTCTTGACTTGAGCTTTTTGAAGACGTTATTGAGTTTTTCGGAAAGTCCCTCGAATGCCATGCCGAACCTCCTTTATATTACAGCAGCTCCGCGCCCTTAGCGGTCTCGGAGAGTATGGTATTTCTTATATTCCCGTCAGTGATCTGCTCTGCGGCAGCCTCTATATTGCCGAAGCATTCCCGCATCCTGCCCAGTCTTTCCGCGAAGCCCAGCTTTTCCTCGTAGTTGAGGAGTATCTCCTCGGTGCGCTTTATTATGCTGCGCACAGCCTGTCTGGTGATATTCATGGGCTGACCTATTTCCGCAAGGGACAGGTCATCGCAGTAATACATCTCCATGATACTGCGCTGGTGGTCTGTGAGCAGGTCGCCGTAGCAGTCAAGGAGCATTACGAATTTCAGTTCTTTAGCCATTTTTCGGGCACCTCTTTTGGGTGTAATGCAAAATCACTTTACACATTATACTACATCCCCGCAGTTTTGTCAAGTGGGCGCGGCAAATTTTCTCCACATTCGGGATAATGCCGAAAAAAAGCGTCCCCTCGGGACGCTTTTTGTATACTGTCAGGCAGTGCTCACTTTTCCTGCCCGTTCTCCTCTGTTCCGGACATATCCGAATATGTTATGCTTACCATATCCACCACATCCTCCTCATTGAAGGAAATGACGATGGAATGTCCTCTCAGTATGCCCTGTTCGTCCTTGCCCAGCATGATGCCGTAGCGGTAGGTATGAGTAAAGGGCATTTCCAGCTTCTGCTCGTCATCGGGAGGACCGATGAGCCTTGTTACATCGTCAATAGTGGACACAAGAGGTGTTATGCCGTAGATACTGCTGTCCGAGGTCTTTACGGCTATGCTGTACATAACGCTCTCCTGTTCGTGGTGGGTGTAGGAGTTCTCCAGCATAACGGTACCCATTTCCGTGCCGTTATAATAAAGGGAAGCCATGGCGTTGCCCTCTTTAAGTCCGTACTCCTTCTTGTCATAGAACTTTACGTCCCACTCTTTTCCCAGCTTTGTAATGTACTGAGGCAGGTCAAAGTGCTGACCCTTTATGTTGATATTGCTTCGCACCGCGTCAACATCGAAAACGCCTTCCTCAACGGTATAGGGCTCGGGAATGGGCGGTATCTCCATGTGTGACACAACAAAATCGTCCTTTTTGAGACAGCCCGCCGTCAGGCACATCATGGCGCAGGCAAGCATAAAGGCAATGGTCTTTTTCATGTTATTCTCCTCTGTTCGTAAGCCTTCAGCGGCAGGCTTTTCCTATTTTTTCGCCGTACTTCACCACAGTCTCGATACCCTCTGCGGAATTGCGGAGAATATCCTCATCGGGACAGATAACGTCCTTGCCGAAAAGCATGACTATGGTGGAACCGCCGAACTCGAATTTTCCCTTTTCCTCGCCGCGGCAGAAGCCGCCCTCGCCGTGGTGGTTAACGATCCGTCCCACCATCATGGCGCCCACCTCGACCTGTACTACGTCGCCGAAGTTCTCGGTGTGGAGCACGGTGTACTCGCGGCTGTTGCGCTTGTAGATGTTATACCGCTCCAGCGCTACGGGATTGACAGTGTGGAGCTCTCCTGCGATAAAGGTATTGTCGGTCTTGGTGCCGTTGTCTATGTAGCAGTAGCGGTGATAGTCGTCCACCTCAAGGCGGAAGATAAAGCAGTAGCCTCCGCAGAAGCGGTTCGCGAGAAACTCGTTCTTCAACAGATCGCGGACTCTGTATCGCGAGCCCTTTATGCGGAAGATGCTGTTCCTGCTTATCTTATGCACCGTAAGCTTTGAGTCGCAGGGGCTTATAAGATGGTCGGGAGCATAGTCCACGGGGCGCTTTTCAGGCTTTATGACACGGGTGAAGAAATCGTTGTATGAGCGGAAGCGGTACATGACATACTCCGAGGTATCTATGCCGCTTCGCTTGATGAAAGGCTTTATCAGCAGCGCGGAAGCCCTTGAGTCCATGAACTTTCCTGCGATATATGACACCGCAGGTGCAGTCAGGGTCTTGAGCAGCACTCGTCCGAGGACACTGCCGTAGAGCTTTTTCAGCAGCTTGTTCTGGTTTTCGTTGGTGACGATGGTCTCGCCTGTTCTGGTCTTTATCATGGTGAAGCTCCTCCCCTCAGCCTCGGCAGCGGCTTAAAGCCTTGCATTGGCAAGCATGAGCTTGATACGGTTTTCCTGATTTACTCTTGTGGCGCCGGGGTCATAGTCTATGGCGACTATATTTGCGTTGGGATTATCCTGCTTGATGGCACGGGACATACCCTTTGCCACGATATGATTGGGCAGACAGCCGAAGGGCTGTGTGCAGATGATATTCTCCACGCCCGACTTTGCCAGTGCAGCCATTTCCGCAGGTATGAGCCAGCCCTCGCCCATGACTACGCCCTGATTGATGTACTTGTCAGCAAGCTTTCTCAGGTGCTCGAAGTCGTGGAGAGGCTCGAAGCTTCCCTGCTCCTTCATGACCTTGATAAGCTCCTTCTGCTTGGCATAGATGAGATCATAGCCTATCTTGTTGAAAATGGACTGCTTGGTGGTGTGGTCGTATATCTTAGCGTCGTTAAAGGTGCCTGCCGCGCAGTACATAACGAACTCCAGCAGTGAAGGCACAACAGGCTCGCAGCCCTCGGAAATGAGGAAATCCTCAAGGTGGTTGTTGGCAAGAGGAGAATACTTGACATATATCTCGCCCACGATGCCCACTCTTATCTTCTTCTCGCTGCTGAGAGGGATAGAGGCGAAGTCATCAAGGATATCCCTGTATACCTTCTTTGTCCTGAGGAACATCCTGCTGCCCTTCAGGAAGATATTGCACAGTCTCCTGTGCCATTTATCCAGCATTTTCTTTGACTCGCCCTTGTTTATCTCATAGGCTCTGCACTTGTTGTAGCAGGTCATGAGCAGGTCGCCGTAGAGCACGGCGTACAGCATCTTCAGGAACATGGGAGCGGTTATCCTGAAAGCGCTGTCCTTTTCCAGTCCGCTGAAATTCAGTGATACAACGGGAATCTGGGGATAATTCTTGGCAACAGCCTTTCTCAGCAGGTGGATATAGTTTGAAGCTCGGCAGCCGCCTCCCGTCTGTGTGATGAGGAGAGCGGTCTTGTCGGGGTCATACTTTCCGCTTTTGAGAGCGTCCATGAACTGTCCTATAACGAGGAGCGCAGGGTAGCAGGCGTCGTTGTGGACATTTTTCAGTCCCTCATCGACCACTGCACGGGAATCATTTGTCAGCAGCTCCAGCTTGTAGCCCTTTGCCTCAAAGATGGAAATGAGCATCTTGAAGTGTATGGGCAGCATATCGGGTACGAGGATAGTGTGGGTCTTTATCATATCCTCGGTAAACTTTGCATATTCGGGCATAGTGACCTCCGTATCATTGCTTCATAGCCTGTGCAGCTCAGACAGTCTGCACCTGAGGCTTTTTCGCAGGCTTCTGCTCAGCCTGCTCCATAGCGGCGACAAGGCTCCTGAGTCTTATCCTTGCGGCGCCAAGGTTGTTTATCTCGTCTATTTTCAGCTGTGTGTACAGCTTTCCGCGGCTCTCGAGGATATGTCTCACCTCATCGCCCGTAACAGCGTCTATTCCGCAGCCGAATGACACAAGCTGTATGAGCTGCATATCCGGCTGTGTAGTGACGTATTTTGCGGCGCGGTAGAGCCTTGAATGGTAAGTCCACTGGTTGAGCACGCCCAGCTTGGGAGTGCTGGCGAGTCCGGCGATGCTGTCCTCGGTGATGACAGCCATGCCGAGACTGGAGACAAGCTTATGTATGCCGTGGTTTATCTCCTTGTCTATGTGATATGGACGGCCTGCGATGACGATTATCTTTCTTTCCTCGGCTCTTGCCTGAGTGATTATCTCCATGGCTTTTTTCGTTACCGAGTTGTGGTAAGCCTGAAGCGCCTCGTAAGCCTTGTCCACAGCGTCGGGTATCCTGCCCTTGACGTTGTAGCGGCTGAGAGCCTGTCCCAGAACCTTTATGACGTTTTTCCTGATGTTAAGGTCGAGATAGGGATGAACGAAATTATTCTTGTTGAGTCTCGGGTTGTTTGCCATGAGCAGCTCGGGATAATAGGCAACTACGGGACAGTTGAAGTGGTTGTCGCTGCCGCCCTCGTCCAGATTGTAGCTCATGCAGGGGTAGAATATGAAGTCCACGCCCTTGTCCAGCAGGTTCTCGATATGTCCGTGGGTGAGCTTTGCAGGGTAGCACACCGTATCCGAGGGGATGGTATGCTGTCCAAGATAGTACATATCACGGGAGCTCTCGTCGGAGACCACTGTCCTGAAGCCCAGTGTGGTGAACAGCATATGCCAGAAGGGCAGCTGCTCGTAAAATCCGAGTGCAAGGGGAAGTCCCACTGTGCCGCGGAAGCGTCTGGGCTGATGTGTCTTGACGGTGTTGAGTATGCTGTCGTATTTGAACTCATAGAGATTGGGGACGGTGTTCCTGTTGGCAGCTCCGCCGCCCTTTTCGCAGCGGTTGCCCGAGATGAAGCGGCGTCCCTTGCCGAAGCTGATGATGTTCAGCTGGCAGTGAGCGGTACATCCGCCGCAGTTTGCAGAGCGCGAAGTGTAGGTGAAGTTCTCCAGCTCCTCTGCGGAGATGAGCTTTGAGGCTTCCTCCCCTGCCCTCTCCTTGGCGTAGAGAGCACAGCCGAAGGCGCCCATGAGTCCCGAGATAGCGGGACGGATAACGTTCCTGCCCAGCTCCTTCTCGAATGAGCGGAGCACCGCGTCATTGAGGAAGGTTCCGCCCTGAACGACGATGTTCTTTCCGAGGTCGTCGGGAGAATTGGCACGGATGACCTTGTAAATGGCGTTCTTGATGATGGATGAGGACAGACCTGCGGAGATGTCCTCCACGGTGGCGCCGTCCTTCTGTGCCTGTTTTACTGAGCTGTTCATGAATACGGTACAGCGCGAGCCAAGGTCAACGGGGTGCTCCGCAAAGAGACCCAGCTGTGAGAACTCGGCTATATCGTAGCCCAGCGCCATAGCGAATGTCTGTATGAAAGAGCCGCAGCCCGAGGAGCAAGCCTCGTTGAGCATGATGCTGTCGATGCTCTTGTTCTTTATCTTGAAGCACTTGATGTCCTGTCCGCCGATGTCGATGATGAAGTCAACGTCGGGGCAGAAGTAAGCCGCCGCCTTGAAGTGAGCCACAGTCTCCACTATGCCGTGGTCAACGGAAAGACCTGCCTTTATGAGGTCCTCGCCGTAGCCTGTTACAGCGGAGCCCTTTATGGTGATACCGGGGTTCATCTCGCTGTAAATGCGCTTTACCTGATCGGCTATCTTGTCAAGGGGCTGGCCCAGATTTGAGGAGTAGTGGTGGTAGAGGATGCGTCCGTCCTCTGTGATGAGCACCAGCTTGGTGGTGGTGGAGCCTGCGTCGATACCGAGATAGGCGTCACCCTTGTAGGTGCGTATATCCGCATAGCCCAGATCGAACTTCTTGTGGCGGTCTATGAACTCGTCATACTCGGCGTGGGAGCGGAAAAGGGGCTCACCCGTAACTATGGCGTCGGAAGCCTTTGCGGTGCGTATCTTCTCGATAATATCGCTTATATGGAACGCCTTCTCGGCAGTAGCCGCATAGATAGCGCAGCCGTAAGCCACGAAAACAGGAGCCTCGGGCGGGAACACAGCGTGCTCATCGTCAAGTCCGAGAGTCCTTACGAAAGCCTTTTTGAGTCCGCGGAGGAAGAAAAGAGGACCGCCGAGAAAAAGTACCTTTCCCTCGATGGAGCGTCCCTGAGCAAGTCCCGAAACAGTCTGGTCAACGACTGCCTGAAAGATACTTGCGGCAACGTCCTCGCGCCTTGCTCCCTGATTGAGCAGGGGCTGTATATCCGACTTGGCAAAAACTCCGCAGCGTGAAGCTATGGGGTATATCTTCTGTGCGTGGAGGGAAAGCTCGTCCAGCTGGTCTGCGGAAACGCCCAGCAGTGTAGCCATCTGGTCGATGAATGCGCCCGTACCGCCTGCACAGGTGCCGTTCATACGCTGTTCAACGCCGCCTGTCAGGAATATTATCTTAGCGTCCTCGCCGCCCAGCTCTATAACAGCGTCAGCGTCGGGCTGCTTCTGCTTAACGGCAAGAAAAGCCGCATGGACCTCCTGAACGAAGGGGATATCCGCAGAATTTGCCAGTCCCAGACCTGCCGAGCCTGTGATACATACGGTGAACTCCTCGTCGGGATAGTCTGCCTGAATGATCTTCAGCTGGTCAGTCACCGTCTCCTTTACCTTGGAGAGATGGCGCTGATACTTGGAATACAGGATATTTCCGTCGCTGTCGGTTATGACAGTCTTTACCGTGGTCGATCCCACGTCAATGCCGAGAGAATACTTATTTGCCATTATACACCTCAGAAGAAGTTATTATCGGGCGGACGATCCGCCCATATCGTTCAATTCGCTATTCTTTTATTATAGCACAATTATTATGTAAAAGTAAAGAGGTAAAATTTCCGCATTGCAGATAGGTGGGATAAGTTGCCATTTTTCGCAGGAAATGATATAATAACGTATATTTGGTACATTTCAGTATAGCACGATAGCTTCACAATGTCAATTTGAAAATTTTTCGGAAAAAGCTGTAACGAAAGGGCTTTTTCCGCAACTAATAAGTGAACGTTCGGAAAGGAGGTGTCGGCGTGTCGGGAGAAATGGAGCAATACTACAAGGAAAACGGCAGGAAGGTCTTTCTGTACCTCATGACCCTCTGCGGCGATGCCGACACCGCCGAGGAGCTCACTCAGGAGACCTTTTACCGTGCCATAAAGTCGCTGAAGAAATACAAGGGCGAGAGCTCCGTGTACACATGGCTGTGCAGTATCGCGCGCAACGCATGGCTGGAGGAGCTCCGCAAGCGCACAAAGCACAAGGGCGAGGAGATAAGCGAGCTTGCGGAGGACACGGCTCCCCGTCCCGACGAAGCTGCGGAGAGCGCTGACGGACGGCTGAGGCTGCTGAAGAAGATACACTCCCTGCCCGAGACGGAAAAGGAGCTGATACTGCTCCGCGCCTCACAGGAGCTTAGCTTCCGCGAGATAGGGGAGATATTCGGCAAGTCCGAGAACTGGGCGCGTGTGACCTATTACCGTGCCAAGCAGAAATTAGCCCGCGGCGATTGATGCGGGGACGACCACAAACAGCCAACTGTAGGGGCTGATATTATCCGCCCGACAAGTTGAGAGTTGCGGTATCGCCTTTCGGCGATAGTATTCAGATCTGTCTGCGTAAGCAGACACAATAACTCTGCACTCTCAACTCTAAACTCTCAACTAAAAAAAGGAGTTGATATTATGAAATGCAGTATAATCAGAGACCTTCTGCCGCTGTACTGCGACAAGCTGACCTCAGAGGACAGCAACGAGGAAATAGAAAAGCACCTCCGCGAATGCGAGGAGTGCAATAATATCTACGAGAGCATGAACAACAAGGAAGATGAAATAAAAGCCGACCGGAAGGACATAAAGCCGCTGAAAAAGATAAAAAAGCGCATCGCCCTCAAGGTCGTGGCAGCCATTATCGGCACACTTGCAGTGCTGTCCGCAGTTTTTGTATTCGTTTTTGTGGGAGTTGTCCCCATAAGCTCGGATAAGCTGCATTATACCGTTACCGCATATGAAGTCAAGTCATACATGATAAAGCACGAGCCGAACGAAAACGGTGAATATCTCGAAGAATACCGTGCTGAATACATGGACGATTTCTATCCCATTCCTGATGGTGCAAAAGTCGAAACAGAACATCATATAAGCATTGATTTTGAGGCGGACTGCAAGATGATAAATTACAGGTTTGACGCTGATTACGAATATTTTGTAAATGATGAGGGCATAAATGATATGAGAACGCACGAAGAGAGGTGGATATATCCTGTTGTGAAGCTGCCTTTTGATAATCTTGGCAAACACCCTAATCAGTTTTCGTGCGGCGGAAATGTTAAAGAAGGCGATACTCTCACTATCCACTGCCGTGACAAGGACATAGAATTAGACCTCTGGCAGCTCTATCTCGACAATGTTGAAAAATAACGCAGACGGACGGTGAAAGCCGTCCGTTTTCTTTTTCCCTGTTTTTCGGGCGGCGAAGCGCCGTTCATGTGGTTTGCGACGGGTATTTGCTGCGTTTTTCAACTTTCAACTTCCCAAATGTTGACAAATCGGGACTCTTTATGTATAATAATAGCAGTATGAAACGGAAAGGATAATTTCATGTTCAAACGCAACCATGTCGTAAGACTTATACTCATATTCACCCTCATTATGGGAGTTTCCTCCCTTGCTGTCATGATAGGCGGAGTGATGAGGGCGCGAAACAACAACTACATCACCATCGACCCCGAGACTATGAAGCTTGTACAGCTTGATCCCCCGAAGGAAGGCGATCCCATAGCCATCGTGGACACCACCCTCGGTGAGGTAAGGTTCAGACTTTTCCCCGACAAGTGTCCCAATGCTGTGAAAAACTTCACAGAGCTGGCAAACTCAGGCTACTATGACGGCACCTACGTTTTCCACGCAGAGAGCGGAGTCTATTCCGCGGCGGGCGCTCCCAACAAGGACGGCTCCGCCAAGGACAACTCCCACGAGCTGGTGGAGAGAGAGCTCAGTCAGGACCTCTGGCCATTCAAGGGCGCTGTCCTCGCCATGAACACCACTGTCAAGCAGACCTTCAAGGAGAAGATACTGGGCGGCGGCACCTACTACAACGGAAGCCGCTTCATCATGCTGAATACCGTCACCTACGATGACGAATTCAAGGAGGAGCTGAAGAACTCCTCCGAGAGCGAAGCCCTTGCGGACGCATTTATCGAAAACGGCGGCGTTCCCAACTTCTCACAGCAGATGACCGTCATCGGTCAGATATACAGCGGCATGGACGTTGCGGAAAAGCTGGCTCAGCTGGAGACCAACGACATCGGCGTGTATAAGTTCCCCAAGGAGGATATCCTCATAAATTCCGTCACCATAAGCACCTTTTCTTCGGAAGATGAAATAACGGAAGATACAAAAAACAGCTGATATTTCGTTGATTTCAGCGATAAAACAGCCCTGTTCAGGGAAAAGCTTTGTATCCTGACCACAAAAATATCAGGAAACTATTTACAAATCAAATTTTTTGATGTATAATATATAAGTTGAAGTATAGTTACTCATAATAATCACAGGATATTCTTTTCCTAAGGAGTGATATATGATGCTCAGAAAATTCCTCGCAGGTGTTTTCTGTACAGTTATTGCTGCTTCTGCATTTACATCATGCAGCAGTCAGACGAGCGGCAGCTCTGACACCGCGGAGGTAACTACCGCAGCAGAGCCTACAACAGAAGCTGTTACCACTCAGCCGCTCACAGCGGAAAATGTTGACATCGCAAACTTCACAGCCCCCGAAAAGGGCGATACTATAATCATCATGAACGTCAAGGACTACGGAACGGTCAAGTTCAGGCTCTTCCCCGAGTATGCGGACAGAGGCGTTGAGAACTTCGTCGAGCTGGCTAAAAAAGGCTACTACGACGGTCTCAAGTTCCACAGAGTCATCAACGACTTTATGATACAGGGTGGAGACCCCCTCGGCACCGGCACAGGCGGCGAATGCGTCTGGGGCGGAAAGTTCGACGGCGGCACAGACCCCCATCTTATCCATGCAGCAGGCGCAGTTGCCTACGCAAACAGCGGAAGCACATCCACCAACGGCAGCCAGTTCTACATCGTTACGGGTACCACCTATACCGATGAGGATTTCGGTGAGATCGCCAAGAAAGGCTTTGCTTTCTCCGACAACGCAAAGGAGATATACAAGAAAGCAGGCGGCGCACCGTGGCTCGACGGAGGCTATACCGTTTTCGGTCAGGTCATCGACGGTCTGGATATTGTATTCAAGATTCAGAATGTTGCCACCGACCCCCAGAACAATATGCCCTATAAGGACGTCATCATCGACTCCATTACAGTCGGTGAGTACGACGGAGAGGATATACACTGGTATATCGACGAATACGAGTCCTTTGACCCCGAGGAGATAAAACAGGCTTCGGCAAAGGAAGAAGTAGAGATAAAGAACTTCACAGCCCCGAGAGAGGGCGAGACCATAGTCAGCATGAAGCTGAAGGGCTACGACAGGGAAGTTAAGATAAAGCTCTTCCCCGAGTACACCGAAAAAGGTATCGAAAACTTTACCACTCTTGCGGAGCGCGGCTACTATGACGGCCTTACCTTCCACAGAGTCATAAAGGATATGCTCATCGAGGGCGGCGATCCCAACGGCGACGGTACAGGCGGCGAGTCCATTTACGAGCACGGATTTGACGACAGCTCAGACCCCCACCTCATCCACGTTTCGGGAGCAGTTGCCTACTCCAATGAGGGTTCTACAAGTACAAACGGAAGCCGTTTCTTTATTGTCACAGGCGAAAAGCTCTCTGAGGATGAGGCGGCGGAAATGGAATCCTACGGATATTCCTTTACCAAGGGCGAAAAGGAGCTCTACACCGAGTACGGCGGTATCCCGTGGTTCGACGGCAGCTATACCGTTTTCGGTCAGGTCTTCGACGGTCTTGATATCATCTTCGATATCCAGAACTGCGACGTTGACGATAACGGCAAGCCCAAGAAGGACGTTGTCATCGAAAAGATGACCGTCACCAAGTATAACGGTGAGGACGTCCGCTGGCATATTTCCGATTATGAATGACAGCTTTCAGGCAAAGGCTTGATGATCTGTATTTTCGGCGTCTTATGCCGAGGAACAAAAGAAAGAAATTCGGGAGCAGATATAAATAACCCGAAAAATAAGGAGAGAAAATATTTGGATAAGTTTGTTGTAAAAGGCGGAAGACGCCTTGAAGGTGAAGTTACCATCAGCGGTGCAAAGAATGCAGCTGTTGCTATCCTGCCCGCAGTGATCCTTTCGGACGAGCCCTGCATTATCGAGAACGTCCCCTACATCAGCGATGTAAGGATATGCGTCCGCATACTCAAGGAAATGGGTGCGGAAGTCACTAACGTAGGCAAGGACGCTTACAGGATCGATCCCACAACTATCAATAAATTCTGCGTTCCTTACGAGTACGCAAGAAAAATGCGTGCTTCCTACTATTTCCTCGGAGCGCTCCTCGGCAAATTCAACAAGGCAAGAGTTTCAATGCCCGGCGGATGTCCCTTGGGCGACCGTCCCATCGACCAGCACCTGAAGGCTTTCACAGCTCTGGGCGCTAAGTACACACTCAGTCAAGGCATGATCGACCTTACCGCAGACAAGCTCTCAGGCAACCAGATCTTCTTTGATGTGGTGACCGTTGGGGCAACTATGAACGCTATGCTGGCTGCCGTAAAGGCAGAGGGCCTCACCGTCATAGAGAATGCGGCTAAGGAGCCCCATATCGTTGACCTCGCCAACTGCCTCAACTCCATGGGCGCAAACATCATGGGCGCAGGTACAGACGTCATCAAGATCAGAGGCGTGGAGCACCTCCACGGTACTACCTACGCTGTTATCCCCGACCAGATCGAGGCAGGTACATTCATGGTAGCTGTTGCAGCTACAAAGGGCGATGTGCTCATCAAGAACGTGATTCCCAAGCACCTTGAGTCGATCACAAAGAAGCTTGAGAAGATAGGCGTAAACATAGAACAGTTCGACGACAGCATCAGGGTATGGGTAGACGGTCCCCTTGTAAAGACCAATGTAAAGACCGCTCCTCACCCGGGCTTCCCCACAGATATGCAGTCTCAGATAGCTACTCTCCTCTGTCTCGCAGAGGGAACCAGCATCATCACCGAGAATATCTGGGAGCAGCGCTTCCGCTACGTTGACGAGCTGAGAAGAATGGGCGCCGATATCACCGTAAACGGCAAGGTCGCTCTTATCGAAGGCACAGGCAAGCTCATGGGAGCTCCCGTAAAGGCGTGTGACCTGAGAGCAGGCGCTGCACTTATCATTGCAGGTCTGGCTGCAAGCGGCGTAACCGAGATTGAGGATATCTACCACATTGAGCGCGGCTATGACTGCATGGAGGGCAAGCTCCGTGCGCTGGGCGCTGATATCGAAAAGGTCAGCGTTCCCGATAAGGCTGAGGACTCAAAGCCCGACAGCACAAAGGCTGCTGTTTAATAAGCATCACGGCTGCTGCACAACAGTGCGGCAGCTTTTTCATCTGTCTGCATGGGAGCACGCTCTGCGCGCCCCCTGTTTTTATGACCTCACACAAGGAGTTTTATGAAGGATAATAAAGGATTATACAAAAAACTGTTCACCATAGTGGCGCCTATCGCCTTCCAGTACATGATGTCGTCACTGGTCTCGGCGTCGGACGCCTTTATGCTGGGCTTTCTCGATCAGGACTCGCTGTCCGCCTCATCTCTGGCAGGACAGATAGCCTTCGTGTACAGCCTGTTCTTCGGAGCATTCGTGGCAGGCTGCGGAGTCCTCGCTGCCCAGTACTGGGGCAAAAAGGATCAGCGCACCGTTGAGGAGGTACTTGCCATAACCATGCGCTATTCCCTTATAATAGGCGCACTTTTCTCTCTGGCAGCCGCTCTGCTGCCGCGGCAGATAATGCACATCTTCACCTCGGACAGCCGCCTCATCAGTCTCGGCGCAGTCTATCTGCGTACTGTGGCAGCTTCCTATCTGCTGGCAGGCTTCTCACAGGCTTATTTCGGCATTATGAAGGTCTGTGACCGCGCAGGGCTCAGCTCCCTTATAGGCAGCCTTGCCGTGGTGCTGAATATCGCTCTCAACGGCTGTCTCATCTTCGGCGTGGGTCCCTTCCCCGAAATGGGCATCGCAGGAGCAGCTCTCGCCACAGTCATCACCCGCGGTTTTGAATGCGTGTTCATACTCTTTGTCATCGGCATGAAGAAATGTCCGCCCCTGCGGCTGAAACTCATGCTCCGCTCAAGGACTCCCCTGCTCCACAGGGACTACATACGCTATACACTGCCCCTGCTGCTCAATCAGCTGGGCTGGGGCGGCGGAGTCACCATGTACTCCGTTATCATGGGTCATCTGGGCTCTGACGCCACTGCAGCAAACTCCATAGCAGGCATAGTCCGCAGCATAATCGCCAGCCTTTGCTGGGGCATAGCCTCGGGTGTGGGCATCATCATCGGCGGTATGCTGGGCAGAGATGAAAAGGAGGAAGCAAAAAAGGCAGGCGGCAGCTTCGTCCGCTTCTCCATATGGATAGGCGCTGCTTCGGGAGTAGTCATACTGGCACTTACTCCCCTGCTCATGAGGTTCATCACCCTTGCTCCACAGGCGCAGTACTACCTGAAGTATATGCTGTTCATGGCAGCTTATTATATCATCGGCAACTCCCTGAACTCCACTATAATCTCGGGAATATTCCCCGCAGGCGGCGACACGAGGTTCGGCATGATATGCGATATCGTAACGCTCTGGTGCGTTGTGGTACCCATGGGAATGATAGCAGCCTTCCTGCTGAAGCTCCCCGTGCTTACGGTGGCGTTCATACTGACCCTTGACGAGTTCGTGAAGATACCTGCGGTATACAAGCACTACATGAAGTACAAGTGGGTCAGCAATATAACGCGATAAACATGACTTCGACGCCGCGCCGTAATTATTGCTAACATAAATCAGAATTTCGAGCTGAGCCAGCTCGACCGCTTGCCACGTTGTCGCTCGTAAACTCGCTTAATAATATCAAAAATGATATTTGTACATCGCTTACAGCGCAATAAGTACGCCGAGCCTATGTAAGGGATTCCAAAGGGACTGTGT
>JAFWTA010000028.1 GCA_017519145.1 Ruminococcus sp.
ATATGTATTCACATCGGGAAGCGGAAACGATACGCTCCGTGATTACTCGGGCACAAACAAGATATTCTTCAAGGATCTTGCACCTGAGGAAGTATATGTAACATACCCGAATTCGGGCTATGACGCAATAATCACCATAGCGGAAACAGGAGAAACACTTACCATCAAGGACTTCAGATACAGTGCAGCATACAGAAACTTCACACTGGAATTCAAGGATGGAATAGAGGCGCATATTGATTTTGATGCAAGAGAGATCGTTGTCGATACCGAAGAAGTCATCGAGCAGACTCTTACAGCGTATCTCAGCAATATTTATTCAAATGAAATGCTCAGCAACGAGCTAACTGCTGACAACACAGTTATCACAGATATGACAGACAGTGTTGCCATTGGTGAGGAAAACGTTTCTGATATCAGCAATATCCAGGCAATGATACTTGCGGAAAATATGTCGGCATTCAGCAATGAAAGCAATATCTCCGACAGTATCACTATCGGAGATATACTGGCTGATAACACTGCAGCTGCCCAGTTGCTTGTCAGCTCAGATATGCAGTAAAAAAACAATACTGAAAGAAAACCGAGGTTAGCCTCGGTTTTCTTTTGTTATAATGACGGTTCATTCTGCTGCGGCAGCGGAATTGCTTGTTGTGTTACTCAATGGGAATTTGACGATTTGTATATGCCTTAATTGTCACTATATCGTTATTTGTGTGTTATATATCAGCAAAGTATATAAGCTTTCTACGGTTTCACCTCCTCCGCAAGGGTATGAAAAAAACACCTGCCGAAGCAAGTGCTTGTTGAGTATTCAGTTGATGCGATAAATCAGAATTTACATTTGTAGGGGACGCCGTTAAATTCTCATTTATATCAGCCGCAAAAGGTTACAATTAAGGAAAATTACCGCTGAAATTGTTACAAAAAAAATACAAATTCATATGATTTCGCAATATCAGTCATTAAACAGTTGACATTTCGGCGATTTGCTGTTAAAATAGATATGATGCCTATTTAGGGCATTGACTTTTCTTTAGGAGGAGGAGCTGCTTTGGGAGACAGTAAATATTGCTTTAAATGCATGGAACCATACGGACAGGAACTTCATGTTTGCCCGTCATGCGGATACGTAGAAACTGCTTCATATGACCCCATGTACGTCCCACCCGGTACTATACTCCACAGCAAGTACCTCTGCGGTATTCTTCTGGAATATAACGGCGAAGGCGCCACATACATCGGCTGTGATACGACCACAGGCAAAAAGGTACTTATCAGAGAATATATGCCCATAAACCTCTGCACGAGGGTAAAGGGCAAGGCTATAATCAGCGTTAACTACAACAACCTTGCAAAGTACAAGGCGTTCATGGCTGAGTATACAGAGCTCAACAAGTCTCTGGCAAGACTGCGAAACAACTCCAATATACCGCCTGTACTCGATATGTTCGCCGAGAACAATACCACCTACACAATTTTTGAATACATCGAAGGCGTGAAAATGCTGGACTATCTCAAGGAAAATGCAGGAGAGCTCAGCTGGGAACAGGTCTCCAAGATATTCCCGCCCCTTTTCACGACTATAGGTATCCTGCACAACGCAGGTATCATACACCGTGCTATCAGCCCCGATACGGTATATATCACCGACAAGGGCGAGCTGAAGCTCTCAGGCTTCTGCGTATCCGCTGTGAGAACAGCAAACGCAGGTCTTGAGTATGAGCTCTTCAAGGGCTATGCCGCTCCCGAGCAGTATTCTGCAAGCAGCAGCAGCCGTCAGGGCTCATGGACAGACGTTTACGGAGTCTGCGCACTTCTCTACCGCGCACTCACAGGCTGTATGCCCGTTGACTCAGTAAGCCGCCAGAAGCACGACGACCTCCACGAGCCTCATATGCTGGATTCACGCATACCGCGCCACGTTTCCAGAGTCATCATGGAGGGTATGAACCTCAATGGCAGAGACCGTATACAGACCATCACAGAGCTGGTAACAAGACTTTTCGAGCAGCCCGCAGAGGAAGAGGAGGACATCGACAGCACAGTTCTTCTCGGCAGCGGTATCCCCTCGGAAGCTCCGTCATCTGCTCCCGAGGAGCCCGTATATCAGCAGAGCGCATATCAGCACGATCAGCAGAGCTACGAGCAGCCTCAGGAGGTCATCCACCAGCGCAGCACAGCTTCTTACAAAAAGCCCAGACGGGACGACAGCTATAAATACGAAAAGGTCAATACAGTTGACAGGATAAAGGTGCCCATAATCATCGGACTCCTGCTCCTCGCCATACTCCTCACCCTTTCCGTAATACTCATAAGCATACTCACACCGCCGGAGGAAGCCACCTCATCCGTGAGAACAAGACGCTCCTCTGTCAGCTCCAACGTAGTTGACGACGCTGAGGCAACAAAGGCTGCGGACACGGAAATGCCAAAGCTTGTGGGACGCTTCTATGAGGTGGTCAAGGAAAAATGGAAGGATTATTTCGTGCTTGACGCGGAATATGAATACAATAACGATTACGAGAACGACATGATCTTCGAGCAGGCAGTTCCCGAGGGCGAAATGGTATCTCAGGGACAGGTCATCAAGGTCAAGGTCAGCAAGGGCAAGGAATCCGCTTATATCCCCGATTTCGCAGGAATGACAGTGGAACAGTACAAAAACGCTCTTGACAAGGCGGGAATAACCGACTTCAACTATCAGTTCATCGAGTCAAAGAGCTCCTACGGCAAGGCAAACACAGTCGTAGAGCTTCAGGTTGAAGGCAAGGTAGTTTCGCCGAACACACTGTTCAGCAACAAGGAGGGCAAGAAGCTCACTGTATTCTATGTTTCCGAGAATGCTAACGCTCAGCAGTATGCTACGGCAGCTCCTCAGGTAACGGAAGCACCTGCTACAACAGCAGAGCCCGTAACACAGGCTCCCACAACAGCGGCTCCCGCACCTACGGATCCTCCTCCGACGGATCCTCCTGCAACTGATCCTCCACAGCAGCCCGAACAGCCCGTAGAAGGCGGCGAGGGCAGCGGCGAAGAACAGCAGTAAGACCACTCAATAACAAACATAAAGCCATAGTATTTCTCCCAAAGAGATACTATGGCTTTTCTGTATCCGTTCATACCCCAACGGAAAAAGGCAGCTTATGCTGCCTTTTTCCTGTTATTAGGGAGAACTTAGATATCTTAAACTCTTGTGCCGCCTGTCAGTGTGCCGCCGTATGCAGCAAGCTGAGTCTGGTCAAGCTGCTGGAAATATGTGGAACCGCTGAGGGTGCCGCCTGTGTAGAAGGAAGCTCCCGAGGTACCTGTGCCTCCTGCCTTGAGCTGGCTGACAGACTTGTCAACGATGAAGGAAACTATTACCTTGCCATCGCTGCCCACTAGCGAAAGCCTTGTATTAGCGCCTACGTTTGCAGAAGCTGTCACACTTGCAGACATTGTACTTCCGCCCATTGCCATACCGCCCGAAGGACAATCGGTTATCCATGTACCGCCGTTTACGATGATGGAGCTGCCGCCGTCGCCGCAGTCAAAGGGCTCGTTGCCGTTTGATACGAGATAGCCGCCGTTTATCTCTATATTACCGTTGGAGTCAAAGCCGTCATGGTCGCCGTTTGCAGCGTTCACGATGGCAAATCCGCCGTTGAACTGCAGGATGTAGTCGCCTGAGCTGCCGCCGAAGCCGCCACCGCCGAAGCCTCCGCCGCCCTGACCCCAAGGCATCCCTGTGTTGCCTGTGCCGGAGCCGTCACTTCCGCCTGCAGCGTTGAAGCCGTCATCGGTGGAATTAGCAATAACAGAACCGCTGTTCTGGTATATCTTCTGAGCTTCGATACCCTCATAGCACTTCTCAACAGCTATAACGATATCATCGTATCTGCCGCTGTCCTTAGTGCCGATGGTGAGACTATGGTCAGCGTGGGCGCCGTCATCAGCAGATGAGAGCTTCAGCTCGCCGCCTATGAGCTGCATATCGCCGCCGCAGTGGAGACAGTCGTCCGAGGAGTCGATGGTGACAGTACCGCCGTTGATGGTGATATCGCCGACGCTCTGCCATGTAGTGCCCGCTTCGTC
Source organism: Ruminococcus sp. (assembly GCA_017519145.1). Lineage (GTDB taxonomy): Bacteria > Bacillota > Clostridia > Oscillospirales > Ruminococcaceae > Ruminococcus. Next base: position 4,078 of record JAFWTA010000028.1, read on the forward strand.
ATAGAGTCCGACAGCCTTGATGCCCTTAGCGGAGATATCGGTCTTGTTGGAGTTTCCGTCCATACCCATACCGCCGCCGGGTCTTCCCCAGCCGCCGAAGCCGCCTGTGTTGCCGCCGGTAGTTGTACCGCTGCCTGTGAAGGAGCTGCCCTCATAGGTCTTGATATTGAGGTCGCCGCCGTTCATAACGAAGAACTGCTCTGCGGAGATACCGTCAGCGTAGGACTCAATGTCCACGGTGCCGCCGTTTATTGTAACGATACCCACCTGCTTTGCAGTCGAGGACGCATCTGTGGATGTAGCCTTGATACCGTCCCCAGCCTTGGTATTGACGCTTACACTGAGAGCGGAGTAATCCACTTCTGTGCCGTCATCTGAGGTATTGCCGACAGTAACGCTGTCCTTGCCGCGGATACCGTCGTCAGCAGCGTTCACGACCAGAGTGCCGTTGTATATCTTTATATCGTCCTTGCCGACGATAGCGTCTGCGGCGTTGCCGTTTACAGTGAGCTTGCCCTTGCCCTTGAACTTTATATCGTCCTTGGAGTAGATAGCTCCCGTATCGCCGTCAGCGTTAGTGTAGCTCGTACCGTCCGAGATGGTATTCTCAGTACCGTTCTTAGCGACAATTATGACCTCGTCTGCGATAGATGCTACATATATAGGAGAATTTGTTGTATTTGTAAGGCTCATGCCGCTGAGGTCGAGCTCAACGACGCCGTCGGGATAGACAGTCTTATCTACGTCAACTACGATCTGTCCGCCGGTCATCCCGCCGGTTACTGTAAAAACACCGGGCTGCTCAATAGTACAAACGTTGTTTTCCACCTTAGCTTCCGATGAAGCATTTGTGGTCATGCCCGAATCTGCAAGGGTTATGGTAAGTCCCTCGGGAGCGGGTGTAGGATCGACAACTGTTGTTCCGCCTGTGCCTGCGGGGTCAACATTGTTGAATGTTGTAACGAGGCTGAGCTGGAACTGAGTCTGCTTGCCGTCTGTATGAGTTACAGAAGCGCCTGTTGCAAGGTTCTTGAAGCCGCATGACTTAGCACCGTTGATAGCAGTATCGCTGTAAAGCACGAACTTGTACTTCTTGGTGTACTTGGCATCGAGGCTGCCGGAAACGAGAGCGTTTGCCTTCTTCCATGTGCCGTCCTTCTCATTAGTCGCGTCATTGATACAGTTGAGGAGCACTGTGGTCTGTGTAGTACCTGCCATGAGCTTCTCGTCTGCCTGATTATCGGTAGCAGTAGCGATAACAGTACCGCCCGTGATATTGATAGCAGTTACAGCTGTAAGACCGCGGTCACCGCCTGCGATAAGAGTACCGCCGCTGACGTCGATAGAGGTCTCAGCCTGAACAGCGTCATTTCCTGCCTTGATGCTGGTATTACCGCCTGTGATAGAAACAGCACCCTTGCTGGACTTGATACCGTCGCCCTCGGAGTCGATATTGAGGACACCGTCCTTGACTGTAACAGACTTCTTAGCCTTTACAGCGTCGGTGCCGTCGGTGGAGTTCAGGGTGGTGATATTGACTGTACCGCCGTTGAACTTGATATCATTATTGCTGAATACAGCATTCTGAGTATTTGCAGTTATATCAAGCACACCGTCGCCCTTGTCGCCGCCCTTGAAGGTAATATCGTCCTTAGCCTCGATAACAGCAGTGTTGAGGTTATCGCCTGCATAGGCTGTATCGCCGTCGGAGATGGTGTTTGTGGTGCCGTCAACTATATTTATAGAGGTATTCTCGGCATTAGTGATAAGAACAGCAGGAGCGCTCTTGCCTGTGATATTAGCACCGTTCAGGAATATCTTTACTGTATCGGGGTCAACTGTTTCATCGGGGATATTTACCTCGATCTGACCGTCGTCAAGAGTTCCGTCGATATAGAACTCGCCCGAATGAGTGATAGTTACCTTAGTTCCCTCAACAACAGCATTCTCGCCCTCTACCTCGATGGAGGTGTTCTTCAGATGTATCTTTGTAGCCTCGGCAACGGGGTCAACGCTGCCTATGGGAGTAAGCTTTCCTTTGCCTAAAAGGTAGAGCTGGATAGTAAGTGCATCGTTGCCTGTAACGCCTAATTCTCCGTCACAGTCTGCATTGATCCAGCCCTGCTCCTTGAAGCAGAGCGGATCTGAGCCGCCCTGTGAATACTTATTCGGGTTGGCAAGTGCCTGCATGATGAGGATAGCATCTGCAAGCTCAACAACTCCGTCGCCGTTGGAGTCGCCGAGAATTTTGGAAAATTCAGTCTCTGCCGCAAAGCTCATTGCGGGAAGCGCAGAGCCAAGAACGCAGGCTGCCGAAAGACCTGCCAACAGCTTTTTGAAGCCATGTTTTTTCATAAATATCAATCTCCTTTTTTTAATATCGACCTGATCTCTGGTATCCGATCCTCTTAGATTATGACTTAATTATAGTGCAAAGACCTTAAAATAATCTTAAATTCGGCTTAAAATAGATTTAAGTTTACCAAAAACAGGTAGTATAACACAGTTAAATTATTATGTATGATTTGATCCGAAACATTACGTCTATAATAATTATACATTATAATTTGAAAGTTCAGGGCTCCGCAAGGTGAAGATTTCAAGTTAAAATAAAAAAAGATTTGTGAAAGAGCTTGACAAATGAAAAAACATGAGCTATAATAAAATCACAGAAAGATTGAGTTCAATTTAATTGCGTATAATTTATTAAAGGAGGATCATATATGTCAGTTTACGATTTCACAGTAAAGGCACAGGACGGAACAGAGGTAGCTCTCTCCGACTATAAGGGAAAGGTGCTTCTCATTGTCAACACCGCAACAGGCTGCGGATTTACACCTCAGTATGACGAGCTTCAGGACATCTATGAGGAGTTTCAGGCAAAGGGACTGGAAATACTTGACTTCCCCTGCAACCAGTTCGGCGAGCAAGCCCCCGGAAGTGACGAGGAGATACACAGCTTCTGCACAGGTAGATTTGGCATAACCTTCCCCCAGTTCGCAAAGATCGACGTAAACGGCGACAATGCCATACCTCTTTATAAGTGGCTTGTGGAGAACAGCACCTTTGAGGGCTTTGGCAAGGGTCCCAAGGCGCTTGCCATGGGCGGAGTCATGAAGCTTATGGACAAGGATTACAAGAACAACAGCAAGATAAAGTGGAACTTCACAAAGTTCCTCATCAGCAGAGAGGGCGAGATCATAGGCAGATTTGAGCCCACCAACTCCATGAAGGACCTGCGGGCAGCAGTAGAAAAGGCACTGTAAAGCAAAGCCCCGAAGCATACGCTTCGGGGCGTTTTATTATTTACAAAGCTGCTTTCTCAGCCTTATCATATCGAACACATCAACAGTCAGATCGGCATTCATATCCGCTGCATTGAACTGCTCCTCACCGAGAGCCTCCTTTTTCAGCAGGTGATTCTGTAGCTTTACCAGATCAGCCACATTAATGGAACCATCCAGATTGATATCGCCCTCCAATGGCTCAGGCTCCATGGTGGGAATGCCCATGACGATGTAGTTAACGCACTTGTAGGTCTGTCCGTTGCTGCCGAGAGACACCTTCTCCCCTGCTTTGACATCCTTTCTGTACATCATAAAGCTCAGGTCATCCACGGTGCAGAGGGTCCTCATAAGCACATAGTCCTCAAGCCACTGTGGAGGAGTCTCCACGCGGCTGTCAAGTCCCACATACAGGAGCATATCCGCAGCAGCCGTAAAGGAAGCCGCCTCGCCTGTGGTGCCCTTTGCATCGCAGGCAGTCATAAGCACTTCTGCCCCGTCAAGCCCTGACTGGAGCTGAGTTATGCGGAAGTCTCTGTCTCCGAATACGGGAGCGCCCACATAAGCCGAACCTATCGCCCATTTATCGGGGAAAGCCTGTTCTGTGACCTGAACGTCCTTAAAGAGCTTTCCGCTGAGGGGGAGCTTATCCTTTCCGAACACAAAGCTGTCCAGATTTACAAGATAGCCCTCGCCGCCCGTGAACTTGATATAAAGGTCGTGAGTTCCCGATATTTTGGGAATATTCACTTCGATGTCCTTATAGTCCGTGAAGCCGCCGCTGCCGCCGAAGCTGACACTTGCCGCAGGCTCGCCGCTGAGACCGTCGAGGTAAAGCTCCATAGCCGACGCATTTCCTGCCACCTTAGCGCGGAAGCTCTGAGCGCCGCTGCCGAAGTCCACTCTGCGGTACATGGTCCAGTCTCCGTTTTCAATATAGGCGATATTGCTGTATCCCTCGTTGTCCTCGGTGCGAATACCCTCCTGAGCGTCAAAGCTCTCAGCTTCGATAGTCTCAAAGGCAGACACCGTGGGAAGGGGCGTTCCGCTTTCGGGAGAGAGCTCTACAACGCCCTCGGGGAATGAATTGACCGTCAGGTCGTTGATGTAGTACTCGATGTTCATATAGCCCTTGCCGCAGTAGTCCCCTGCATAGTCGGAGGGGTCTGAGGGGTCGAGACCTCTCAGCAGCTCCCAGTTATCGTCCATACCGTCGTTATCGTTGTCGGTTATTTCCTTTTTGGTAACGGGAGCAGGATAGCTGTAAGAAACTCCGCACTTTATATTGTACTTGTTGAGGTTTGCCTCCGATGAATCATATTCCGCAGTACCGCTGCACTGACCCGTGCCGTTACGGGTCTCCTCGGCACACTGTCTGTCGATGGCGGTACGCTTATCGGGAGCGATACCGTTTCCTGCGAAGCTGATAACATGGTCATAGGAAGCCGCAGCGCTCTCGGCAGTACCTGCTGTGGAGACATTCTCCCCGTTGATATTTATGGGGAAAGCTGTACCGCTGTAAAGGTCGTTCTTGGTGATGCCGATGCCGTCCTTGACGGTGACGCCCGACCAGTTGTCCCCTGTTATGCTGTGGAATGAGCCGTCCTTGTTGATAAGGCGGTTTCCCTGACAGTACACCTTGAAGTTCTCGGGCTTGGTGGTACTGTCCACATACATCCAGTGGTAGCCGCCCGTGGTGGAGCTGCCTGCCTTGAGGGTATTGTTCACATAGTTCAGGTGACCAATGGTACCGTAGGCGGTCTGATAGCCCCAGTCATAGATTATGTTGTTGGTGAAGTCCGCGGTGTACTTGTCTGGCACCTTTCCGCGGAAGTTACGGGAGACATTGTGTATTATCAGGTTATGGTCAAAGGTAAGGTCGCCCTTGCCAAGCATTATCCCAAAGCCGTGCAGACCCTTCTTGTGACCTCCCCATGAATCCGCAGGACCAAGCACAGAGTACTGCACGGTATAATTAGTGTTATTGGAGTAGAGTCCCCACTGTTCATCGGTTGTCCAGCCCATTGAGCAGTGGTCTATTATGGAATTAGAGCCCTTTGCGCCGCCCCATGCGTCATTTCCCGAGGAAGTAGCCGCATAGGGACCGGGACGGGAGCTGATATAGCGGCAGATGATATTGTCCCCCGACATACCCATTTTGTAGTTTTTGAGGGTTATGCCCGAGCCTCCGGGAGCAGTCTGACCTGCAATGGTTATATTGCTCTGACAGAGGATGTTGCCCTTTAGCTCAATGGTGCCGCTGACGTCGAAAACGACTATTCTTCCCGACTTGCTGACAGCATCGCGGAAGGAACCCTCACCGCTGTCGTTAAGGTTTGTAACGTGGTAGACCTCTCCGCCGCGTCCGCCCGTAGAGTACTTGCCGCCGCCAACAGCTCCGGGAAAGGCAGGTATTGCAGCGGCTGCATGAGCCTCTATGGCATTTTTCCGTGGAGCTCCTGCGTAAGCCGACGTACAGGCAACTGTAACCGCCGCCGCAAGAGCTGCCGCTCTTTTAATATTCACAAACATATCAATATCCTCCTGAAAGACAGCCGAACTATTCTATATTAACATTATACATGATATTTCAAGACTTTGCAATGAAAAATAGTACTTTTCTACTGCATTTATTTACTTTTCGGGCGAATGGGTGGACATTTCTCTGTGGAGGATAGTCTCACAGGACGTAATAGTGCATAAAGCAAAAGCCCCCGAGTGCTTTATGAACACTCAGGGGCATTACAGTTTATCAGTAATTTCCCATTATTTAAGGTCAGCCTTCTTAAAGAGCAGAATACCGCCGACAGTGGAGATAATGGTGATAGCGACCATCATGATGACCATTCTTACAGCGTGCTCGGGAACGCCGTCTGAACTCAGGATAAGGTTCATCTGCAGTGACGGGATGACCTCACGAACAAGCTCCTGAGCCTTCTCGTGCTTGTTCAGGAACTGAAGAGCAAAGGAGAAGATGTTCACGATATAAGTCATAGTGATGGACAGTACGAAGCCGCCAACGTTCTTCAGAGTATTGCAGAGGAATACCATGAGAGCTGTCATTGCCATCTGAACAGGCAGAGTCAGCAGGAGAGTGGTGCAGATATCCCATGAGGGGAACTCCTTGAAGCCCAGTATGATTCCGCCGAAAATGAGAACAGCTACGAAGAAAGCAAGCTCATAGATGAGCATAACTGTCTCGGAAACGATGAGATTTGAAAGATAGATGTTAGTTCTTGAGTGACCGATAACGATCTTGTTTCTGATAGTATTGTTGCGGAAGTCCTGAACGATGAGCATACCTGCTGTGATACCGATAAGCAGGGGCATATCGGTCTTCATGGCAAATAGCAGACTGTCCGCATACATCTTCATATCGGCGACCTGTACCTCTACGCCCTCCATATTGCTCATATCCACCTGTGAAACCAGCTTATTCAGGAAGAAATAGAGCAATGAAAACAGGAAAGCTACGCCGACGATGACCGCCAGTACGATATAGAATCTCTTTCCCTTGAAAAGTCGTCTGTAGTTCTCAGCAAGAAGATTAACCATTATTAGCACCTCCTACAAGTCCCATGAAGTAGCTTTCGAGGCTCTCGTGGCGCTCGGTCATGGAATTTACAAAGCAGTTCTTCTCGTTGAGTGCGAGCACCAGCGGAGTTACCTGCATAGGGGTGAAAATATCGGCTTCGTTGGGAGAATAGAGCCTGAACTCGGCGCCCATGCCATTGAGAACGTCTGCGAGGATATTTGTGTCGTTGACATTTACATGGAGAGATGTACGGCAAGCCTTGTCCAGCTCCTCAGCGCTCATTTCCTTGATAACGTGACCGCGGTCGATAAAGCCGTAGTGAGTAGCAAGACGAGCCAGCTCGTCGAGAATGTGGCTTGAGATAAGGATTGTGATGCCTTTCTCCTGATTAAGACGCATTATCATCTCACGGACCTCAATGATACCCTGAGGATCGAGACCGTTTATAGGCTCATCAAGAACGAGAAACTCGGGATCGCCCACGAGAGAGAACGCGATACCCAGTCTCTGACGCATACCGAGAGAGAAATTCTTGGCTTTCTTTTTACCTGTATTTGCAAGACCGACCAGCTTTAAGATGTCGTCCAGCTTCTCATCGGAGATACCGAGAGCCTTAGTCTGCTGGATGAGATTATCCTTAGCGGACATTTCGGGATGCAGTGAAGGAGTTTCAACCACAGCGCCGATCTTTCTGCGTGTCTGGAGCAGTTTGCTGTCATTGTTCTTGATTCCGAAGAGTGAAAATTCGCCTGATGTAGGATTGTTAAGACCCGTTACCACACGGATGAGGGTGGTTTTGCCCGCACCGTTCCTTCCGACCATACCGTAGATAGAGCCCTTCGGCACATTGATAGTAAGGTCGTTGAGAGCTTTGAAATTACCGTATTTCTTGCAAAGCTTCTGGGTCTGGAGAATGTATTCCATAAATGATACCCCGCCTTTTGTTAATTATATCATGATAAATGTTATGTAAAAAGGCGGTCATGCTGAAAGCACGACCGCCTGAAGTCGTTATTATTTAACGGATCAAGAATTATTCGTTGATCTTTGTAACAACGCCTGAACCAACTGTTCTACCACCCTCACGGATAGCGAAACGGAGTCCTTCTTCGATAGCGATAGGAGTGATGAGCTCAACATCCATAGCAACGTTATCACCGGGCATGCACATTTCCTTGTCTGCGGGAAGTGTAACAACACCTGTAACGTCAGTTGTTCTGAAGTAGAACTGAGGTCTGTAGTTGTTGAAGAAAGGAGTATGACGTCCGCCCTCTTCCTTCTTCAGTACGTAAACCTGACCGCTGAACTTTGTATGGGGGTGAATTGAGCCGGGCTTACAAAGAACCTGTCCACGCTCAACCTGATCTCTTGTGATACCACGGAGAAGAGCACCTACGTTATCACCAGCCTCACAGAAGTCAAGAGTCTTTCTGAACATTTCAAGACCTGTAACAACTGTGTTGAGCTTCTCGTCAGAAAGACCAACGATCTCAACAG
>JAFWTA010000029.1 GCA_017519145.1 Ruminococcus sp.
AGCTTTTAAGGCGGCGAAATAAAACAAAGCGCTCCGCAAGGGGTGAATCAAAAAACAGTCCGGTGGACTGTTTTTTGAGAGGGGACGCCCTGCAAGTGAGGGCGTCCCTTGATTGAGCGGATGATAGTCACCACTATAATATGAATTTTGCGGGACGTCGAGGACGCCGTCCCCTACATTTCCAATTTTTCGCATACGCGCTAAATTTTGATTTGCATTTTGTACAAAAATAATAATAGTTATTGACAAAATGCGTCTGATGATGTATTATATTAATATGTTTACGGCGTGAGCCGAATTATCTTATTTTTTCAAGGGGGAAATGTTATGAAAAAAGATTCACTGGCAGGACCTGTTATCGTCGGACTTATCCTTATAGTCCTGCTGCCCGGAGCACTTCTGTTCATGGTGCTTAATGCAATGACCGTGCCTGACGGCGGTGTTCTTACGGACTGCGTTGTCACGGATTATGTCATAGCGGGCAGGACAAGCGAGGTCAATGTTGACTATGTAAACGCCGAGGGCAAAACCATCAACGCCCGTATCTCCAATGGTGTGGGAGGAAGGTCTGTTTTCGTTGGCGAGCATTACGACTGCTATGTCTATGAGGATAATCCCTTCGAGGTGTACAGAAAGCCCGACGGCGATGTTTTTCCCATAATCATGCTTCTGGGGGCAGCCGCTTCGCTTATCGCAGGTATCATACTGGTCATAAAGATGATGCTGAAACGCGGAGTTCAGGGCTATCTCATCAAGAACGGCACGCAGGGACAGTGTACAATAACCAATGTTGTCATCAAGGGCGGCGGACGCGACGGCTTTACACAGTGCGTATGCGATTACAGCTTTACCGACAGCTACGGACAGATGCACACCGGCAAGCATACATTCCTGCCCAATAAGCGCGTCAGCATAGGCAATTACTTCCCCGTGATGTACGCGGAGAAAAACGGCAAGATGCTGTCGGATATAATCGAATAAAAGAAAAAGCTCCACAAAAGTGGAGCTTTTGTATTATCAGAATTCTGTACCGAAATCCGAGATGCCGTATGCGTAATTTCCTGAGCTGTCGCAGAAGCACATCCAGCCTGTCTTGCCGTTATATGTGGTCTTTACCCAGCTGCTGTTGGCGTAATGTCTTGCATCGGTGATGACGACCACAGCGTTCCTCGGGATAGTTGTGAGAACAGTGTTGGAAGAAGCTGTTGAGCCGGGATTCTTGCGCAGACGGAGAGAACTTGCAGCTATCTTTGCAGGCCAGCCCTTTCTGAGATTGGGAAGGTAGATCCAGCCCGATCTCCAGCCGTTTGTGCATCTGATGTTTGAGGTGTAGCCCCAAGAGCCGTTTACCTTGGTTATAATGCAGTCTCTGCCGAATGAAGCAGCGCCGACGATGCCTGCGGAAGTGCTGTATGATGTACGAACATTTACTCCCGATGAAACATAGACGGTGTACTGACCCGTGCTGTAGCTTGCAGCATTTGCGTCGATCTCATTGATAATGGAGAGGTCAACAGAAGGTGCGATCTTGGATAAGGTGGTTGGTGCGGCAACTGCTCCTAACATCATAGCAGCAGCGAGGGTGAGTGAAGTGAAGTGTTTTGTGGTGGATCTCATGTAAAAACCTCCGATATTAAATTTTATTATGATCCGAACGGATCACATTGATATTATAACACGGCTTTCGCCTCATGTCAATGAGGATTTGTGTCGGTTAACGAAAAAAATCGCGGTTCGGGAAAGTAACTGAATGTTTCACGGCGAAAAGTAAAATAAAAGTTCCGTTTTTTTGAAGAAAGCTCTTGACAAATGAGAAATAATATGATATAATAATCAAGCTGTTGAAAACAGCATCGTATTCTAAAGACAGCTGGCAGAGCGAAAGCTCAGTAAGTCCCGCCGAGGAATAGCAATCGATAGAAGTATCATTGTCCATTCTGCGCTGTCGGAATGGGCTTTTTTATTGCTCTCTCTGAATACGATCATAATTCATTCGGAGGTGAATACACACTATGCCAAGCAATGCAGTACTCGAAGCTAAGAAGGCTAAGGTCGAGAAGCTCACCGAGATCATCAAGAACTCCGTTTCAGGCGTTCTCGTTGACTACAAGGGTATCACCGTTGAGGAGGATACCAAGCTCAGAAAGGAGCTTCGTGAGGCCGGTGTCAACTACTTCGTAGAGAAGAACACAATGCTTCTCCGTGCTTTCAAGGAATGCGGTATCGAGGGCTTTGAGGAGTCTCTCAACGGCACAACTGCTCTCGCTGTTTCTAACGACGATCAGACTGCTCCCGCAAGAATCCTCGGTAAGTTCGCTGAGAAGGCAGGCGACGACAAGTTCAATCTCAAGGCTGGCTACGTTGAGGGTGAGGTATACGATCAGGCTGGAGTTGTTGCTCTTTCCAAGATCCCTTCAAAGGATACCCTTCTCGCACAGCTCGTTGGCTCTCTGCAGGGTCCCCTTCAGAAGCTGGCAGCTACACTCAACGCTGTTGCAGACAAGAAGAAGGAAGAGGAAGCTGCTTAATAGCTGCCTGAACCTTCACTACACATCCGCGGAGATATGCTCCGCAGCTTAAATCAAACGCCCAATGGGCAAATATTATTAAAAAGGAGATTATTATCATGGCTTCTGAGAAGATCACAAAATTTGTTGAAGATATCAAGACTCTTTCAGTTCTCGAGCTTTCTGAGCTTGTAGACGCAATCCAGGAGGAATTCGGCGTAACAGCTGCTATCGCTGCTGCTCCTGCTGCCGGCGGTGCTGCTGGCGGCGCTGCTGCTGCTAAGACAGAGTTCGACGTAATCCTTGCTTCCTTCGGTGACGCTAAGATGGCTGTTATCAAGGTTGCTAAGGAAGTTCTCGGTCTTGGCCTCAAGGAGGCTAAGGAAGTAGTTGAGTCTGCTCCTAAGGCTATCAAGGAAGGCGTTTCTGAGGCTGAGGCTAACGAGCTCAAGGCTAAGTTTGAAGAGGCTGGCGCTACAATCGAGATCAAGTAATTTTAATTACTTTGATGTTTTCAGACAGGACCGTACCTTTGGTGCGGTCCTTTGTCTATTGTGCTAAGCAGTGCTGCCGCTCTTTGTGGAAAATGTTTCAAAATCATCACATTTGTTGACTTGCACAGTGCTATATGCTATAATGAATGCAAAGCATTCATTATAAATTATCTGAAAGCCCTTGCAGATACGCAGATCAGAGATCTGCTCCCTGCAATCGGGAAATTATAGCATAATGCTGCGCTTATATGCTATAATGAATGCAAAGCATTCATTATAAACTATCTGAAAGCCCTTGCAGATATGCAGATCAGAGATCTGCTCCCTGTGATCGGGAAATTATAGCATAACGCATTGCCTATATACTATAATATATTCAGATGGATATTTGCTATCGTCAGGCTTGCGGCAGCCGGAATGCTGCGAGTCAAGGAGGTTTTACTATGAAAAAAATAATTGCTTTACTAAGTGCCGTGATTATGGCGGCATCACTGACAGTTTCAACAGCAGCTTCAGCGGTCTCGACAGAAATGGTGATCTCACCTGCTTCTGATAATAACGTATCAGCCATCGACACAGTGGGCTTTACAGCCGAGGTCATCAGACTTGTCAATCAGGAGAGGGCAAACAGAGGTCTGAGGGAGTTCAGAATGTTCCCACGCCTCAGCAAGGCTGCAATGGTACGCGCCAAGGAAACTTCTGAGGTCTGGGACCACACCCGTCCCGACGGCAGAAGTATAACCACGGTCTGCGACGAGATAGGTATCGGCTGGGATCACATTGGTGAGAATATCGCCTACGGTCATAACTCGCCTCAGGCTGTAGTGAGCGGCTGGATGAGATCCGATGGCCACCGTGCTAATATCCTCAGCACTGATTTCCAGTATATAGGCGTCGGCGTCTATGAGTCAAAGGGCATTCTTTACTGGACCCAGTACTTTATCGGTACTACCGACAACCACCCCGAAGCATATTCCGTAAAGGATTACGGCGACGTCAACAGCGACGGAAAAGTAGATGCCGTGGATGCTTCTCTGGTTCTGGGAGATTACGCCTCGGTAATGTCGGGCAAGTCCTACACTCTCAGCTCCTCACAGAGGGCGAAGGCTGAGGTCAGCGGTGACGATCTGGTCAATGCCGTAGATGCTTCTCAGATACTCTCTCTCTACGCAAAGAGCTCCACAAGATAAGGCTTAAAATCGGCAGGAACAGGCTCTGAGCGCCATCCTGCATATAAACTCGGGTAAGTTGCGTTTTCGGATAGGTAAGTTGCATTTTTCGGGTGGTAAGTTGCATTGACTTCAACTATTCCTCATGATATACTTTTCGTAAGTACAGGCTTTCAGTTTCTTTTGCAGTCTGTGTGCTGTTTTGGACTGCGAAGAACAGGTCTGCATATAATCTTATATGGGAAATGAGGTATTATTATGAAGGAAAGCAGAACTACCAACATCAGAGCGTTTATAAAAAGATGTAAGTGCATAATGACAGCTATGCTCATGCTCGCTGTGACATTCGCCTTTATGCCGCCGCTGAAAGCAGTTGCAGCTGAGGGGTATTGGCTGTATCTCTGCGGAACACAGGTCACCAGTGAAAACGCTGCCGATATCATGGGGGACGGCAATTTCAGCTATGATAACGAGACAAAGACACTTACCATCAGGGGAGACCTTGAATGTAAAACCAAGATGCCGACTATTCTGCTCAAGAACGAGATCGAGGGTCTGACTATCTACGTTGAAAAGGACTCAACTCTGTTACAGTCCTCTGTCAATCCTGTTCTTTCCATTATGGCGGATACGGTTATCACAGGTCCCGGAGTACTGAACGTTGAAGGCGGTATAAGGACGATCTCTGTCAACAGCTGTAAGCTCACTATCAAGGACGCAATTCTTAATTCTCTGAATTACAATGTAGATCATGCTGCGGCTGCCATAGGCGGTACAGATGCGGATTCTATGTCTCATGTGACTCCGCGGGCTGAATGTTCTCTTGAGATCATTGATTCTCACGTTACAGCCAAAAACGAGAAGAACAAGCAGTTTTCAGCAGTTAGCGGCTTTAATAAGGAGCTGAAGTTTGAGGGCTGTGAGCCGATTGTTCCCGGCGCAAGCGAAAGGACAGTCCTGAAAACTGCAAAGGGATCCATCGTTGATGCAGGGAAAAATAATGTTCTGGATATACTTATAGAAAGATTTTACGATCTTCAGGTCGTGGAGCAGAAGGTATACGATTCCAACAAGGACGACATACTGGGCGACGGAGTTTTCAGCTTTGATGAAAAGACCAATACTCTTACAATAAAGGGGAATTACCAGACTGCTTCAAGCTTTTCTGTCATCCAGAATAATATAAACGGTCTGACAGTTGCCACTGCTGCTGATTCTATTGTTTCCTGTGTCAATGCATGGTTTGTTGACAATCACGGCGATATGACACTGACAACTAACGGAAAGCTCTCTGTTTTAGCGGGAGAAGTGGGTATAGGCTCATGGGCAGATGTGGACATAAAGGACGCAGATCTGGTCATCGATGCGCAGTCAGGTGCAATTGAGGGCTTTAGCTACATGAAAGTACTGAATATAATCAATTCAGATGTCAATGTCACCAGCAAGAACAAAGAGGCTGTCACAGGTTTCGGTTGGATCGAGATCGAGGGCTGTAAGATAGTTACTCCCGAAGATGGTGTTGTTGTCCATTATGAGCGAACAGCAGGTATTGGCGACCCTCATGGTGATTTTGTATCGGATGTGGTCATAAAGAGGTCTCAGGGCGAGACGACCACGACAACCACAACTACGACCACTACCACCACGACTACCACTGTAAAAGACGTAAAAGCTCAGCTGTGGGGCGACGCCAACTGTGACGGCAATGTTGAGCTTGCAGACGCAATCTTCATCATGCAGGTGCTCTCCAATCCCAACAGATACACCATTACAGACCTTGGCAGAGCCAATGCCGATGTTGACAAGTCCACCGTGGGACTTACTGCAAATGACGCCCTCTTTATTCAGGAGTATCTTCTTCATGTGAGACCTACTCTTGACCCGGATGCATAAAAATAAAGGCTGTACCATAGCGGTACAGCCTTTATTGCATATTTTAACCAATTCAAACAAAAAATGTGATTATCAAAAAAATATATGATATAATATGATTGTCTTATGGATGACCTGTAAGACGGATATAGGAATTATTTTAAGGAGGAACTATTATGAAAATCAAAAGAATCATTGCTGCCATTATGGCTGTTGCCATTGTTGGGGTAAATTATGGCACAGCAGGCTATCAGTACGGTTCGGGAAGCTCTGCATTTGCCGCAGACACTGCATCCGCGGAAAATGAGGATACAGTCGAGGCTGACGGTATGATCTTCAAGGCTGTGGAGGGCGGATATGCTCTTGACGATGTCAGCTCCGAGATAACCGATCTCGTCATTCCCGATGAGGTAAACGGCTGCCCTGTGGTCGCTGTAAAGTCGGTGGACAAGATCAAAAAGACCATTACTTCTGTAAAATTCGGAAAGAATGTAAAGACCATAGAGCCCTATGTGTTTAAAGGATGCACGACTCTCAAATCTGCTGAATTCAATGATGGACTTGAAGTAATTGGTTCAGAAGCATTTCGTCATTCCGGACTGAGTTCACCTATTGTGATCCCTGCTTCGGTCAAGGCAATCGAAGATGGTGCATTCATTGATTGTCCTGATCTGCGGAGAATGATGATGTACTCTGCCGATTGTGAATTGGGAGACCATTTTGCTGATACTAATTTATATGGATATAAGGACTCGACCGCTGCTGCTTACGCAGAGAGGAATGTACCCAAGTTCCTCAATATTTTCCCTTCTGATGAAATGTGCAGCACATGGGATTTTTTCGATATAGAGGATAAATCCATACCGCTCGATATTTATGTGCAGGATGGAGTACACTATTACCCCAGATCTGAGGGCGGTTATAAGGTGTTCTATACAGACGAAGACGTTACCGAGCTTGTCATACCCGATGAGGTGAACGGTTATCCTGTTGTTGAGGTAACTGACAAATTCAGCGCAGGTGAAGGGCTCTTCAAGCGCCTTACATCATTAAAGCTGGGAAAGAATATCAGGATATTAGGCACTTATGCTTTTGAAAACTGCACTAAGCTCACGGAAGTTGAACTGAATGATGCACTTGAAATAATAGGACCATTTTCCTTCAGGAATTGCCCGATAAGCACTCCTGTTGTGCTGCCTGAGTCAGTAAAGGAGATAGGGGATTACTCTTTCAATGATACTGACGGCGTGATAGATCTGACGGTTCTGTCGAAGGACTGCACTTTTGTAGGCGCAAATGTTATAAAAACAGGTATTACCGGTTATAAGGGCTCAACTGCTGAGGCATATGCCGAGAAAAACGGACTTGCATTCACAGAGATCCAAAGTGTTTCCGAAAAGCTCGGTGACACCAACTGTGACGGCAATGTTGAGCTTGCGGATGCCATACTCATTCTTCAGAGCCTTGCAAGTCCTGACATATACGGCGAACAGGGCTCATACAAAAAGCATCTGACTGCACAGGGAAAGAAAAACGGCGACGTTGACAAGTCCATAGTGGGACTTACAGCAAATGACGCTCTTTATATTCAGCAGTATCTCCTCCGTGTGAGACCTTCTCTTGAACCTGAGACATAAAAATAAAGGCTGTACCATAGCGGTACAGCCTTTTTGTGTGTATTTACAGAGCAGAGTGGAAGGTTCTTGAAATAACGTCGTCCTGCTGCTCCTTGGTGAGCTTTACAAAGTTGACTGCGTAGCCCGAAACTCTTACGGTGAGCTGAGGGTACTTCTCGGGATGAGCCTGAGCGTCAAGGAGAGTTTCTCTTGTGAAAACGTTTACGTTGAGGTGGTGACCGCCTTTTTCAACATAGCCGTCGAGAAGCTCGATAAGGTTATCTACCTGTTTCTGATTATCCATAATAGACCTCCTGTTATTATTCTGACGGAACGCCTGTGACGGCGTTCCTGCAATTATTCGTCATCTTCGGGTTCAAGCTCGGTGGGCTGACAGCAGGCACCCTTTGTACCGCATACATCGGTGCTTTTCACTGTATCCACCTTGAGACCGTCACTGCTTTCCTCCGAGACTATATTCACATGACCGCTGCCCTGTTCCATGAGCTTATCGATAAGGTCGGCAAGCTCTGACGGGTCGTCGGTCTTACCCAGCATATCAGGCGTTATCATTTGTCCTCTCCTCTGAGCTTGTCAAGGTCGAGGTCGCCTGCGAACACCTCCATGTCCTTGCCGAGAGCGTTGGGGACAATGGAGAATGTGTTGGAGATACCGTCCTGAGCGTGTCTGAAGGGCAGCTTGGCTACTGATGACAGTGAAGCTACTGCGCCGTGAGTATCTCTGCCGTGCATGGGGTTAGCACCGGGAGCCAGCGGAACGCCCTGCTTTCTGCCGTCGGGTGTATTACCTGTTTTCTTGCCGTATACAACATTTGAAGTAATGGTAAGGATAGACATTGTGGGAACGCCGTCGCGGTAGGTGTGGTGCTTTCTTACGCAGTCCATGAACTTGCGGACAACGGTAACAGCAAGCTTGTCAACGCGGTCGTCGTTGTTGCCGTACTTGGGGAAGTCTCCCTCGATCTCGTAGTCAACGACAACATTCTTGGCAACACCTGTTACATTGCCTGCCTTGTCCTTTATCTCCACATCCTTGCGGATGGGCTTTACCTTAGCGTACTTGATAGCTGAGAGAGAGTCGGCAACAACAGAGAGACCTGCGATACCTGTTGCGAAATAGCGCTTTACATCTCTGTCGTGGAGAGCCATCTGGAGTCTCTCATAGCTGTACTTATCGTGCATATAGTGGATAACGTTGAGGGTGTTGACATAGAGACCTGCCAGCCACTCCATCATATCCATGTATTTCTCCCAAACGTCGTCGAAGTCGAGGTACTCGCCGTCAACAGGTCTGTACTTGGGACCTACCTGAAGTCCGAGGCGCTCGTCCACACCGCCGTTTATAGCGTAGAGCAGGCACTTTGCAAGGTTTGCTCTTGCGCCGAAGAACTGCATTTCCTTGCCCACTACCATTGAAGATACGCAGCAGGCGATAGCGTAGTCGTCGCCGTGGATAACACGCATCATATCGTCATTCTCGTACTGGATGGACGATGTTCTTATGGAAATCTTAGCGCAGTATTCCTTGAACTTTCTCGGGAGCTTTGTGGACCAGAGAATGGTCATGTTGGGCTCGGGAGCAGTTCCCAGATTTTCGAGGGTATGGAGGTAACGGAAGCTGTTCTTTGTTACCATGTGATTACCGTCAACGCTTACGCCGCCGATGGACTCTGTGATCCATGTGGGGTCGCCTGAGAACAGTGAATTGTACTCGGGAGTACGGGCAAATTTGACGATACGGAGCTTCATGATGAAGTGGTCGATGAGCTCCTGAGCCTGTTCCTCGGTGAGTATACCGCGGTCAAGGTCGCGCTGGATGAAGATATCGAGGAATGTGGAAGTTCTTCCCAGTGACATAGCCGCACCGTTCTGCTCCTTTACAGCAGCGAGATAGCCGAAGTAGAGCCACTGAACGGCTTCCTTGGCGTTTGCGGCAGGCTTTGAGATATCATAGCCGTATATCTCGCCCAGCTTTTTAAGCTCCTGAAGGGCTCTTACCTGCTCGGCAAGCTCCTCGCGGAGACGGATATTCTTTGAAGTCATTCTCACAAGAGAGGTCTCGATCTGGTGCTTCTTGTCCTCGATAAGGAGGTCAACGCCGTAGAGAGCAACACGGCGGTAGTCGCCGATGATACGGCCTCTGCCGTAGGCGTCGGGGAGACCTGTGAGTATAGCCGAATGACGAGCAAGTCTCATCTCGGGGGTATAAGCGTCAAAAACGCCCTGATTGTGAGTTTTTCTGTACTTGGTGAAGATCTCTACTACCTCTGGGTCTACCTCGTAGCCGTACTCCTTGCAAGCCTGCTGAGCCATTCTGATACCGCCGAAGGGCTGGAGAGAACGCTTGAAGGGCTTGTCGGTCTGGAGACCTACGATCTGCTCGAGATCCTTATTGAGATAGCCTGCACCGTGGGAGGTAATTGTAGAAACGATCTTGGTGTCCATATCGAGGACTCCGCCTGCTTCTCTTTCCTGACGGGAGAGATCCATGACCTGATCCCAGAGCTGTTTTGTAGCTTCCGTGGGGCCTGCGAGGAAGCTTTCATCGCCTTCATAAGGAGTGTAATTTTTCTTTATGAAGTCTCTAACGTTTACGGAAGTGGTGCTCCAGCGGCCTTCATTGAAGCCGTCCCATTCCTTTGGCCATGTATTGATCATAACACATTACTCCTTTGATTTTTATTGTCTAAGGTAATATTACCACATTGTTTAATTTTTGTCAATCTCCGTATTAACCACGGGCAACTGAAAAAAGCCTGTTTTCGTTTTATCAGATTACAAAGTCGGCTTTTCTTGAAAAAACTGCCGAATAACTTCGACGGTATTTTGAAGTTTTTCGGCAGCTGCTCTGATGGTGAGTATCAAAAAATTATGAACTTGTTTGGCTTATTTGTGCATTTGACAGATTTTGGCTTCCGGCAGGAAATTATCTGCTGTAAGCTGATCTGCGGACAACTGAATGGTTCTCTGAATACTGATATTTTGTTCGGATCTGCGTATTACTTTTTCTTGGCTGATGCTTTTGGGGCATTCTTTGGCTTTTTGGCAGGCTTCTGCGGCTTTTCTTCCTCGTTGTCGGGAGGGGAGATGCCAAGCTCTGCTTCTTTTTCCTCAAGTTTTACGAATGCCAGCTTATACAGGGTAGCTGTCAGCGGTACGCCCATTATCATACCTAAGACACCAAACAGTCCGCCGCCCACAGTAACAGCGGCAAGGGTCCATATACTGGGCAGACCGACTGTTCCGCCCACTACCTTGGGGTATATGATATTTCCCTCGAACTGCTGGAGTATCAGCAGGAAGATAATGAATATCAAAGCCTGCATGGGGCTCTCTGTAAGGATGATGAAGGCACTTATGCCTGCGCCGAGGAAGGCTCCGACTATGGGGATGAAAGCTGTGACGCCCACGAGGGTTCCGGACATAGCGGCATAGGGGAGCTTCAGTATCTTCATGCCGATGAAGCAGAGAGTTCCGAGGATTATCGCCTCTACGAACTGTCCGATGAAGAAGCTCCGGAAGGTCTCGTTGGCGGTTTTGAGTACGCGGCCCAGCTTCCTGTTGAACTCATCGCTGAACCACAGCTTCCTCAGACGGCGGCTGTCCTTAATGAGCTTATCCTTTCTGAGAAGGAGATAAACAGCGAAGATAAGTCCCAGAACGAGGTTCGTGACCGCGGATGTCAGCCCTCCTATTATGCCCACAGCAGAGCTGAGTATTCCTGCAACTCCCGAGGTGAGCAGCTTTGAAGCCTTTTCGGCGATGTTTGCCCAGTCGAATTCCACCGTGCTTATCTGCTCCTGTATCTCGGGGTACTCCTTGAGCTTCCCGATGATGAAGTCCTTTGACTTGGTGAAAGCAGGCGGTATCTCGTCATACAGCACTCCGAACGCCGAGGCTATCTCGGGGACGACTATATACATTATAAGTATGATTATGGCAATGGTGATGGCAAATGAAGCTGCCAGACAAACGGGACGCCGTGATTTTTTTACGAATTTTGAACTGCTTTTCGGGAAGTAGTGCTTCTCGAAGAAGTTCATGATGATATTGAAGATGTAAGCTATCATCAGTCCCATGATGAGGGGCTTCAGCGCACCCAGCACTACCGACAGAAAGCTTACGAAAACCGCGAAATTCTGACTTATGACGCATACTGCGATAGCCAGAAATGCAATGAAAATATAGCGCTTGATCTCTCTTTTTTCCATAATGAGCCGAAAAACGGCAAGTTCCCTCCGATCATATCTCTGTGATTTTATTATACATTATATAAGTGCATATGTCACCACTGTAAATGTTAAATTTATGTGAACATTTGGTACTTGACCGCCGCTGTCATTCGTGGTATAATGTATATGATTATACTGATCACAATAAGACGGTGCCCGCAGGGAAATACAGCCCTGCACGGCTTCCGCAGAACAATATATGAACGGAGGATATAATCATGCCGGGTTTAGACGATTACGCACCTGCTGTCAGAAAGGTCATGACGCTTTTCTATGTCATCGACACTTCGGGAAGTATGCAGGGAAGCAAGATAGGACAGGTTGAATCTGCTCTTGAGGAGGTAATGCAGACATTACAGGAAATAAGCGACGAGAGCGATGATGCCGAGATCAAAATTGCCGTTCTGGAGTTCTCCACAGGCGCTTCATGGGTCACACCCGAGCCTGTTTCTCCCGAGGGCTACCGCTTCAAGACCTTTGAAGCCTGCGGTGTTACCGACTTAGGCGCCGCCTGCAAGGAGCTTGACAAGAAGCTCTCACGAAATGAATTCCTTCAGACTGCCGCAGGCGCATATCCGCCTGTAATACTCCTTTTCAGCGACGGCGGTCCCACAGATAACTGGGAGAGCGGACTTGACGCCCTCAAGAAGAACAACTGGTTTAAGCGCTCCATCAAGATAGCCTTTGCTATCGGTGAAGACTGCGACAAGGACGTTCTTGCACGCTTCTCGGGAAGCTCCGAGACAGTTCTCGATGTCAAGAACAAGGATCAGCTCAGACTTATGATCGAAAAGGCCAGCGTTATCACCAGCGTGTTCGCCAGCCATTCAAGCACTGTTGACAGCGATACAGACCCCGTTGAGATATCAAAGAAGCTTGCAGAGGACGTTCAGACCCAGACAAATGACGCTCTCAGCGACGCCAATACCGCCGACTGGGACGAGTCGGACTGGTAAGGTGAGCCTATGGAGAAACTTAATTCCTTCGCTCAGACAAGCGTTGGTGCTTCACATCTCAGCAGGGATATAGTATGTCAGGACAGCTCGCTCTGTGCAGACCATGAGACCTATTCCTTTGCGGCTGCGGCGGACGGTCACGGAAGTCCCTGCTATCTGCGTACAGAGAGAGGCTCGAAATTTGCTGTGGAGTGCGCTGCCGAGTGCGTTGCCGAGTTCCTCGACAGCCTCGAGGACGCCGCGGAGGTGCTTGCAGACGAGCGTCAGCGTCAGCAGCTTTTCAATCAGCTCTGGCGGAGCATCATCGCAAGATGGCACGACAAGACCGAAAAGGACTTTACGGACGAGCCCTTCACCGAGGAGGAGCTTGACCGTATACCCGATAAATTCGCCCATTACCGCGAAAGGTATGCACAGGGCGAATACATAAGCGCATACGGAACTACACTGCTGTTTGCAGCTGTTACCGAGGACTATGCCTTCGGCGCTCAGATAGGCGACGGCAAATGCGTTGTCATCGACAGCGACAGCAATGTGACAGCTCCCATACCCGACGACCCGCGCTGCTATGAGAATGTTACCACATCTATGTGTCAGGACGATGCAGCTCTCTCCGCAAGGTTCTTCTACCTGCCCAAGGGAATGCTGCCTGCTGCGGTATTTCTCTGCACGGACGGCGTTGAAAATTCCTACTGGAACGAGGAGCAGCTCTTCGGATTCTTCCGCGGACTGGCTCTTACTATGGTGGAAAACGGCATGGAGGAGGGCGTCCGTCAGCTTGGCGAGTTCCTGCCTGCTATGACAAAGAAGGGCAGCGGCGACGATGTTACCTGCTCGGGTATCATCTCCATGAGCAAGCTCAGCTCCTGCTCGGACGGTATCCGCGAGGACTTGGCGGCAGCAGCTCCCATTGTGGAGGAGCCCGTGCCCGAGGATATCGTTTACGACGATGAGACTTCACAGCAGGTAGTAACTGACGTTATGCCTGCGGAGACCGATACTACCGTGGAGGCTCCCGATGAGCCTGAGTCGGGCGAGCAGCCCTGATCCTATGTTTATATAGCAAAACTGCCCCGAAGCATTTACAGCGCTTCGGGGCTTTTTGATCAAGTTGAGAGTTGAAAGTGGAGAGTTGAGAGTTAAAGTGTTCGCTTCACTTATATTATTCAGATCCTGTCGCCGAAGGCGACACCTCAACTGTCAACTCTAAACTCTGAACTCTCAACTTCCAAAACCTGTCACGGTGCACAAATTGGGACGGCTCTTTTTGTGAGTTATGACATGGGAGGGCTCCGAAAAGACGGAAAATAAGCAAAAAACAGCTTTCCCGTATTGACTAAGCTCCGAAATTGTTCTATAATAAAAGTTAGCTATTACCCCAAAAATCTACAAAAAGGAGTAAGTCATGAACACAACAGACATCATCATTCTTGGAACGATAATCGCCTACCTTGTAGGTATGGTACTGGTTGGTATCGGCTTTTCAAGAAAAAACGAAAACGTCGGGGACTTCTACCTGGGCGGACGTAAGCTGGGACCACTGGTAACTGCCATGAGCGCAGAGGCTTCCGATATGAGCAGCTGGCTCCTTATGGGTCTCCCCGGAGTCGCTTACCTCACAGGCGGAGCTGAGGCAGGCTGGACCGCTATCGGTCTTGCCGTCGGTACATACCTCAACTGGCTCATCGTCGCAAAAAGGCTGAGAGTTTACAGCCAGCACTGCGGCGCTATCACTATCCCCGATTTCTTCTCTCAGCGCTATAAGGACAAGAGCAGGGTGCTCATGGGAGTTTCCGCGCTTATAATCCTCATCTTCTTCGTGCCCTATACCGCTTCGGGCTTCTCAGCCTGCGGAAAGCTTTTCAGCTCGCTTTTCGGCTGGGACTACCACATTGCTATGATAGTCAGCGCGATCATCATCATCTCCTACACCTGCACAGGAGGCTTCCTTGCAGCAAGTACCACCGACCTTATCCAGAGTATCGTTATGACTGTGGCACTTATCAGTATCGTCATATTCGGTATCAACTCAGCAGGGGGCTTCGACAAGGTCATCGACAATGCTGAGTCCATAAAGGGCTACCTCTCACTGAGCCATATCCACAATGTGGAGACAGGCGGCGCTGACAAGTATAACGCACTGACCATAGCTTCTCTCCTTGCATGGGGACTCGGCTACTTCGGTATGCCTCATA
Organism: Ruminococcus sp.; assembly: GCA_017519145.1. Taxonomy (GTDB): domain Bacteria; phylum Bacillota; class Clostridia; order Oscillospirales; family Ruminococcaceae; genus Ruminococcus. The sequence continues at coordinate 15,062 of JAFWTA010000029.1, forward strand.
TTCTCCTCCGCTTTATGGCTATCAAGGACAAGAACAAGATAAAGACCTCCAGAAGGATAGCTTCCGTATGGGTAGTTATCTCAATGGCTATCGCTATCTTCATCGGATTTATCGGCAACGCCCTCAGCAAGAGCGGCAAGCTTGAGGCTCTCGACGGAAGCAACTCCGAGAAGGTAATAATCAAGATCTCACAGTATATGAGCGAGCACCACGCAGGACTTGCCGTCATCGCAGGTCTGGTATTCGCAGGTATCCTCGCCTGCACCATGTCCACCTCTGACTCACAGCTCCTTGCAGCTTCCTCCTCAATGTCGGAGAACATACTCAAGGGCGTATTCAATGTGAAGATGAGCGACAAGGTGTCAATGCTCACCGCAAGAATAGTTCTTCTCGTTATCGCAGTTCTCGGCGTAGCCCTTGCATGGGACGCTGACAGCTCCGTATTCAGAGTAGTTTCATTCGCGTGGGCAGGCTTCGGCGCTACCTTCGGACCCGTTATGCTGACAGCCCTTTTCTGGAAGCGTTCCAACAAGTGGGGCGCTATGGCAGGACTCGTTGTCGGTGCGGTAATGGTATTCGTATGGAAGTTCGCAATAGCTCCCATGGGCGGCGTACTTGCCATATATGAGCTTCTTCCCGCATTCGTATGCGCACTGGCTGCAATAATCATCGTATCTCTCGTCACAAAGGCTCCCGATAAGGAGATAACAGCGGAGTACGACGAAGTAACAGCAGGACTTAATAAGTAAGACTAAAGGCGGACAATGTCCGCCTTTTTTATGCCTTGAGAAAACGGTGACAAATGTCACTTGATAAATTACAAATAACGCCTTAAACAAATCATAAAAACGTGATAGAATAAGAACAAACCAATAACACGAAATGAGGTGTGTTTGTGAAAAAAACTTTTAGAAGGTGCAGTCTTATTCTTATAACAGTGTTAGTACTTGTGTTTACAACGGGGTGCTTCCCGACGAAGGAGGAAACAAAAAGAGGTGAGAAGCTTTGCGAAACAGCGAAAAAAGCTGCTGATGAGTACATAAGCAATAAATACAATGTGATACCAAAGACAGGTAAGGCAGAAAACTATTATGACGACTCTGTGAATTTATTTGAGCCTGCAAAATACTCAAATGCTGTAAAAGTCAACATGACCGTAGGCGGAAAGGAGGTTTTTGTTCTGGCATTAGTATCATCAGGTGGAATGACAGTCCGCTGTCGTGACAGTTATCAGAGCGATAAAATAAAAGCTGCCATGGAAGATTACTTCAGAAACAAGCTCGATGGTGCAGAAGAGGTTTATATTTACGACTTTTGGACACCATTGGATCGTGGGCACGTAGATGCCTGTTTCAGCGAGTATTATGACGGAACTAATATCACGGCTTTTATAAGCAGCAATTATGTTATAGGTGCCTTTTACATAAACAAGGACCTCTCGGACGAAAAGAGATTCGAGGTGTTTGATGAGCTTGAAAACTGCAATATAAGGTATGTTTCATTTAAGTCATGTGAAGCATATGAAACTGCGATGAAAGATGAGGATTTTCTTAAAGCAGTAAGGAATGGTATTGATATTGATACATATAGCGAGTATCTTGAGTGCTATGGGAAATACAGTAAAAAATACAGAGAAGGCAACGAATACAGAGAATACTCCGCAGCATATGCAGAGGAGCAGAACACAGGCTGAAAGCGCTTTGCAGGTGTTAGCCAAGTGTCTGATTGAGTCGGATATTGTCGGACGAAAAAATAATTGTGAGTACCCTCTTGACAAATCGGAACAGATGTTCTATAATATAATCACAAGGAATAGAACAATAGTTCGCAAAGCTATCTTAACATTGCCTGCGTTATTTCTGACGCCGTTTCCGCTTGCGGCGTGAAAGCGCAAGGGTGCAGCCTTAGCTGCTTCGTGCTTCTTTATTTCATTTTTAAGGGGGCAATTTTCATGACAGAACTTATCAGCAACTACACTCACAGCCGCGCGCTGGTCAGACAGCGTATCACCGAGCTCTCACAGCTCCGCAGAAAGCTTCTCGACTGCGGAGACAGCCGCAGGGCTCAGGAGCTTGACCTTGACAGGCGCATACGCCTGCTCTATGAGGAGCATGGGGAGCTCCAGCAGGTCATCGCACACCTTACCTCGTACAGGAGGGGATAAGGCTGTGGCAAAACGTGATACCTACTCAGACTCATTCACAGGCGAAGCTGACAGAGGCATTAGACTTATCCTCGGTCTCGATGACGACGAGGACGGGTCAAGGGTACGCCGTGTGATGTTAAAAATTATTAATAATGAGCTTACCCCGAGACAAAAAGAGATAATTATGCTATACTATTTCAAGGACATGGACACTGTAACTATCGGAAAAAAGCTTGGAGTGTCTTCTCAGGCGGTCTGCGCTGTCATGTCCCGTGCGAGACTGAAGCTTTACAGATTCTTGCAGTACTATATTTGAGGTGCTTTTTATGGAAACTCCTGTTTATGACTTTCTTGTTGATTATGCGGAGAAAAACGGTCTCCGCGCACATATGCCAGGGCATAAGGGCAGGTCGCCCGAAAACAGACTGGCGGAGCTTTTCAGGCTGGATATCACCGAAATCGCAGGTGCGGACAGCCTCTTTGAGGCTGACGGCATTATCGCCCAAAGCGAGAGGAACACCGCCGCGCTCTACGGCAGCGCTGCCGCTGCCTTTTCCGCAGGCGGCTCCACTCTTTGTATACAGGCTATGCTCGCCATTATGAAGATGGAGGGAAGACGCATTATCGCTGCCAGAAACGTTCACCGCGCCTTCCTCAATGCTGCTGCGCTGCTGGGACTTGATGTGCAGTGGGTGCTTCCTCACTACAGCGGCGGTATCCTGTCGGGCGAGCTTGCGCTGCCCGACGTGGAGGCGGCTCTTGCCGCCTCCACTGAGCCAGCCTGCCTCTACGTTACGTCACCCGACTACACAGGCAGGCTGGCGGATACCGCCGCGCTGGCGGAGTTATGTCACCTTTACGGTGCAAGGCTCATAGTGGATAACGCTCACGGTGCTCATCTTGCCTTTTTTGAAAAGAATATCCACCCCATAGCTCTGGGAGCCGATCTGTGCTGTGACTCTGCACATAAAATGCTTACTGCTCTTACGGGAGCGGCTGTGCTGCACACCTCCCGTGAGGAGTATGTGCCGCTGCTGAAGCAGGCAATGAGTCTGTTCGGCTCCACAAGCCCGTCCTATCTTATAATGGCTTCACTGGATCTTTGCAACCGATATATCGCCGAGGGCATCCGAGGCGATATCGCCGCGGCGCTGCCGCGGCTGGCGGAGCTGAAAAGCAGCTTCGCGGGAAGGCTGCTCTTTGCAGAGGGAGACCCCTTTCACATTACGGTCAGAACTGCCGAAAGCGGCTTCTGCGGCACTGAGCTGGCAGATCTTCTTCGCAGCAGCGGCGTTGAGTGTGAATACGCCGACGATGAACTGCTTGTACTGCTGATGTCTCCTTTTTCCGATGAGTGCGACTTCCGGCGGCTTCGCACCGCGCTGGAAAGCGCGGTGTCGGGAGCTTCTGTGAGGGAAAAGGTACACCGTGACATCAGGGTGAAGCTCCCGAGGATGGCTTGTGCCATCCGCGAAGCCGCCTTTGCGCCTGCGGAGGAGATAGCGGTGGAGAAGGCGGAGGGAAGAGTCTGTGCTTCGGTAAAGGTGCCCTGTCCGCCTGCGGTGCCCATAGCGGTCAGCGGAGAGATAATTGACAGGGACTGCATGGAGATATTCTGCCAATACGGCATAAAGACCGTGCTTGTTGTCAGGGAGCGATAAGGTATTGCAATTTCAGGGCTTATGTGGTACAATTAGATATATTATTATAGCGGAGGTGCTGTTATGAGCGATATTAACGATAAAGAGCTCGACGAGCTTGAAAACGAAGAGGAGATAGAGAACTACATCACCCTTACGGACGATGACGGCAACGAGGTCTCATTTGAGATAATCGGCACTGTCGAGTATAAGGACCACCTTTACGGTGTGCTTCTGCCGTGGGACGATGAGGACGACGAGGTAGTCATTCTGGAGATAATCCCCGGTGAGACTCCCGACGAGGACGATTTCGTTTCTGTTGACGATGACGAACTTCTCAATGAGGTCTTCGAGGAGTTCAAGAAGAACTACGACGGCGAATACGAGTTCGAGTAAAAACGCACAAAAGTGCGGAGTTTATACAGAAGCTTTAGCCATAGTATTTCTGATTTAGTTGAAAGTTGAGAGTTGAACACAATAACTATTCACTAATCACTATTCTCTATTTATAATAAAATGCCCCTGAGCGTTTTGTAACACTCAGGGGCAAAATATTTACTTTATAGTGCCTGCCTTGTAGGCTTCCAGAAGCATACGCAGGTCGTTTATCTTGTCCAGTATCTCCTCGCCCTTGTCAGTGTCGGAGATATTTGCGCGGCGGTCAAGCTTCTCAACAAGGCGGATAGTGGGGGTATTACCGCTCTCGCCTGCTACAAATGGCTTGTGCTCCGCAAGATTGAGACTGTGCGAGTCATAAATAAGAGTATAGCCTGCTATCCCCGTGGTGGACTGGTATGCCTTTGAAATGCCACCGTCAATGACAAAGAGCTTTCCGTCAGCCTTGATGGGACTCTCGCCGTTCTTTATCTTTACGGGAACGTGACCGTTGATGATATGTCCCTTTTCGGGATCGAGTCCGAAGTGCTCCAGCAGTGACATACATACCTCAGCCTTCTCGGAAAAGGTGTAGTAGGCGTTGTAGTTCTCGGTGTGGAGAGACTTGTCCTCAAGGAGTGCCCTTTCAAAAAACGCCATCTTGTCCTTGCCGTAAAGGGGAGACCTTGCGCCGCACCACAGATACCACATGAAATCGCCTGCGTACTCCTTATCCTCGCCGCTGCTGAAATATGCCTGATTTACCAGCTCGCCCAGCTTGTCCAGAAGAGCCTTTCCCGAGTACCTTTCACCCTTTATTCTGACGCTCTGGAGTCCGCCGTTTTCGTCCATGGGTATACAGCCGTGGAACAGAAGATTGTTGTTGCAGGTCTTGTACATTGCACCTTTTGCATATATGAATCGGATGTGCCGCTGAAGCTTCTCGCTGTGTCGGAACGATGCCTTCAGCACCTTCATTAGCTCCGCTTCGCCCTCGGTGAGGGACAGGGGAGACTCAGGGGCGACCGTAGGAAAGCTTCTGTCAAGGAGACTGTGTTCCTTGCCGTTTACCATGACCGTGCCGTTTATGAAGTCAGTCCTGCCGAAAAGGTCGCGGTCGGACATCTCCCACTCGGGATGCTTGGCAATGAGCTGTCCCTCCAGCTTCATCTGAATAACGGTTATCGCCTTGTGCATTTTCGCTGCCAGCTTCAGGTCAACAGGGTCGTAGATGTTATCATCGAGGGCGTTGGGCATATAAAGCGCACAGTCGTCGTTCTCATAGGTCTCTGCCGCAAATACAGCCAGTGCGCGGAGATTGAGTCCGTAGCCGTCCTCAAGTACGTCGAAATTGTTGTACCTCATGGCTATTCGTATGACATTGGCTATGAGCACGGAATTTCCCGCAGCTGCTCCCATCCATGAGATATCGTGATTGCCCCACTGTATGTCAACATCGTGCATCTTCATCAGCTCGTCCAGAATGATGTCCGCACGCGGACCTCTGTCAAAGATGTCACCGATAATGTGGAGCCTGTCGATACATACCGACTGTATAAGCTTGCACAGCGAGATTATAAAGGTCTCGGCAATGCCTGTGTCGATTATTGCACTGATTATCTCGTCATAGTAGTAGTCCTTGTTAACGTCATCGGTGACGTTGAGAAGCTCGTCCAGTATGTATACCATGTCCTCGGGGATACGCTTTCTGATACGGGAGCGTGTGTACTTTGCCGATACGGTCTCGCATACCAGTATGAGGCGGTAAATGCTCAGCCGCTTCCATTCGTCGGAAAGCTCGCCGCTGACGGTCAGGCGGCTTATCTCCTTTTCGGGATAGTATATGAGCTCCGCAAGCTTTTCGCGGTCGGCAGCCGATACGGTCTTGCCAAGAACAAGGTCTATCTTTATTTTTATCATGCCCGATGCGCTTCTCAGCATATGCAGAAAGGCTTCGTATTCTCCGTGCATATCACTGAAAAAGTATTCCGTTCCCTTGGGAAGGCTTCTTATTGCCGAGAGATTGATTATCTCGCTGGCAGCGCTCTCTATTGTAGGGTACTCCTTGGCAAGGAGTCTCAGGTACTTCATGTCCATTCTATCACTCCATTCGGGTAAATGTACGTTCATTGTAAATTATACCACAGACAGGGGAGAAAAGCAATCTCCGCACATAATAAAAAAGGCGTCTGCCGTATGGCAAACGTCTTAGGAGCCGGTATATAAACAAAAAAGCGGTTTAGTTTCCTAAACCGCTCCTTGGTGCGAGTAATGGGACTTGAACCCATACGTCTCTCGACACACGCCCCTCAAACGTGCCTGTCTGCCTATTCCAGCACACTCGCATTTCGTGACTGCTTTAATATTATATCAGATATCGAAGCGCTTGTCAAGCTTTTTTTGAAAAAAATTTCAGATTTTTTTAGTTAACATAAAAAATAATATATTGCCCTATTGACTTTTACTTCCCATTGCTGTATAATATTATTTGTCGGTTGCTGATGTGGCACAGTCGGTAGCGCAACGCCTTGGTAAGGCGTAGGTCGTCGGTTCAAGTCCGATCATCAGCTCCATAATGGTGGAACTATTTAGATCCACAAGAAAAAACTCCCGAATTTTCGGGAGTTTTTTTGCTTTTGAAAAGACGAGATTTTAAGGTGTAACTGTAGATCCCAAACAGTAAAAATACGACTTGAACGCGTCAAAAGGCGTTTTGAGTGCTGATACAAAGGCAGTCAGAAATAAAAGTACGGAAAAGCTCAGAAAATAGCCGAAAACCAAATATAGAATTCTTAACCGATTTCAAAGCCGATTTTGTTGGTTTCTCACAGAAACCATACAAGGTCGGCTTTTTTGCATATATACATACTTTTATAATACAAGGAGGTCGATAATACTGGCATGGAAGAAAAAGCTCACGCCGCAGCAGAAAGCCGAATATAAGGCTGAAAAGCGTGAGGAAATGCAGAATTTATTCAAAAAGATCGATGACGGAGTTAAGGCTGTTTTCGAGTCTGATAGCTACAAGAAATGTCTGCGATATATGAGCAAGTTCACAAACTATTCCGCAGGCAATTGTATTCTTATTATGCTCCAGAAGCCTGATGCAAGCCTTGTGGCGGCATTCGGCAAGTGGAAGGAGCTCGGCAGGACTATCAACAAAGGAGAAAAAGGCATAGCCATACTTGCCCCTATGTCCTTCAAGAACATAGAACTTAATGAGCAGCCTGTAAAGGACAGCAGTGGTAATCAGGTATACAATGCTGACGGCTCAGAGAAAAAGGAAAAGGTCGAGGTCGAGCAAACATCGATTGGCTTTAAAAAGGTATATGTGTTTGACGTATCCCAGACCAGTGGCGAACCGATACCCGAATACGTCCATGAGCTGAATGAGACTGTCGAGGACGAACAGGTTGAAGCTGTTATAAATGCTGTCCACGATATAACAGGTCTGCCCGTGGATTTCGAGAATATAAAAAGCGGTGCAAAGGGATATTACAGCTACGGCGAGCAGCGTATAGTGATACAGGAGAATCTCAGCGGCGCACAAGCCATTAAGACCGCCATTCACGAATGTGCTCACGCCCTGCTGCACGATCCAGACAAAAAGCTCCCAACGGCGAACACTTCCCGAAGCGATAAGGAAGTCCAAGCCGAATCAGTGGCATATATAGTGGCTTCGAGGTACGGCATAGATACAAGCGACTACAGCTTCCCATATATAGCCTCATGGAGTCATGGAAAGCAGCTTGAACAGCTCAACCGCTTCCTTAATGAGATACAGGAGACTGCGAGAACGATATGTGATGCCATAGATACTGAGCTTCAGGTTTTATCCGAAAAACAAACAGAGGAGCAGACCGAGGACGAGTGCTTCGGCCTTGCTATGTAAGGAGGAATATTTTTGATAGGCATTCTTATAAAAAACAATGGAAGAACGCTATTCACAGGTCTGCCAAAGGAAACCGAAAAACTTGAAAAACAGCTTGCAGGTATCGGTCTGAACATTCCTTTGAAGGCGATAAACCTCTCGAACCATAATGATATAGGTTATGAGGTGCAAATATTTGCACAGGATAAGCTTGATAATGAAATAGCTTCAAGAATAATTCTGCATGATAATATCGGACAGCTAAATGACGTACTGACATATGTCTCCAAAAGAAATGCCGATGAAATGTATGATAGAATTTGTGAAAGCAGTGCTGAAACTATCTCAGAGCTGTATAGAGAGTTAATTGCTCCGCCAAAAATAGATAATAATCACGCAATAGAGCTTCAAACAGTTAAAGCTCCCATTACAGAAAGCGAAAAAAGGCTTCTCGACACCATATCGAGATTAGCTGACAGGATAGCCACATTCGCACATCTCGGTTATAAGGATTTTACTATTGATGATGTTCTGAAAGAAATTGACTGTGATTTTGAGGATATAAAGGGAATGATACGCGACTCAGCGGCTGAATTGCTGAGAGCAAAGCCTGATATATCATCAGTAGAGGTGAGCAGTCTTGACACGCCCTTTCAGCCTGAGCTGACCGTTACAACAGAAGAAACACAGGATACGACCGCTGATAATGAAGAAATCGGCGGTCTTTCTTTATGATCGGAGGTCAACTATGAAATTTGTAAAACTAAAGCTCTTTTCACCGATAATGGTAAAGGGAGAAGCACCATACGAAAATCCGTGGGACGGCGGCGACGATTACCGCATCCTTATCGAGCGAGAAAAGAAGAAATGCAGGAATGAAATATATGTAAGTTCTTATAATGCACTTACTCCTGTTTCTCTTCCGCAGTTCTTTGAACGCCGCATTTATTCCGCAGTCCCTGCTGTAGAGGAAAAGGACGGACGTCTTATGCTTTGCCTGAACTGCGAGAGTTACCGTACACTTTCGGAATCAGAGATCGACGAACTTTGCGGTTGGTGGGAGAATACAGTTGTTGAAGCAAACGAGAGACTTCGCAAAAAGCAGATAAAAACCAAGAAACTCGGCAGGATAATCATATATCTGTGGTTTATGAACGGGTGGGCTATAGAGCCCATATTTCCTGCCATGCAAAGGAGCTGATATTATGAGAATACCAAGCAGAAATGAAGTTGAAAGCTATCGCAGCCGTTATCCTGCAGGAACAAAAATATGCTGCGACAATATGTCAGAAGATCCAAGACCTGTACCGCCCGGTACAACTGGAACTGTGATAGGCGTTGATGATATGTGCAGCATTTTGGTTAGGTGGGATAACGGTCAAGGACTTTCCCTCGTTCCCGGAGTTGACAGCTTTCATGTCATATCTCAGGAAGAAAGCCAGTCAGAAGCTCATGACATGGGTATGCAGTTATGAAAGTAAACGCTGCAGAGGAAAGCTTCGAGCTTATGGAGCTTTTCGGACAGACAGTCCTTTTCACAAACATGAGAGTTGATCGCAGTACCGTTCCCGAAGGCCTTTACGTTTACGATGTAAGGGACGAGGACTGTACAGGTGAGATATGTGAGATAAAGCCGTCTGTAATGGTCAACCACTGGGGAACGATTATCTGCAAAGAGCCTTTTGAGATGGACGAAGTCTGGCACAGCAAATTCGTTGATAAGGGCGATTATTGGTATCTCGGAGATACTGCAAAGCTCGATGAATTCATAAATACGGACTATTCTGAGGAACAGTCCGAGGGAATGGAGATGACATAAATGGCGATAGAAAAGATAACAACAGCGCAGCTCCGAACTATGAATGACAAAGAAGGACTTGTTATTCAAGGCTGCGGCGGCGACCTGCAGGAATGGGTAGACGGACTCAACGAATCGCTTAATGAGGATGGTATACTGCTGAACGGCAGTCGTTTTGAAAGCGGATATGTTTTCAAAAATGACGGCGTTACCTGTGTTTACTTCCCATTTGACAGCGTGAACTGTGATATAGGAAAAATTGCGGCATGGCGGATAAAAACACATAGCCTGTTCTGTGGTACATGGTTCACAGATTATGTCAATAACCGCCTCGGTGGGTTTGCCGAGGAAGTACAGAAGAAAAAGCCGCCTTGTCCACTTGAAAATGAGGACGGTAATATCTTTAACGTTATGGGACTTGCCGCAAAAGCTCTCCGCAGGGCAGGTATGTCTGAAGAAGCAAAAGAAATGTGCGAAAAGGTTACTCATAGCGGAGACTATTATCAGGCTCTTGGCGTGATAATGGAATACGTTGACGTTAGTCCTGAAAATAGCGAGGACGAGGAATTCGGCATGGAGATGTCAAACTAAACCTATCCCAGCGGCTGAAAAGCTGCTGTTAATATATATATTTCAAAAACAGCGACGGCTCGGCAGAAATACTGTCAATCTCGGAGCAATAAAGGGGGAATGAAATATGGATACGTCCTGATAACCTTTGAGGGAAGGAGGTCGTATGCAGACACGCAAAAGATACGAAAAAGCAAGTGTTACACTTAATGGAACTGTACCGTCAATGCTGAAAAGAGCAAAAACGGTGCTTTCCTGCAAGCAGTACAGCGAGCTGTGTTTCGCCGTCAATGAGGCGGCAGACTATACTACAAAGAAAGGAATGATATCAGCCTGTTTGCAGGCGAAGAAGAATAATACTTAAAGCCGCTTGTCGGGAGCAGAAATGTTCTATGCAGGCGGCTTTTTCTGTTTCCGACGCTTTAGCGGCGGAAAGGAGGCGTATGAACAGTTTCATGTCATGGGTGGGAGGTAAGAAATCTCTCCGAGACAAGATAATAATACGTTTTCCGCTTAACTATGGGCGGTATATAGAAGTTTTCGGCGGTGCAGGCTGGGTGCTTTTTCATAAAACACCTGAGAAATTTGAGGTTTTCAACGATGCCAACAGTAATCTTGTAAACCTTTATCGCTGTGTACGCAGAAACGCCAGAAAGCTCATATACAAGCTCATGTTTATGATAAATGCCCGTGATGATTTTCGCTGTATCGTGCAGCAGCGCAGGAGAGGTCTTTTCGCCCGATTCCGTGACTATGACAGAGCCGCGAAATTCTATTACCTTATTCAGTACAGCTATGGTCATAAAACAGACCAATACTGCTGCCGTCCGGTTTCAATGTGGAAGAAATTTCCCCTTATTGAAAGAGCCGCAGAAAGGCTTCAGTCTGTTGCTATCGAGAACAGGGACTTTGAGGAACTCATAAAGCTCTATGACCGACCTGACAGCTTCTTCTACTGCGATCCGCCGTATTACGATACGGAGAGCTTCTATAAAGATGTGGACTTCAAAAGAGAGGATCACATTCGCCTGAGAAATACCCTGCTCGAATGTGAGGGCAAGTTCCTTGTATCATACAATGACTGTCCTGAGATAAGGGAGCTGTGGGATATCCCCGGTATATACATTGAGGAAGTTATCAGACCGAATAATCTTGCGCTCAGGTATGAAAGCGGAGCTGAATATCATGAGGTGTTTATCAGCAATTACGATACGTCCGAAAGGCGTAATTTAAACCGTCAGTTGTCATTTCTTGACGATGACGAGGAAGGATACTAATAATGAAAAAGATAATTCACACTATCGGCTTTGTTGAAGATAACGATGATATTGTTATCATGGGCATTATACACGAAGCCAATACAGCAAATGTCATACGTCTTGTTCTCAGCGAGGAAGATGTAACAGTACAGCAGCTTGAGGGAAGAACGGCTATTCCCGAAATATCCCCCGATTTCATAAGCAGTATATTAAAGGGCGATGCTTCATGAGCTTTGAGTTTCTGTACAAACACAGCAGAGCCGATGCCGTAGAAATGGACGAGCTTGAAAGGTGGAAGTTAAGCTATAAAGCCAACTGCGAGTGCAAGGAAGCTATCGAAAAGGCTATAAGGGAGCATTTCGACGGTATGTACCTTGACAGGGAATGCGTCAATGAGGTATTTTCCGAGTACGGTTATGACCGTACAATGTGGGTACTTGCGGCAACTATCTGCTGTAAAGACTATGACGGACGTTTCTCAAATTCCAATAAGGAATGGGCAAAAGGAATAATAACCTCAAATATTCCCACAGATGAAATGCGAAGATACGCTGTAGACAGTCACCCTGCTGTACTTGATGGCTTCACATCAGAAGTGCGGAAGCAGTATAAGGCTCTCGGACTGCTCGATAACAAAAAATGCCTATCAGATGATAAGGAATACGCAGAAAAGCTCCTTATTCTCAAACCGACTACACTCAAAGATGAGTTCCGCAGACCGTTCTTTCAGTATTTCTATGCACAGAGCGGCTTTGGCTGTTATCCTGATAAGCTGGGCGGTAAGGTATTCGGCAGATTTCTCGCCGACGGCGAAAACGGACAGTTCCGCCGCAGCGACTTCTTAGGAGTTGCTGATCCGGAGAAGCTGCCGCAATGGGCGCAGAAAAGGCTTGAACAGCTTACTGCTCCGAAAATGCGGATAAGAGTATTCCAGATAGATGACAGCCTTGACTATAACAAGCATAAGTTCATGAGCTATGACCATGTTATGAAAAAAGGCGGAGTTGACTCACTCATCTATCGCCAGGTATATGGAGGGATAGTAAACTGTTCGGATATTGAATCAGTTTTTGCTCTATGTAATACTAACCCTCCTCCCGGATACTGCGGTCATTCACTGTCAGTATCGGATATTGTGGAAATAGAGGACGGCGATAATTTTGGCTTTTATTACTGCGACAGCATCGGATTTAAGAAAGTTCAATTTGATATTGAGCAGACCGATCACATGGAAATGCTGCACGTTCTCATTATCGAAAACGGGAAAGATCCATATGAAGCAGAGATACGCGATGAGCTGAAAGCAAAGCAGAGCGTGGTCGGCGGTCTTATCGAGCCTGTATATTTTTCCGACATTAATGAAGCTCTCATTTACTGTGACGAGGAATTTCTGCTCAAAAACTATGAGCCTAACCGCAGAGTCGGAGATACGATAATCCACGGTACTTTTATGGTCATAGGCAACGGAGTAAACTCTCATGGCGAAATGACTGATTTTTCGCTTACAGATGATCAGATCGAAGATTTCTCTGAAATGTTCAAATATCCGCTCATATACATGACAAAGGAAGAGCTTGCAGAGGAACAGACAGAAGAACCTGACGAGAGCATTTCTCAGACTTAGACAGGAGGCTGATATGAAAGAAGAAATATTTATACCGTCTCCCCTTGCAGAGCAGCTTAAAAAGGCTGCTGAGGAACAGGGGCTGACAGCAGACGAGATCGCTGAAAGAGCAATAAGAAATTTTATTAACAGGAGTGATAGTAATGGCTGAGGAAAAGAAAGGTATCACCGTAAAGATAGATGCCGATTTACACGCAGAAATTCGTGAGTTCATTGAAGCCAACGGAATGACAATGGCTGATTTCGTTTCAAAGGCGTTATACAATGAACTGCACCCGAAGATTCAGCCGCAGGAGGTGAAAAATATGGGTCCCACAAGAACAATGGCGTTCCAGATGCCGGAAGATATGTTCCAGAGGCTGAAAGACTATCTGCACCGTCACGGCATTACGCAGAAGGAGTTCGTTCTCGGTCTCGTAGAAGCTGAGATCAGGAGAGATGAGGAGCTTATCAATGCTCAGAATGCTGCAAAGCTCGATGAAGCAGCCGAGGACGAAGAACCTGACTATGAAGAATCAGAGGGCGAGAGCGAGGAACTCAACGATGAGGAATCCGAGGACGAAGATGAAGAGCTCGACAATGAAGAATCAGAGGACGAGGACGAAGAACTCGACGATGAGGAATCAGAGGACGAGAGTGAAGAACTCGGCAATGAAGAATCCGAGGGCGAGGACGAAGATCTCAGCGAAGAACAGGACGAGGATTTTTCAATGGCAATGTAAGCTGTAATAACAGCGAAATACCGCATTTGTCCCACAGGTCAAAAAACAGCGGCTCGATTTGGTGGTTAGGTCGATTTTTCGGCAGAATCATAGACATTCCTGAATATTTGTGGTATGGTGATGAAAAACACAAAGGGGGTATGGCTATGAAAGAAATAACCGCCATTTTAGCACTTTTAATGCTGCTTACAGGCTGTGGACAAATAACGGATATACGCGAAAGTCCGTCCACCCAAAACGAGACTTCTACAGTATCGGCAGAAGAAAAAATGATAAACTCAACTTCTGTCACCACTATTACTGCAACAGTAACAACAACAGCAACCGTACAGCCAACAACTGCGGTGAAACAGGAAACAACAGTAACCGAAACAATGTCTGTCAGAACTGCAGAAGCGGCTGTGTCGTGCGAAGAGGTGACGAGTACCGATAATACCACCAAAGCCACAGAACCGCCGCAAACGGCAACGTCAGCGGCGACAGTAACGATACCCGTTACAACTGCACAGCAGGCAGCTCCGCCGATAGCCGTAACAGAGCCGATAACCGAGCCAAAGCTTCTTCTTCCTAATGACGGAACTGACTACGGCAAGGCTAAAGCTGTGTATGAATATATGAGGCAGAATGGAAACGGTACTTGCGTTAATCACGCTTGCATGACCTATAAGCTATGCTGTGATAACGGGCTGCAATGCTGCCTTGCGTGGACGGACGCAGGTATGTACGGTCACGTTGCAAATATCGTGAATGTTGACGGTATATGGTATGTTCTTGATACTGAGGGCGGATATTTCCTCGACTACAATTACTGCTTTACCGAGGTCGTTGATATTGACGGCAATCATATTACAGACAGCCGTATCATCAGCGATATGAGCTATGATGAACTGCATTAATATACATAAGGAGTAAAATATGATCAATTTTAAAAATAGAATAAAGAAGATCGGCGCAGGGATAATGGCAAGTCTCTGCGCTGTTTCATTGTTCAGCACTTCAATCGGCGGAACTCTTTCCGCGGGTGCTGCAATGACAACTGAAAATACAGCCTTCCCGACAGCAGATGAGGTCATCGCAGAAGCTGCAACTCTGCTCGGCTCTCCCTACGGCTGGGGATATAAAGGCTATACAGGAGTTTACTATCAGGACAGCTATAGTCCGCTCGATCTCGACTATGTACGGAATCAGGGCGTTGACTGCTCGGGACTCCTCTACTATACGCTCACCCACCTCGGATATTCCACAAACGGATTTTCGTGGAATAATCCTGTGCCTGTGGATACTCCACACTGGCTGAGTGTCAATGATAACTGCACTATCACTTACAACGGCATTACCTCAAAAATAGACGTGGAGAAGTCCAATATCCCATATACGGAGCGTCCCTATTGGGAATGTGCAGACGGCTCGACCATTTCCGCAGGCTCTATGGTAATAGCTCAGAATCCCTACGGCGAAGATCACTCTTGGATATATATGGGCGAGTTTGACAGCAGAAATGACGTTATCGCCTACCTTGAAAGTATTGGGGTTAACAGTGCATATATCAGCAGCAGAACAGTCGGTGACGGAAACGGCGATGGCGGCACTCACTGGCGTATCGAATCCAACGGCTCGGAGGGCTGCGTTATCAATAACCGTACAGACGGAAAAAGCTCTGCTGCGCTGAATATGACTGCGTTCCGTGTTACTCAGAATGACGTTAAGTTCACCATTACAAAGGTTCTGAGCACCGACAACAGCGTTAAGATAAGCGGCGTAAGCAGTATAGACGGTTCAAAGGCAGTATACGGCGTATATACTGATAAAGACTGTAAACATAAGGTCGGAGAGATAACCATAGGAACTGACGGAACAGGCTCGATAAAGCTGCCCAACAAGCAGTATTATGTCAAGGAGATATCCGCACCGAAAGGCTATGACCTTTCCCCCGATGTTGTGGCTCTGAAAGCAAACGGCAACGTCAATGTTGAGGAAGATGTGACAAGCGGTAAGATAACAATAAATAAGACTGCCGAGGACGGAGTTATTGCTGACCGCGAGTTCCAGCTCACATGGACTGACGGCGGCAGAAAACATACCAAGAACGCCAAGACAAATTCAAGCGGCGTTGCCGTTTTTGATGGACTGCACGTTTATGATTTCAGCACCAAAGGTGCGATAAACTATACTGTTTCCGAAGTCAATACCGACTCGAAATATGTAACGCCAAAGTCACAGGACGTAACGTTCACAAGCGGAAATGCCGACCTTACAGTCGGAGTAAAGTTTGAGAATCGCCTCAAGAAGTTCAAAGCAGAAGTAAAAAAGACCGACAGCGAGAATAGCACTGCACAGGGCAATGCAACTCTATCAGGTGCAACTTACGGACTTTATCGTGACGGCGAAAGAATAGCCACATATACAACGGACGAAAATGGTCACTTCATTACTGACGAGTTCATCTGCGGCAATTACACTCTTCAGGAGCTTACACCTTCACAGGGCTACCAGCTCAATGATACCATTTATAAGGTCGGCGCAGAGCCTCAGAATTACAAAGTTGAAGTGACCCCAATTTCCCTCGGCGTTACCGAGGACGTTATAAAGGGAAGGATCGCTCTCATAAAGCACAGCGATGACGGTACAACAGGTATCGAGACTCCCGAAAGCGATGCAGAATTTGAGATATTCCTCAAGAGCGCAGGCAGCTTCAATAACGCAAAGGAAACTGAGCGTGACTATCTCACTACAGACGAAAATGGCTTTGCTCAGACAAAGGAGCTTCCATACGGCACGTATACCGTTCATCAGGTCACAGGCTGGAAAAATACTGAGTTTGTGGAGGACTTCGATGTTATTATTGACGAAAACGGCAAGACATATCAGTATATTCTCAATGACGCGGTTATCTCCGCAAATATAAAAATAACTAAAAAGGACGCTGAGACAGGCAAGGTAATTCCAGTTTCTGGCGTTGGCTTCAAGATATGGAGCGTTGACCGCGGCGAATACATTTCACAGACCATTAACTACCCCGAAGAAACAACTCTCGATACGTTCTATACCGATGAGAACGGCACATTAATGCTCCCGAAAGAGATTGCCTACGGTGAGTATGAGCTCCATGAGATGAAAGCTCCCACAGGATATTTCCTCGATAATGAGCCTGTTCCTTTCACAGTTGACGGCTCTGAAAAAACTATCGAGGTCGAGAAATATGATACTCCGCAGAAAGGAAAAATATCTATTTCCAAGCGCGGCGATGTTTTCAAGAGCGTGACTGCTGCGGACGATAAGTATACTCCCGTTTTTGAGGAAAGCGGTCTCAGCGGAGCTGAATTTGAGGTAAGAGCCGCTGAGGACATCTATACCGCAGACGGCACTCTCAGAGCAACCAGCGGCGAAGTAGTTGCCTATCTTATCACAGACACAAACGGCTATGCTGTTACAGGAGAACTGTACCTCGGCAAGTATACTGTTACCGAGAAAAAAGCTCCTGTGGGATATGTGCTTAACAGCGAAGAAAAGCTCGTTGAAATTACCTATGCAGGACAGGAAGTCGCAGTCTGCGATGCAGTAAACAGCAGTTTCATCAACGATTATCAGGGCGTTGATATCCACCTTGAAAAGTTCATGGAGCATGATGAGAAGTTCGGTATCGGCGATAAGGACGAGTACAAGAATGTGACATTCGGACTGTTCGCTGCGGAAGATATTACTGCTGCAGATAGTACTGTTATCCCCGAAAACGGCTTGATATCAACTGTAACTCTTGGAGAGGACATGACTGCACACTTTGAGAAAAAGCTGCCGTTCTCTCGCTATTATGTACAGGAGATCGCAACCGATGAGAGCTATATGCTTAACGGCGAGAAATATCTTGTGAATTTCGAGTACATGGGACAGGAGCAGACCATAGTTGACATAGACTGCGGCACCTTTTTGAATAACCTCAAGCGCGGCAGTGTATCGGGCAAAAAGGTCAATGAGAAGAACGAACCTCTCGAAAAGGCTGTATTCGGACTTTTTGCAACAGTTACCACCGAGTTTACCGCTGAAAATGCATTGCTTACAACTGAGTCTGACAAGGACGGAAAGTTCGGCTTCACTGACATTCCCCACGGCGAATATATCGTTAAGGAAATAGCTGCTCCCACAGGATATATTTTGTCGGACAAGCAGTATGAAGTCAACATTTCTGAGGACGGAGATGTTGTGGAGATAACCGCCGAAAACCGTCCTGTTTCTGTTTCCATAAGCAAAACGGATATTTACGGAAAGGAACTGACGGGAGCGAAAATGCAGCTAATAGACGTAGAAGGCAAGGTCATTGACGAGTGGACTTCAGGTGATGAGGCTCACATTATTTCAAATATTCCCTACGGCACATATACGCTCAAGGAGATTGCTGCGCCTGACGGCTATGTTATCGCTACCGATATACAGTTCACGATTGATGAAAATGGCAGCGTTACCGTTGACGGCGTTAAGGCTAACGCTTACAATTCAGACGGAGTACCCTGCATAACAATGGTCGATAAGGCTGTTGATAAGCCTACTGCTCCACCGCCTACAGGTGATGCAGGAAGAAATCCGCTGGGACTTGCAATGATAATTGTTGGGCTTTGCGGCGTTTTCTATGTATCCTACAAGTACAGAAAAATGACAAAGGGAAAAGATATGCCTGATAACAAGTATTCCGAGCTTTGTCCAGACTTTGTTGAGGGCTCAAAAAATGAATAAGAAGAATATACTTCGCATAGCGGCGGCTGTTTCAGCCGCCCTCCTCTTAGGAGGCTTCTATGTCTATTTCAAGGACGATATTGCACAGGATAAGGCTGAGAACGATCTGCTCCCGTTTAAACCGATAATGGTTTCACAGGGAACTCTCGACGAGATAACCGATGACCTTATGGAGACAACTGCGGCAGACACAACAGCGGTAAACGTCAGATATACAACCGCAAATGAAGCTCCTGTTACTGCATCGGATACTATCCCTGACGAGGTGCGCCATAGTCTTATGGAGTCGGCACAGTCGCTGAATGAAGCCTATCCCGATGTTATCGGTTGGCTGTACATACCGAATACGAACATATCCTATCCTGTTACTCAGGGCAGAGATAACGAATATTATCTGTCCCACGCCTATGACGGCAGCAGCCTCAAAGCAGGAACTATCTTCCTTGACTGCCGCTGCGAGAACAGGTTTATGAATCCTGTGAATATCCTTTATGGTCACAGCATGAAAAACGGTACGATGTTTGCAGGAGTGCTTAACTTCGCAGACAGCAGCTACTTTGAAAGCCACAGATACGGCTGGCTGGCTACGCCCGAAACCGTATACCGCATAGACTTTTTCTCATGCGCCAAGACCGACTGCAACGATGAGCTGTATGACGGCAATACTCCTATATCGGAGTGGATACCGCATATATGCGAAAAATCGGTAGTGCTGAAAGAAACAGAGTACGCTGACAATGACAGGTTCATATCCCTGTCAACGTGCAGCTATGAATTTAAAAATGCAAGGACTGTCCTCACGGGCAGACTTGTTGAAATGACTGGAGGTCGATAAATTGAAGAAAAACATCAAAAGAGCCCTCGCCTGTGAGCTTGCGGCAGTAATGACATTTATGAATTTCGCAGTAATGAACGCTCATGCCGAGGGCGATGTTGCAGGAGCTGTAGAAAGCACCTGGAATCAGGCAAAGGGACAGATAAAGACCATAACCAACAATGTCATTTTCCCTGTTATAGACGTTGTGCTTGCTATACTGCTGTTCATAAAGATCGGTCTGCTCTATATGGATTATCGAAAGCATGGTCAGATAGAGTGGACTCCTGCGGCTATTATTTTCGGCTGTCTTATCTTTTCGCTGACTGCGCCGCTGTATATATGGAATATCGTTAATATATAACGGTGGGCGTATCTCTTGACTTTTCTAACGATAATAGGTATAATATGTAGATAACTGAGGATGTGTAACATCTTCGTTTTGATTTTTAGTATATTAGCCATCTTTAATTGGAGTTTCAATAATAAAATTAGTGTAAATATTAATATCTATTATATTGACTAATTGTTCTACTTGGTATATAATACAATTTGAAGTATTGTATATTGAGGTGATAAAATGTCGAATAAAGCTGCTATATCTTCAAAAGATCAAAGGAAGTTACATACTAAAAGTGGAAATCGCTGTGCTATGTGTAAAACAATATTAGTTGAGACAAATAAGGATTCTTCACCTTGTATTGGTGAAAATGCACATATTTATGGTGAAAAAACTGGCGCTGCTCGATATGATGCCTCAAAACTAGATAGTTTTGTAAATAGCGAAGCTAATTTAATATTCTTATGTTGTAATTGCCATAAAAAGATTGATACAGAGAGTGAAGCGTATCCAGCTGAGGAATTATTTAAATTAAAAGAGAAGCATGAAAAGTGGGTTGTTGAACAACTTGAACAAGGAGTGATTTCATATACTTTTGCAGAATTGGAAGTTTTGGCAAATTATTTGATTAGATCTTATAAATCTACTTGCCTTAGTCCTTCATATTCTCTGTTAAAAATAGACGAAAAAATAAAAAAGAATTCTTTACAAGAATTTCAACAATATATTACTATGGGATTGTCTAGTAGTGCTATTATTGAAGATTACCTTAACAGGCATCCTGATACATCGTTTCCTGCTAAATTAACAACTATAATGGCTCAGAAATATAGAGAATTAAAGGGGCAGAACAAGAATTCTGATGATATATTTTCTGAATTGTGGGACTTTGCAAGTGGTAATAATAGTGAGTTTCATTATAAAGCAGCAGGTCTCGGAATACTTACATATTTTTTTGAAAAATGTGAGGTGTTTGAGAAATGATTTTACCAGATAAAAATATTAAATTGGAATATTCACTTTTGAATTGTGGTGCAATTATTTTAATGGAACTCATTGAGCCTCAAACGCTATCATTATTATGGGATAAAGTTAAAAAAAGCAAGTTTATAGTTAGTTATGAAAAATATTTATTAGTGCTTGACTATTTATATATGATTAAAGCTATTGAACTAAAAGACGGCTTGATTGTGAGGTGCAAAAAATGATTCATTCCATAAAAAGTAATAATAAGAACTTTAAACCTGTAATATTTCATAATGGATTTAATGTCATTTTAGCCTCAAGAAATCATAATAATGAAAACGAGGAAAAAAGAACTCGCAATGGTGCAGGAAAGACAACACTTATAGAAATAATACATTTCTGTTTGGGTGCTAAAGTTGATTCCAACTCCGTGTTTAAAAATGATAATTTAAAAGGATGGTCTTTTAAATTAGAGTTAGATATTGATGATGTAGTTTATACCATTGAACGTTTTACAGACAATCCAAACAAGCTGTATATAGCTCCGTATAGCAATTCATCATGTTTTGACTGTAAATATGATAAAATAAAGAAGCAATATTATGTGTCTCCAAACTCTTTTAACAAGGTAATGTTAAAAGAATTTTATGGAATATCGACTGATGATAACTTTCAAGACTGTATTCCGTCTTTTAGAGAATTAATTTCGTATACAATTCGAAGAAATATTGATGGATATAGAAAAGCATTTGAATATTATCCGAAACAAAAAGCATCAAGTGTACAGATATGTAATTCATATTTTCTTAATTTAAGCATGAATTACGCTGGACAGTTTCAAAAAATCAAAGAGCGTAAAAAAGGAATAGAGGATTATAAAAAAGCAGCTAAAACAGGAGTTATTGGCGATTTTAGTTTGAACATAGGTGAATTAAGTACTGAAGTCATAACACGGCAAAAAGATGTTGATTCATTAAAAAAACAATTGGACAAATTTCAAGTTCATCCGCAATACGAAGAAATATCAAAAGAAGTTAATTCTCTTACGGACGAAATACATACACTAACTAATACACTTGTATTAAGAGAACAGTTATTAGAAAGATATGAAAAAAACTATGAGCAAGAGAAACCAGAACTACCTATTGAAGAAATAAAACAAATATATGACGAAGCTGGAGTGTTGTTCAAAGATTCTATTATTGTACCTTTATCTGAAGTTATTGAATTTCATAAATCACTCGTTGAGAATAGAGAAGAATACTTACGTAATGAAATAAGTTATCTTCATAAGGAGATTTTCGAAATAAAGAGCAAAATTGAAAGTTTAAGCAATCGACGATCTGAAAAAATGCTTATTCTAAAGACACATGGAGCTTTAGCTGAATATATCCTTATTCAGGATCGATATGCAGAATCAAAACAGCTTTTGGAAGATGCTAAGAAGCGGTTAGAATCTGCAGAGTACATTGAAGATAGCAAAAGCAGATTAAAAATTGAAAACCAAGAACTGTTGTTAAAATCACGGCAGGATTACAATGAGCGTATGAGAGTACGTGAAAAAGCAGTGTCTTTATTTAAAAGCAATACGGAATACCTGTATCCTGAATCTGGAACCTTAACAATAGATTTAAAAGAAACAGGCTATTCCTTTGGTGTTGAAATAAAGAATGCAAGAAGTCAAGGTGTAAACTACATGAAGGTTTTTTGCTATGACATTGTATTAACTGAATTGGGACATGATAGAGAACAATATCCTGATTTTTTAATTCATGATAGCACTATTTTTGATGGAGTGGATGAACGTCAGGTGGCAAGAGCTTTAATGCTGGCACAACAAAAAAGCATCGACCTCGGTATTCAATATATTTGTCTGCTCAATTCTGATATGATACCATATCAAGAATTTGATGATGAATTTAAATTACAATTTGATAATAGTGTAGTCTTACAGATTTCTGATGACCAAGAAAACGGCGGACTGTTAGGTATACGCTTTTAATGAAAGAGGGTAGTATTTACAATACTACCCTCTTTCATTTAACACTACATAAAAAATATATTTATGGAGAAAACAAGAATGCCATACATTGCATTTACAGAAGAACAAAAGCAGACCGCCAACAACGTTGAATTAGCAGAATTCCTGCGTATGCGCGGCGAAAAACTTGAACGTGCAGGGCGCGAGTACAAGCTCATATATACCGACGGCGGCGGTAAGCATGACAGCATAACCATGTCAGGCAACAGATGGTTCGACCATAAGGCTCAGATAGGCGGCGGAGCTATAAAGTTCATGCAGTATTTCTACGGTATGAACTTCGTAGATGCAGTTCACAGCTTGCTTGGATATACGGTTGAACCACAGCAGCACAGTCCTCCGCATAAAGCGGAGACAGCAGAAAAGAAACAGGAATTCAAACTCCCCGAAGTCAACACTGATATGCACAGAGTGTACGCTTACCTCATAAAACAGCGGCATATAGCTCCTGAGATAATCACTCATTTTGCAAAGGCTCATACTCTCTATGAGGATAAAGAGCATCACAATGTTGTGTTCGTAGGATTGGACGAGAACGGTGTTCCAAGACAGGCAAGCAAACGCTCCGCTACAACTTACGGAAACAGCTTCAGGATTACTGTAGGCGGCTCTGACACCAGATACAGCTTCGGTCATTTCGGCACTTCAAACAGACTGTATGTCTTTGAAGCTCCCATTGATATGCTAAGTTTCATAACGCTGTATCCCGATAACTGGCAGGAGCACTCATATATAACTCTGAACGGCGTATATGAGCATCCGCTGATAGGTGCGCTTGAAACACATGATAATTTACAGCAGATATGCTTTTGTACCGATAATGATGAGGGCGGTATCGATGGATATGAGCGCCTCAGAGATATCATTATGGAACAAGGATACATGGATATACATAGATGCGCTCCCGAATACAAGGACTGGAACGAGCAGCTCAAGGCGTTGAACGGCGAGGACGCGCTCCCTGCTGTTCCTCACTTCCGAAAGAATAAGTATTATGAGATAGCCGAAAGCCTCAGAGAGCTTACCTTTAACCCTTACGGCTTTATGAATGAACTGCGAAAGGCGTATAGGAACGGCGACATTATTTTTATGACCGAGCTTGCAATAACAGGCTCGGTCTTCTATTTG